>FLTS01000001.1:2522500-2875113 GCA_900078405.1 uncultured Stenotrophomonas sp. | reverse complement strand
GCCTCCTCGCGGGTGGCCGCGGGCGGCAGGATGACCCGGTAGCTGCTGGCCGCCCTCGGCGGCACTTCGCGCAGGTGCGAGCGCAGCAGGTCCGCGCCCAGCGTCGCCACCGCCGCCTGTGCCTGCGCCTTGTCCGTGAACGGGCCAAGGCTGAGGCAGCGCTCGGTGCTGGTATCCGCGGCGGCGGCCGGTGGATCGGCGGCCTCCGCCGCGGGGGGCACGGCAGCAGCGGCGGCGGCCTGAAGCACCTCCGGCGACACCAGTTCCAGTCTCGCCACGCCGGTTTCGGCCGGCTCGGGCGGCAGCGGTTCGGGCGCGCGCGGCGCCATCCACCACAGGGCGACACCAACGTTGAGGATGGCCAGCACGACGATCAGGAAGCGATTCAGCATGGGCCGATCCTAGCCTCCCGCGGCGCTTTGGTGCAGCGCCCAGCGCGCCAGGCCGTCCAGCACCAGCGCCGGCCGGTGTTCGGCGCCCGGCAGCAAGGGCAGCAGCGGCGCGGCGCCGCCGCCATGCACCCACAGCACCGGCTCGACCCCCAGCTCGGCGGCGCCAAGGCGCAGGCTGCGCTCGACCAGCGCCACCGCCGCGCCGTCGCAGCCCGACGCCAATGCATCGGCGGTGTCGTTGGCGAACTCCGCATAGTCGCCGCCGCTGGCCGGCAACTGCACCGCACGCGCATGCAGCGCCTCGCGCATGGTGGTGGGCGAAGCGCCGATGCGGCCGCCGCGGTGCAGGCCGCCGGCATCCATCAGGTCGATGGTCAGCGCGGTGCCGACGCCGACCACCAGCACCGGCTGGCGCATGCGTGCGGCGGCCAGCAGGGCGAGGAAGCGGTCGACACCGAATTTCTCCGGGCGCGCATAGGCGATCTTCACCCCGGCGCATTCGGGCAGGGTGCGGGCCACGCGCACCTGCGCGAAGCGTTCGCGCAGCAGCGCCATCACTGTCACGGTCAGCGCCGGCGCGGCGACGCTGGCCACCCAGGCGGTATCGCCCTGCGGCAGAGCCTCCAGCGCCGCGGTGGTCATCGCCTCGGCGCCATGCGCCCAGGCCTGCACGTCGCCGGCAGCCTCCCCGGCCAACGGCGCGAACTTGAAACGGGAATTGCCCAGATCGAACAACCAGTCGCTCATTGCGCCCTCACGCTGACTTCGCCGGCATGGAAATGGCGCTCGGCGCCCTCGATGCATACCCGCAACGCGCCGTCCTCGGCCAAGCCGCGGGCACTACCTTCGTGCAGGACGCCGCCCTCTTCCACCCGCACGTGGCGGCCGGCCAGCACGTCCAGCGCGGCGTAGCGGGGCAGGAACGGCGCCAGCCCCTCGTCCTCGAACTGGTCCAGTGCCGGCAGCAGGTGCGACAGCAGGACCGCCACGACCGTGTTGCGCGACACCGGCGCGCCGGCCAGCGTGTCCAGGTCGGTCCACGGCTGCCCGATGGCCGGCGCCACTGCCGCCGGCATGCGCACGTTCAGGCCCAGCCCGATCACCGCCCGCGCCGGCCCGGCGAATTCGCCACCACCTTCCACCAGCAGGCCACCCAGCTTGCGGCCATCGACCAGCAGGTCGTTGGGCCATTTCAGGCCGACCCCGGCGATGCCCAGTGCCTGCAGCGCCTCGCCCACCGCCACCCCCGCGGCCAGGCTCAGCCCGCCCATGCGCGACAGGCCACCGGCAAACGCACGCGACAACGACAGGTAGATGTTCGCGGCCAGCGGCGAGGCCCATTGCCGGCCGCGCCGGCCGCGTCCACCGGTCTGGCGTTCGGCCAGCAATGCCTCGGTGCCGCGCAAAGGTGCGCTGCGCCGCAGCAATTCACTGTTGGTCGAGCCCAGCGTCCAGCCGATTTCCAGCCCCGCCAGCGCAGCGGCCACGGCCGGATCCAACTGCGCCATGATGCATTCGCGGTCCAGCAGTTCCAGTGGCTGCAGCAGCAGGGCGGCGTAGCCGACACTGAAATGCACCGCGTCTTCAAGCGCGGCATCGACCACGATCACCATGCCGATGCCGCAGTTGAAGACGCGGTGCATTTCAGTGTCGGCTACGCCGCCCCGGTAGCCATCGCCGGCACGGCCTTCTATCGCCACCCCGGCCGCGCGCAAGCCCTGTATCCGCTTCCATATCGCGGCCCGGGTCTGGCCCAGTTCGCGCGCCAGCGCGTCGCCGGACAGGGCGCCCGCCCCCAGTTTGGCCAACAGCTCGCGGTCGTCCACGGCAACTTTTTCCTCCCGGCAGAGCGGCAGATTATGCGGGAAGCCGCCGGCGCCCCCTACCGGGTCGGCGGAAAAAGCAGGCTAGAATCGGCAGCTCGACCGCTCCCGGACAACGACGATGCGCCGTACCGCCCATTGCCTGATCCTGCTGCTGGCTCCTCTGGCCACAGCCGCGCATGCCGCGGACGCATTCGACATCCCGGCATCCGGCGGCTGCAGCTACGCGCCCGGTGAAGTGGAGCGGGTGGCGGCACCTGCCGCATCGGTGAACCTGGCCAACACCCCGCCGCCGGCCAAGCACGCCGTGCCGTCCACGCCGCCGCAACAGGCCGGTGGTGGCAGCGACGAAGAGGTGATCCCGCGCCTGCGTGCGCCGAAGTGGCACCGGCTGCTGCCGGGGATGTTCCGCTGATCCAGTCGTTCCTGCGCCGCTGGCGGCGCACGCCCGCCCAACTGGACGACGCGCTCTGGCAGCAGGTCTGCCGGGATTGCCCGTGGCTGCGGGCGCTGGACGACGTACGTACCGCACGGCTGCACGGGCTGGTGCTGCTGTTCCTGCAGCGCAAGGCCATCACCCCGGTCGCAGGGCTGGAGCTGGATGATGCGCAGCGCCTGCTGCTGGCCGCGCTGTGCTGCCTGCCGTTGCTCGAATTCGGCCGCGAAGGCCTGCATGGCTGGTCGGAGCTGGTGGTGTACCCGGACGCCTTCCGCGTGCGCCGCAGCCACACCGATGCCGCCGGCGTGCTGCACGAATGGGACGACGAACTGATCGGCGAAGCCTGGGACAGCGGCCCGCTGCTGCTGTCATGGGCCGACGTGCAGGCCGACATCGCCGACCCGCAGGCCGGTTTCTGCGTGGCGGTGCACGAGATGGCGCACAAGATCGACGTGCTCGACGGCGCGATGGACGGCACCCCGCCGCTGCCGCGCGACTGGCAGCGGCAATGGGCGCGCGATTTCCAGCAATGCTTCGATGCCTTCTGCACACGGGTGGATGCCGGCCGCGACACCGCCATCGACCCCTATGCCGCCGAGGCGCCGGAGGAATTCTTCGCGGTGGCCAGCGAATACCACTTCTCCGCGCCGCACCTGCTGGAACGGGAGATGCCGGCGGTGGCCGCGCACCTGCGGCGGTTCTACGGGCCGTCGCCGTTTGCCGGGACTCCCACCCCGATGCATGGTCCCCTGTAGAAGCGACGCGAGCCGCGACCGGGCTTTCCCGTTGAAGTCAGATCGCGACTCGCGTCGCCTCCTGCAGCGCCCTCACAGGCCCGACGGCAGCTTCACTTCAAAGCGCGCGCCGCCCAGTTCCGTCGAGCGCTTGACCTGCAGCTCGCCGCGGTAGTCCTTGATCAGGTCCTGCACGATCGACAGGCCGATGCCGTGGCCCTGCACGCGCTCATCACCACGCACGCCACGCTGCAGCACCTTGGCGATGTTGTCTTCGGCAATGCCCGGGCCGTCATCGTCGACTGCCAATTCAAGCCCGGCGCGGCGCCCCGGCGCGCACGCGATCGGCCGCGCGGTCAGCAGCACCCGGCGCCTGGCCCACTTGAAGGCGTTCTCCAGCAGGTTGCCGAGCAGCTCCTGCAGGTCGCCGGCCTCGCCGTAGAACTTGACGCCCGGCTCCAGCTCGAACTCGCACAGCACGCCCTTGGCGGCATAGACCTTTTCCAGCCCGCGCACGATTTCCTCGGCGCTGGCCTCGATCGGCACCGGCGCGGAGAACAGCTTGTGCCCGGACGAGGCGGCGCGCGCCAACTGGTAGGACACCAGGTTGTTCATGCGCTGCAGCTGCACGTCCAGTTCCTCGCGCAGCGCGGTTTCGTCGGCGCCGCCGTCGAGCTGCGTGCGCAGCACCGCGATCGGCGTCTTCAGGCTGTGCGCCAAGTCGGCCAGGGTGTTGCGCTGGCGCTCAAGGTTCTCGCGCTCGCTCTCGATGAAGGCGTTGATGCTGTCGGTCAGCGGTTCCAGTTCGCGCGGGTGCATCTCGCTCATGCGCTCACGCTCGCCGCGCTGCACCCGGGTCAGTTCGTTGATGACGTGCTTGAGCGGGCGCAGGCTCCATTGCAGCACCAGCGTCTGCAGCAGCAGCAGGATCAGGCCGGTGACGCCCAGCCAGAACCACACCGCGTTGCGGAATACGCGCAGCTGCTTGCCCAGCGCGCGCGAATCCTCCAGCACGTAGATGGTGTACGGGAACTCGGCCTCCGGCCCGCCGTCGCCGCCCCACACCAGCCCGATGCCGTAGCGGTAGACCTCGCCGGGGCTGCCGTCGATCTGGGTGATCGGCAGCGGGCCTTCGAATATTTCCTGCCGTGGCCGCAGCATGCGCGCGCCGACCTCGGGCAGGATCGGTCCTTCGGCGGAAAGCGAGTTGCCGTGGCCGCCGGACATCACCACCTGCAGGTACAGGCCGCTGCCGGGCACGTCGAAGCGCGGGTCCGGCGGTTGCTCGCGGATGTACAGCGAACGGTCGCGGGTGAAGTCGATGCCGCCGGCGTAGGCGGTGGCGTAGTTCTTCAGGCGTTCGCTGAGGTTGTCGCGCGCGGCCTGGCCGAACGAGGCGTCCAGCGCGTAGCCGGCCAATGCCAGGAAGGCGACCAGGCCGACCGACGCGGACAGCAGCTGGCGCGCCTGCAGCGAACGCGGCCGCCAGCGCCGGAAGAACCAGAGACGGCCGAAGACCATTGCAGGGGCGCGATGCGGCGGATCAGCCTTCGTGGTTGCGCGGGATCGCGAAGCGGTAGCCGCGGCCACGCACGGTCTCGATCGGCTTCAACTCGCCGTCCGGGTCCAGCTTCTTGCGCAGGCGGCCGATGAACACTTCCAGCACGTTCGAGTCGCGGTCGAAATCCTGCTGGTAGATGTGCTCGGTCAGGTCGGCCTTCGACACCAGCTCGCCGGCATGCATCATCAGGTATTCGAGCACCTTGTACTCGTAGCTGGTCAGGTCCACGTTGCTGCCACCGACGCTGACCGTCTGCGCGGCCAGGTCCAGCGCCACCGGGCCGCATTCCAGCGTCGGCTTGCTCCAGCCGGCGGCGCGGCGCAGCAGCGCGTTGACGCGGGCCAGCAGCTCCTCGACGTGGAACGGCTTGACCAGGTAATCGTCGGCGCCCTGCTTGAGGCCTTCGACCTTGTCCTGCCAGCTCGAACGCGCGGTCAGGATCAGCACCGGGAACTTCTTGCCCTCGTCGCGCAGCGCCTTGATCAGCTCCATGCCCGACATCTTCGGCAGGCCGAGGTCGATGATGCCGACGTCGAACGGCACCTCGCGGCCCATGTACAGGCCTTCCTCGCCGTCCTGCGCGGCATCGACGGCAAAGCCTTCGCGCTTGAGCCGGGCTGCCAGGGTCTCGCGCAGCGGGGCTTCGTCTTCGACCAGAAGGATACGCATGAACTCTCCCTGATTGCTTTGGCCGGCTCGGTGCCGGGTGTATTGAGCAGATTGCGGTACGGCGACTATGCCAGTTCAGGAGTTATCGGCGCGTGGTGACCGCGCGCGGCCCTGTACCGGGCCGCCCGGGCCCCGCATGCGCGCGGCGGGGGCCTCGTCGTCCATGTAGCGGACCCGGCCGCGGTCGTCCATGTACTTCACGCGGTTGATGTCGCGCCCGTCGTAGGGCACCCGCTCGGCGCCGAGGATGCGGCCGCCGGTTTCGCGCTGCACGCGGCGCACGGAATCGGACAGCGAGGAACGCGGCTGCGGCCGCTCGCTGTTCTGCGCCGGCACGCGCGGCGCGGCCATGCGCATGCCGAGGTCCGTTGGTTCCTTGCGCGCCTCCTGCGCGGACACCGGCGTCGCGGCCACGACGGCCAGCGCCACGGCGGCGACTACGAGCGGAAGATGACGCGGAAGCGGAAGCATGGGGTGATCCTATCGGACTGCGACGGAACGTTCAAAATGCGTGAAGGCAGGAGTCCACCGGGAACCGTTCGAGCCCTGCCAAACTGCCGCAAATTCTTGATTTTTAGGGGTGAATCCGATATGAACCCTGCCCGCGAAACGTCGCCTTGGCCGCCCCTCGTCGGGCCCCATTCAGCTTGCCGCGACGCGTTCGGCCTGTTCCCGGGTCACCTGCATCGCCTGCTCGAGCAGTGACCAGTCGGCACCGGGGCGGTGCGCCCCTTCGCTGAGCACCTGGCGGAAGCCGCGCCCCCCCGGCTGGCCGTGGTACAGCCCAAGCAGGTGCCGGGTGATGTGCTTGAGCGCCAGCCCGCGCCGCAGCTGCACTTCCACATACGGGCGCAATTGCTCCAGCAGGTCCTCGCGGCTGCGCAGCGGCGTGCCGGTCTGTGCCGCTTCCAGCGCGTGCAGCACGTAGGGGTCGTGGTAGGCGGCACGGCCAAGCATCACTCCGTCGACATGCGCCATCTGCGCCTGCGCCAGCTCCACCGTGGCGAGACCGCCATTGAGCACCACCGGCAACGCCGGGCGCTCGCGCTTGAGGCGCTGCGCCCAGTCGTAGCGCAGCGGCGGTATTTCGCGGTTTTCCTTCGGCGACAGCCCCTTCAGCCACGCATTGCGCGCATGCACGACGACCATCGCCGCCCCGGCCTGCACCTGCCGGTCGACGAAGGCGGCGAAGGCGGCGTAGTCGTTGTCCCCGTCCACGCCCAAGCGGCATTTCACCGTGACCGGGATGTCCACCGCCGCGACCATCGCCGCCACGCACTCGCCCACCAGTTCCGGCTCACGCATCAGGCAGGCGCCGAAGCGCCCGGCCTGCACCCGGTCGGACGGGCAGCCGCAGTTGAGATTGACCTCGTCATAGCCCCAGTCGGCAGCGATGCGTGCGGCCTGCGCCAGCAGCGCCGGCTCGCTCCCGCCCAGCTGCAGCGCCAGCGGGTGCTCGGCGGCATCGAAGCCGAGCAGGCGCCGGCGGTCGCCGTGGATCACCGCATTGGCGTGCACCATCTCGGTATACAGCCGCGCGCCGGGCGCGAGGATGCGGTGGAAGACCCGGCAATGCGAGTCGGTCCAATCCATCATCGGCGCCACCGAAAGGCGCAGGGAGGCGGCGTAGCGCGGGTCGTGGAGCGGCTGCAAGGCGAAACGTGTCCGTGGGGAAGTCGGCCCCGGCTGGCGCGGGGGACGCCAAGGGTAAACGAAGCGCCTGAACCGGGCCGCTCCCGGCCCCGACACGCTTGCCCTTGACCGGCGGCGGGTGCACGCCTATCGTGTGTGCGCCAAAGGCATTCATCGCTTCATTCGGATGAAGGGATTGAATTAAACGGGAATCCGGTGAAGCGCGCCCGCAAGGCCCGCCATTCCGGAGCTGCCCCGCAGCGGTGAATGGAAACGACCGCCGTCAAATCAGCACTGGGCCGCAACGCCCGGGAAGCGACGGCCACCAGGTGGACGCAGCCGCGTCCACGTCCATCAGCCCGAATACCGGCCTGGGCCGGGAGGCGCGCCGCCTCCTGTTTCGACCTGGCGTCTCCGCGGGGAGGCGGCCGGACCGCGCGTGCCTGCCGGCATGCATGGCCCCGCCTGCCTCCGCCACGGAACCCGGTTCGCCCGCGGGGGCGAAGGTCGCTGGCGTGGTGGTGGCGCGGCCCGGTGGCCGCGGCGGCACCGTGCGGTTCCTTCGTTCCTCAATGCCCATGCAATGAGGAAAGTGTCATGACTAGCGTTACCAACCTGGGGTTTCCCCGCATCGGCGCGCGCCGCGAACTCAAGCGCGCGCTGGAAAGCCACTGGCGCGGCGAAAGCGATGCCGCGCAACTGCAGGCCACCGCCGCCGGACTGCGCGCGCGCCACTGGCGGCTGCAACGCGAGGCCGGCGTGGACCTGCCGCCGAGCAACGACTTCTCGCTGTACGACCACGTGCTCGACACCGCGTTCCTGTTCGACGCCATTCCCGGGCGCTACCGCGCGCTGGCCGAACGCGATCCGCTGGCTGCCTACTTCGCGATGGCGCGAGGCCTGCAGAAGCCCGGCATCGACCTGCACGCGCTGGAAATGACCAAGTGGTTCGACACCAACTACCACTATCTGGTGCCGGAACTGCACGCCGGCCAGCGCTTCGCTTTGCGCGGTGACAAACCGCTGGCCGAGTACCGCGAGGCCAGAGCGCTGGGCATTGAAACCCGTCCCGTGCTGCTCGGGCCGGTGAGTTTCCTGCTGCTGTCCAAGACCACCGACGGCAGCCACCCGCTGGACCTGCTCGACGCACTGCTGCCGGTCTACGTGCAGTTGCTGGCGGCGTTGAAGGACGCCGGCGCGCAATGGGTGCAGCTGGACGAGCCGGTGCTGGTGCAGGATCTGGACGACGCCGCGCGCGCCGCGTTCGAGCGCGCCTACGCCCATCTGGCCGGGGTAGCGCACCCGGACATCCTGCTGGCCACCTATTTCGGCGCGCTCGACGACAACCTCGCGCTGGCCGCCACGCTGCCGGTGCAGGGCCTGCACGTCGATCTGGTACGCGCACCGGAGCAACTCGACGCGGTGCTGCGTGCGCTGCCGGCCGGGCGCGTGCTGTCGCTGGGGCTGGTGGACGGCCGCAACATCTGGCGCAACCCGCTGGACAACGCGCTGATCCTCGCCCGTTATGCGCGCGGCCACCGCGGCGACGGTCCGCTGTGGCTGGCACCGTCGTGCTCGCTGCTGCACTGCCCGGTCGATCTGGCGCTGGAAAAGAAGCTCGACGCGGAACTGCGCGGCTGGCTGGCGTTCTCGCGGCAGAAGCTCGACGAGTTGCGGCTGCTGGCCGATGCGCTCGACGGCCACCCCGGCACCGGGGCCGCGCTGGCGCAGGCGCGCGAGGCGGTGGAAGCCCGGCGGCGCTCGCCACGTGTGCACAACGCCGCGGTCAAGGTGCGGGTGGCCGCGCTCACCGCCGCCGACGCCACCCGCGCCACCCCGCACGCACGGCGCCTGCCGTTGCAGGCGGCGGCGTTGCGCCTGCCGCCCTTCCCCACCACCACCATCGGCTCGTTCCCGCAGACCCTGGAAGTACGCGAGGCACGTGCCCGCAACAAGGCCGGCAAGCTTGCCGATGCCGACTACGAGACCTTCCTCGAACGGCAGACCGAGCAGTGTGTGCGCGAGCAGGAGCGGATCGGGTTGGACGTGCTGGTGCACGGCGAGTTCGAGCGCAACGACATGGTCGAATACTTTGGCGAGCAGCTCGACGGCTTCGTCTTCACCGGCAATGGCTGGGTGCAGAGCTACGGGTCGCGCTGCGTCAAGCCGCCGATCATTTTTGGCGACGTGGCGCGCCCGGCGCCCATGACCGTGGGCTGGTCGTCGTACGCCCAGTCCCTGACCGACAAGCCTGTCAAGGGCATGCTGACCGGTCCGGTCACCATCCTGCAATGGTCGTTCGTGCGCGACGACCAGCCCACGGTCATGGGCGCCGGGCGCGCGACGACCAGGAGCGCGCGCAGACCTGCCGGCAGATCGCGCTGGCACTGCGCGACGAGGTCAACGACCTGGAGGCGGCCGGCATCGCCGCGATCCAGATCGACGAGCCGGCCATTCGCGAAGGCCTGCCGCTGCGCCGCGCGCAATGGCCGGCCTACCTCGGCTGGGCGGTGGAGGCCTTCCGCATCAGCGCCAGCGGCGTGGGTGACGCCACCCAGATCCACACCCACATGTGCTACGCACAGTTCAACGACATCATCGACTCGGTGGCGGCGCTGGACGCGGACGTGATCTCGATCGAAACCTCGCGCTCGCGGATGGAACTGCTCGATGCGTTCGCGCGCTTCGACTACCCCAACCAGGTCGGCCCCGGCGTCTACGACATCCACTCGCCGCGCGTGCCCGACCGCAGCGAGATGGTGGATTTGCTGCGCAAAGCCACCGAAGTGCTGCCGGCGCAGAAGCTGTGGGTGAACCCGGACTGCGGCCTGAAGACCCGCGGCTGGGCGGAAACCCGGGCGGCACTGACGGCGCTGGTCGAGGCGGCGCGGGAGATGCGCCGCGAGGTGGTTGCCGCGTGATGTGCGAACGCGCCGCCGTGCATTGCGGCGGCGCGCTTCATCATCGCCACGGGCTCACCCACGGCGAAAGCAGAAGCTGGCAAACCCCGCTCCCAGGCGATGCAGGTCCATCTCGCCCTCGGCGATGCGGGCGCGTCCTTGTTCGCGGCATTCCTGCAATGCCCAATGCGCCACGCCACGCGCAACCAGCCCTTCGGCCAGGCGGTACAGCGCCTGTACCGGAAACAGCGTCGGGTGCCAGGTGGTACGGCATTCGTAGGCCACGCCGCTGGCCAGCACCGCGTCCAGCGCTTCGCCCACCGGGCCGGCGCTGCCACGGCGGCCGGTCACCGCATCGTGGTGTTCGGCGGGCGCCTTGATGTCCAGTCCGATCCAGTCCAGCTGCGGCAGTACCCGGCGCAGCCGCGCCGGATACATGCCGCCGCTGTGCAGGCCGATCCGGTAACCCATCGCTTTCACCCGCGCGATGGCTTCCGGCAACGCGGCCTGCGCGGTCGGCTCGCCGCCGGAGAACACCACCGCGTCGAGCAGCCCGCGGCGGCGGCGCAGGAAGGCCTCGACCTGCGTCCACTCCAGCTCGACCGGCCCACGCGCCGGCAGCAGCTCCGGGTTGTGGCAGTAGCCGCAGCGCCACGGGCAGCCCTGCAGGAACAACACCGCCGCCAGCCCGCCGGGAAAGTCGATGCTGGTCAGCGGCGTCATTCCACCGACGCGGATCATGCGGCCCTGCGCACCGGGGTTTCGCTGAAGAAGCGCCGCTGCGCGTGCTCGCCCTGCTTGCCGATGTTGAAGCTGGACACCGGGCGGTGGTAGCCCATCACCCGCGTCCACACTTCGCAGCGCTGGCGGTCTTCGTCGCGCAGCGGCGCGGTGGCGGCGGGAGTTGCGGGAAGGGCGTTGGTATTCATGCGGTTGTCTCCTCGTGGGACGTGACGTCATCGGTGATGGGCGACATGGCAGCCGCCCGGGTTTCCGCCAGCAGCCGCTCGTCGCAGCGCGGGCAGAATTCGTGCTCGCCCGCCAGGTAGCCGTGCACCGGGCAGATCGAAAAGGTGGGGGTGACGGTGATGTACGGCAGGCGGAAGCGGCTCAATGCGCGCCGTACCAGCTCGCGGCAGGCGTCGCCGCTGGAAATGCGCTCGCCCATGTACAGGTGCAGCACGGTGCCGCCGGTGTACTTGGCCTGCAGCGCTTCCTGCCGTTCCAGCGCCTCGAACGGGTCGTCGGTGAAACCCACCGGCAACTGCGAGGAGTTGGTGTAGTACGGCTTGTCGGCGCTGCCGGCCTGCAGGATGTCCGGCCAGCGACGGCGGTCCTCCTTGGCGAAGCGGTAGGTGGTGCCTTCGGCCGGTGTGGCTTCGAGGTTGTAGAGCTGGCCGGTGGCTTCCTGGAACTCCACCATTCGCGCGCGCACGTGGTCGAGCAGGCGCACGGCCTGGGCGTGCGCCTGCTCGACCACGTGCGGTCGCGCATGACCGAATTCCAGGAAGCCACCGGTCATGCGCGACCGCACGTGGTCGAGCAGGCGCAGGGCGAAGGCGTGGCCCCACTCGCTGGTCAGGTCGTGCGCATCGCCGCTGAAGTTGCGGATCATCTCGTTGATGCCATTCACCCCCAGCGTCGAGAAATGGTTGCGCAGGCTGCCGAGGTAACGCCTGGTGTACGGGTACAGGCCGTCGTCGATCAGCTGCTGGATGGTGCTGCGCTTGATCTCCAGGCTGCGCCGGCCCAGCTCCAGCAGCTCGTCCAGCCGCGCGAACAGCGCGGCCTCATCGCCGCGGTGCAGGTAGCCCAGCCGCGCGCAGTTGATCGTCACCACGCCGAGGCTGCCGGTCTGCTCGGCGCTGCCGAACAGGCCGTTGCCGCGCTTGAGCAGCTCGCGCAGGTCCAACTGCAAACGGCAGCACATCGAGCGGATCATCCCCGGGTCCAGCTCGGAATTGATGAAGTTCTGGAAGTACGGCAGGCCGTACTTGGCGGTCATGTCGAACAGCAGCCGCGCGTTCTCCGATTCCCACGGGAAGTCGGCGGTGATGTTGTAGGTGGGGATCGGGAAGGTGAACACCCGGCCGCGCGCATCGCCCGCGCTCATCACCTCGATGTAGGCACGGTTGATCAGGTCCATCTCCGCCTGCAGCTCGCCGTAGGTGAACGGCATTTCCTCGCCGCCGATGAACGGCGTCTGGTGCTTCAGGTCCTGCGGGCACACCCAGTCGAAGGTGAGGTTGGTGAACGGCGTCTGCGTGCCCCAGCGCGAGGGCACGTTGAGGTTGAAGATCAGTTCCTGGATGCACTGGCGCACGTCGTCATAGGACAACCCGTCCTTGCGCACGAACGGCGCCATGTAGGTGTCGAACGAGGAAAACGCCTGCGCGCCGGCCCACTCGTTCTGCAAGGTGCCGAGGAAGTTGACGATCTGCCCCACCGCCGAGGACAGGTGCTTGGGCGGGCCGGCCTCGACCTTGTTCGGCACGCCGTTGAAGCCTTCGTACAGCAGCGTGCGCAGCGACCAGCCGGCGCAGTAGCCGGAGAGCATGTCCAGGTCGTGGATGTGCAGGTCGGCCTCGCGGTGGGCGCGGCCGATCTCCGGCGGGTAGACCCGCTCCAGCCAGTAGTTGGCGGTGACCTTGCCTGCCGCGTTCAGGATCAGCCCGCCCAGCGAATAGCCCTGGTTGGCGTTGGCGTTGACGCGCCAGTCGCGCTGGTCACCGCCAACTACTGGCTGTAGCCCTGGTTGGCGTTGGCATTGACCCGCCAGTCGGCGCGGCTCAGGTATTCCTCGACCGAGGAAATCGAATCGACCAGATGCCGCCCGGCCGTGGCCGGGGAAGTGCTTGGCTCCATTGACAGACCCTTCAATCCACAAGATGTTGTGGACATGATTCATGAAAACAACAACATGTTGTTTGACATGGATCAAGCCGGGGACTGGTGGAGGAATATTTCGCCCCCTAGCCGGACCGGCACGGAGCCGCGGAGCCGACCTCCTCCCACGGGATTTCCGCGGCTGGAACTTCAGGCGGTGGCCGGCCCGGCCAGTTCCACCGACACCACGCCCTCGACGCCGCCCAGCAGTTCGGCCTTGGCCAGCAGCTGCGCGGCCTGCGCCTCGGCTGCCGGGCAGCTGCTGGCCAAGGTTGGCCTGAGCGACAAGATGCAGGCCAACCTTGGCCAGCAGCTGCGCGCGCGGCAACGGCGGATCGCAGTCGATGTCGACGATGTCGTCGCCCTGCTCGCGCGGGCGCAGGGTGATGCGCTTGACCGGCAGGCCGGCATCGGCGGCCGCCGCTTCCACCCGCGCCAGCGGCGTGCCGGCGGCCACCCGCAGGCGCAGGCGGCCGCTGCGCGCGCGGCGGCGCAGGTAGCGTTGTTCCAATGGCTTGAGCAGCGCCAGGATCGCCCACATCAGCGCCGTGGCCATCACCGCCGCGGCGTACAGGCCGGCGCCAGCGGCCAGGCCGACCGCCGCCACCGCCCACAGCCCCGCCGCCGTGGTCAGCCCGCGGATCACCTGCTCGCGCTGCAGGAACAGGATGGTGCCGGCGCCGAGGAAGCCCACGCCGCTGACCACCTGCGCGGCGATGCGCGAAGGATCGAGCACGATGTTGGGCTGGCCCAGCACGTCGAAGAAACCGAAGGCCGAGACGATGATCGCCAGCGCCGAGCCCACGCACACCAGCATGTGCGTGCGCAGCCCGGCCGCCCACTCCAGGCGCCCGCGGTTGATGCCGATCACCGAGCCCAGCAAGGCCGCCAGCAGCAGCCGCAAACCCATTTCCCACCACGAGATCATCGTCGCCTCCGGCGCGTCATGGCGGTCCGTCGCCTGAATCAGCCCGTGCCACGAAGCGGCACCGGCTTGAATGCAATGAATTGTCAGGCGTCACCTGGCCTTGCCGATCCAGAGACGGTTGCCGTCCGGGTCCTCGATGCGGAATTCGGTCATGCCGTAGAAAGTGCCATCCAGCCCGGGCACGGCCAAGCCGTTGTCCCGGGCGCGTTGATGGAACTCCTGGAGGTTCTCGGGATAGAGATAGAGAACCGGCAGCCGGGGAATGCCGGGATGAAGATTGATGGATTGATCGAGCATCAGCCGGACGTCACCACAGCGCAACATGGCCCACCCCCACTCGTCGTTGCGGTCTTCAACGACGAAGCCCAGCTTCTCGTAGAACGACACGCTTTCCGGCATGTTCGCGACGGGTTGCATCGGGACAAGACGATCGAGGCTCATGTGAATCCCTCCGGTGGCGCCTGACGCAGTGTAGACCTTGCGACCATGTGTCCCACGAAGCTCGCATCGGGCACTGCACGGCGGCGCTACAGTAGTCGCCCCCACCACGGAACCTGAGCGATGCACCGCAACGACACCGCCCTGCTGGTCATCGACCTGCAACCGGATTTCATGCCCGGCGGCGCGCTGCCCTGCGCCGAAGGCGACGCCATCGTGCCGGGCATCGCCGCGCTGCTGGCGTCACGCCATTACGCGACCGTCGTCGCCACGCAGGACTGGCACCCGATCGACCATGCCTCGTTCGCCAGCCGGCACGCCGGGCGTTCGCCGTTCGAGACGATCGAACTGCACGGCCATCCGCAGACGCTGTGGCCGGACCACTGCGTGCAGGGCAGCACCGGCGCGGCGCTGCATCCGCAAGTGGACTGGAACCACGCCGACCTGATCCTGCGCAAGGGCAGCAACCGGCAGGTGGATTCCTACAGCGCCTTCCGCGAAAACGTCGGCCCGGACGGCGGCCGCCCGGCCACCGGGCTGGCCGGCTGGCTGCGCGAACGCGGCATTACCGAAGTGCACGTGTGCGGGTTGGCGCGCGACTACTGCGTGCTGTGGAGCGCGCAGGATGCGATGGAAGCCGGTTTCCGCGTGGGTTTCCACTGGGACCTGACGCGCCCGGTCGATGCGGGCAACGACGCAACCACGCGGCAGGCGCTCGCCGCTGCCGGGATTGCGGTTCTTTGATTGCGGGGATACCGCCAGGGACTCTCTTTCCCTTGTGGTATCCCGGTAGCGCCCGACCGTTGGTCGTGGCGGCGGCGCGAAGCGCCGATGGGCTCACTGCCGGCTGTCCGACAGTACCGGCCAACGGTCGGCACCCACCTGCAGGCGGACAGCAGACCGGCAGCCGGTATCACCGGAACACCACCGTGCGGTGCCCGTTGCGCAGGATGCGGTGCTCGACGTGGCGGCGCACCGCGCGGGCCAGCACCAGCGACTCGGTGTCGCTGCCCAGCCGCACCAGGTCACGCGGGGTCATCGCGTGGTCCACGCGCGCCACGTCCTGCTCGATGATCGGACCTTCGTCGAGGTCGCAGGTCACGTAGTGCGCCGTGGCGCCGATAATCTTCACGCCTCGCGCATGGGCCTGGTGATACGGCCGGGCGCCCTTGAAGCTGGGCAGGAAGCTGTGGTGGATGTTGATCGCGCGCCCGGCCAGCGCCGTGCACAGCTGCGGCGAGAGGATCTGCATGTAGCGCGCCAGCACCACCAGGTCGATGTTCTCGCGCTCGACGAGATCGAGGATCTGCCGCTCCTGCTGCGCGCGGTTGTCCGCGCTCACCGGCAGGTGATGGAACGGTATCCCGTAGGACCCGGCCAGTGCGGCGAAATCGGTGTGGTTGGACGCCACCGCCGCGACCTCCACCTGCAGCTGGCGGCTGTGCGCGCGGAACAGCAGGTCGTTGAGACAATGCCCTTGCCTGCTGACCAGCACCAGCAGGCGCGCGCGGCGCCGCGCGTCGTGCAGTTGCCAGTCCATCGCGTAGTCGTCGCCCAGCCGTTGCAGGCGCTCGCGCACTGCCGGCTCCTCGTCCGCCGACGCCATGTCGAAATGCACGCGCAGGAAGAAACGGCCGCTTTCCTCGTCGCCGAACTGCTGTGCGTCGAGAATGTTGCAACCGGCCTCGAACAGCAGGCCGGAGACGCGGTAGACGATGCCGGTGCGATCCGGGCAGGACAGGGTGAGGATGTAGTCGGGGCGCATCGCGCCGAGTCTAGCGGCGGGCGAAATTTTCCGGGGAAACCATAACCACGCGCCCGGCATCCGCGTGTCCCTGTAGATGCGAGGCTTGCCGCGCATGGAGCCTTCCCGGCACAGCCCGTACCGGGCATGCCCGGCACCTACGCGAACAACCCGCGCACGCCGTGCGGCTCGCAGCGCCGGTAGCGCGGCGCGGCTTCCACCCTGGCCCCCAGCTCGGCCGCCGCATGCCACGGCCAGCGCGGGTCGTAGAGGATGCCGCGGGCGATGCCGATGGCGTCGGCGCGGCCTTCGGCAAGGATCGCCTCGGCCTGCCGCGCCTCGGTGATCAGGCCCACGGCAATCACTGGCGTGCGCACCTGCGCCTTGATCGCCTCGGCCAGCGGCACCTGGTAGCCGGGGCCGACCGGGATCTGCTGGCGCGGGTCGAGCCCGCCGCTGGAAACGTGGATGAAATCGCTGCCACGCGCGTCCAGCGCCCCGGCCAGCGCGATGCTCTGCGCGACGTCCCAGCCGCCTTCCACCCAGTCGGTGGCGGAGATTCGCACGCCCACCGCAACGCCCGCCGGCACTGCGGCGCGTACCGCGTCGAACACCCGCAACAGCAGCCGCATGCGGTTTTCCAGCGACCCGCCATATTCGTCGTCGCGGTGGTTGCTCAGCGGTGACAGGAACTGGTGCAGCAGGTAGCCGTGCGCGGCATGGATCTCGATCAGCTCCAGGCCCAGCCGTGCCGCGCGCCGGGCGGCCCCGGCGAACGCTTCCACCACGCCGTCGATGGCGGCCGCGTCCAGTGCCTGCGGCACGGGATCGCCTTCGTTGAACGGCAATGGCGAAGGCGCCAGCACCTGCCAGCCATTCGGCTGGTCCGCGGCGATGGCGGCACCGCCCTCCCACGGGCGCGCGGTCGAGGCCTTGCGCCCGGCATGGGCCAGCTGGATGCCGATGGGCATGGCCGACCAGCGCCGCAGTGAGGCCAGCACCTCGCCCAGGGCCACCTCGGTGGCGTCGTCCCACAGCCCCAGGTCGGCCCAGCTGATGCGCCCGCGCGGTGCCACCGCGGTGGCTTCAAGGATCAGCAGGCCGGCGCCGGACTGCGACAGCATGCCCAGGTGCTGGTCGTGCCAGCTGCTGGCGCGGCCGTCCTCGGCCGCGTACTGGCACATCGGCGCGATCACGATGCGGTTGGGCAGCGACAACGGGCCGAGCTGCAACGGCGAGAACAACAGGCTCACGGCAAGAGGGGGTCCGGCAATGGGGTGCGCCATTGCAGCGTCCATCGGCCGGCACATCAACCGGGCCGGTGGATCACTGCGTCTTGGCGGCCGGGCCGAAGCGGCACCCCGGTTCAATCCCGCGGCAGCGGCAGCACCGGCACCCCGGTCGGGTGGCCTTCGGCATCCAGCGCAATCATCACGAAGGTGCCCTTGGTGCACAGTTGGCGCGCGCCGCTGAGCAGGTCCTCGGTGACCAGTTCCACCTCCACGTGCATCGAGCTGCGGCCGACCCGCACCACCCGGCCGATGGTTTCCACCATCTGCCCGACCCGGATCGGCAGCTTGAAATCGACCTGGTCCGAGCGCGCGGTCACCACCGTGCGGCGCGAGTAGCGGGCGGCGGCAAGGAAGGCGGCCTTGTCCATCCACGCCAGCGCCTGGCCACCGAACAGGGTGCCCATGTGGTTGGTGTGGTTGGGGAAGACGATTTCCGCCATGCGGACTTCGGTGGGCGGGACGGTGGTGTCGGCGGCGCTCATGGCAGTGTTCACCTGGGTGTAGGTACGGGGCTTGCCCCATACCAGCATGGTCGGGAAGGCCTCTGCGGGGCAAGCCCGCAGCGGCCGCTCGCCTCAGAAGTTCATGTCGAAGGCGACCTCGCCCTGCACGCCGACCTGGTAGGCCGACACGCGGCGCTCGAAGAAGTTGGTCAGCTCCTGCACGTCCTGCAGTTCCATGAACGGCAGCGGGTTGCGCACGTTGTACTTCTTGCCCATGCCGAGCTTCACGAAGTGGTTGTCGGCGCAATGCTGCAGGTATTGGCGCATGTCACGGGTGGAGATGCCGGCCACGCCGCCGGAGAGCACATCCTCGGCGAACTGCACCTCGCATTCGATCGCCTCTTCCAGCATGTCGTGGACCTGCTGTTCCATCCGCACATCAAACAGGTCCGGTTCCTCGGTGCGGATGGTGCGCACGCACTCGAAGGCGAACTCCATGTGGCAGCTCTCGTCGCGGAACACCCAGTTGGTGCCCGAGGCCAGCCCCGGCAGCAGCCCGCGCGAGCGGAAGTAATAGACGTAGGCGAAGGCGGCGAAGAAGAACAGGCCCTCGATGCAGGCGGCGAAGCAAATCTGGTTGAGCAGGAACTGGCGGCGCTGCTCGCGCGTCTCGATGCGCTTCAGGCCCTGGATCGAGTCGATCCACTTGAAGCAGAAGTCGGCCTTCTTCTTGATCGACTCGATGTTCTCCACCGCGGCGAAGGCCTTGAAGCGCTCTTCCGGGTCGGGCAGGTAGTTGTCGAGCAGGGTCAGGTAGAACTGCACGTGCAGCGCTTCCTCGTACAGCTGGCGCGACAGGTACATGCGCGCCTCGGGCGCGTTGAGGTGCTGGTACAGGTTCAGCACCAAGTTGTTGGAGACGATGGAATCGCCGGTGGCGAAGAACGCGACCAGCCGGTGGATCAGGTGGCGGTCGGCCGGCGACATCTTGTGGTGCAGGTCGGTGATGTCGATCTGGAAGTTGATCTCGTCCACCGTCCAGGTGTTCTTGATGGCATCTCGATACATGTCATAGAACTGCGGGTAGCGCATCGGGCGCAGGGTCAGTTCGAAACCGGGATCGAGGAGACGAGGAGTGAGTGAAGAGGAGTGAGGAGTGAGAGTGGCCACTGCAACGGTATCGGCTGACAAGGGCATATGAAAATTCCTTATTGTTTAGCCTTCCACGGGAGGTGAGGCTGAGGCCGGATTCGCCCCCCCGGAAAAGCATGCATTACCAACGAACTGTTCTCTGGCAGAAAGCAATGAAGCTGACGCTAGCCATATATCGGCTGGTGCCCAGGCTCCCGCGCGAAGAGATTTACGGGATGCGCAGTCAATTCACTCGCGCCGCCGTTTCCATCCCCGCCAACATCGCTGAAGGCTGGACCCGCGAGACCTCCGCGGAGAAAGCCCATTTCCTTGCGATAGCGCATGGATCGTTATCCGAGGTGGAAACCTTGCTGACGCTGTGTGAAAACCTGCACTGGTTTCCTACTGACCAGACATGCGACGCACGCAGGCTGATCGAGGAGTCCAGCCGCATGCTGACAAGCATGCGACGCAAGCGAAGAGGAGAAAGGTGAAAGGTCCAGCGATTGCCGTTGCGGTTGCTCTTTCTCACTCCTCACTCCTCTTCACTCACTCCTGCCTCACTGGCATGCCTCGCAGGCCTCCGGGTTTTCCAGCGAGCAGGCCACGGCCTGCGCCGGGGTGTAGCTGGACACGGTGGTCTTGGCGATCCTGGTGGCCGGGCGCGAGCGCAGGTAGTAGCAGGTCTTGATGCCCTGCTTCCATGCGTACATGTACATCGACGACAGCGCGCCGATGTTCGGGCTTTCCATGAACAGGTTGAGCGAGGCGGACTGGTCGATGAAGGCGCCGCGCGCGGCGGCCATGTCGATCAGCGAGCGCATCGGCAACTCCCACACCGTGCGGTAGACCGTGCGCAGCGCTTCGGGAATCTGCACGATGTTCTGGATCGAGCCGTCGGCCAGCTTGATCGCATCGCGCATCTCCGCCGTCCACAGGCCGAGCTGCTTCAGCTCACCGACCAGATAGCGGTTGATCTGCAGGAAGTCGCCGGACAGGGTTTCGCGCTTGAACAGGTTGGACACCTGCGGCTCCACGCACTCGTAGCAGCCGGCGATCGAGGCGATGGTCGCAGTCGGGGCGATGGCGATCATCAGCGAGTTGCGCAGGCCGTGCTGCTGGATGCGCTCGCGCAATGCATCCCAGCGCGCGGCGTCGGCCGGCATCACGTTCCAGGCGTCGAACTGCAAGGCGCCGCTGGCCGCGCGGGTATCGGCGAACGAGGCATGCCTGCCACGCTCCTGCGCCAGCTCGCACGAGGTCTCCAGCGCGTGGAAATAGATTTCCTCGGCGATCTTCGCCGACAGCGCGCGCGCGGCGTCGGAGTCGAACGGCAGGCGCTGGCGGAAGAACACGTCCTGCAGGCCCATGCAGCCCAGCCCCACCGGGCGCCAGCGCAGGTTGCCGCGGCGTGCGGTTTCGATCGGGTAGAAGTTCAGGTCGATCACCCGGTCGAGCTGGCGCACCGCAAGGCGCACGGTCTCGGCCAGCTTGTCGAAATCGAAATCGCCGTGCTCGTCGAGGTGGTTGCCGAGGTTGATCGAGCCGAGGTTGCACACCGCCGTTTCCTCGGCACTGGTGACTTCCAGGATCTCGGTGCACAGGTTGGACAGGTGGATCACGTTGCCGGCACGCAGGGTCTGGTTGCTGGCCTTGTTGCACTTGTCCTTGAAGGTCATCCAGCCGTTGCCGGTCTCGGCCAGCGTGCGCATCATCCGCGCGTACAGCTTGCGCGCGGGAATGGTGCGCGCGGCTTTGCCCTGCGCTTCGGCCTGCAGGTAGGCGCGCTCGAACGCCTCGCCGTACAGGTCGGTGAATTCCGGCACCACGCGCGGGTCGAACAGCGACCATTCCTGGTCGGCCTCCACCCGCTGCATGAACAGGTCCGGCACCCAGTTGGCGAGGTTGAGGTTGTGGGTGCGGCGCGCATCGTCGCCGGCGTTGTCGCGCAGTTCGAGGAAATCCTCGATGTCGGCGTGCCAGGTTTCCAGGTACACGCAGGCCGCGCCCTTGCGCTTTCCGCCCTGGTTCACGGCAGCCACCGACGAATCCAGCGTCTTCAGCCACGGCACGATGCCGTTGGAGTGGCCGTTGGTGGACTTGATCAGCGAGCCGCGCGAGCGCACGCGGCTGTAGCTCACGCCGATGCCACCGCTGAACTTGGACAGCTGCGCGATGTCGCCGTACCTGGCGTAGATGGATTCCAGCGAGTCCTGCGGCGAATCCAGCAGGAAGCACGAGGACAGCTGCTCGTGGCAGGTGCCGGCGTTGAACAGGGTCGGGCTGGACGGCAGGTAGTCGAGGCTGCCCAGCCGCTGGTACAGCGCCAGCGCCTCGGGCACGTCCTCGGAGAGCGCGCTGGCGATGCGCAGGAAGAACTGCTGCGGCGTCTCGATGACCTTGCGCGTGTGCGGATGGCGCAGCAGGTAGCGGTCGTACAGCGTGCGCAGGCCGAAGTAGTCGAAGTTGAAGTCCAGCGACAGGTCGATGGCGTCGTTGAGCTTGCGCGCGTTGGTCTGCACGAAGCCGAGCAGGCGGTCGTTGATCAGCCCCACTTCATGGCCGCGGCCCACCGACTGCGAGAACGCGTGGATTTCCTGCCCGGACACTTCCTTGGCAATGAAATTCGCCAGCAGCCGCGCGGCCAGACGGCCGTACTCGGGCTCTTCACCGATCAGCAGCGCCGCGGTGCGGATGGAGAGTTCATCCAGTTCCTGCGTGGTCGCGCCGTTGTACAGGCCGGAGATGGTGCGTGTAGCCACGCGCATCGGATCGACCGCATGCAGGCCTTCGCAGCAGCGCTGGATGGCGCGCACGATCTTGTTCAGGTCCACCGGCTCGGTGCCGCCATTGCGCTTGGCCACGCTCATGGCGGTGGCGGTCGGCGGCGGGGTGAGGTCGAAAGCCGGGGTGGCGGCCACTGCTTCGGCGGTCGGGGTCTGCGACATCTGGCGTCTCCATGCGGGGATGCACGGGCCCGCACCTGTCCCTCGCAGGCGCGGATGGCATCGGAAGCACAGGGTGGGAGCGCGGTGTCGCACGGCCTGCGACCGGCATGGAAACCATGCGGGAGGCCCTGCTGCACCAGCCATCTCCCCCCGGAGATTCCGCGGCCGGCACCGCGCGGCGTGCATCGCGCGGCTGTCGGCAGGTCTTCGGACTCGTGGATGCGGCGGGAATGTTTCCCGGCCACCTTGGCCGCCGCTTCCCAGGGCCACCGCCCCAGTGCGAAATCGCGACCTCGTCTCCACCTACCGCTGCGGGGCAGTGCCGGGTTTGGACCGGCTTCCCTTTCAATCCGGGGAGTTCCCGGAACCGACGGGCCACAAGATAGTGGGGGTAGATGACCGGGTCAACGCCAAATGTTGTGGATAACCGCGCTTCCGTTGGGGCACAAGCGATCCGCCCTGTCGGGGCCGGCATGGGCACGGTGGCGCGCCCGCCGCGGTTGCGCAGTCAAGCCCCAGAAAGCCGATCCAAGAGCGGGAAAACTCCCTGTGCATTCATCATCCAACCGTCCGCTTGTACCGCCATGACTTCCGGCGGGCGCCACCGCCATGCCCGTCGGCGATGCTGCGTCCACGCCCGCCCGACCCCGGATATCCCATGCGCCGTCTGGCCCTCGCCACCGCCCTGCTCGCCCTGCCGCTGGCCGCCCGCGCCGACACGCTGAAGTCACCGGAACTGTCCTCCACCCAGTGTGGAGTCGGTACCGACTACGACGTGCTGGTCGATGGCGGCGGCATCTGGCTGCGCCGGCACGACGCCACCCCGCGCGAAATCGTGTTCCACGACGGCCAGCTGAGCATCGACGGCCACATGCAGGCAGTCAGCGACGCCGATGCCCAGCGCCTGCGCGTGCTCGAGGCCGGGGTGCGCCAGCTGATGCCGGCGGTCACCGGCATCGCCAATGAATCGGTGGGGATCAGCTTCGACGTGCTGGACGTCGTCTATGGCTCCCTGACCGGCAAGTTCGATTCACGCAAGGTGCGCGTCCTGCGCAGGGACGCCGAGCGCTTCGTCGCCTCGACCATCGGCCGCGGACGCTGGGAGCAGGACCTGTTCGGCGCGGGCTTCGACCAGCGCGTGCAGGATGCGGCCGAATCGCTCAAGGGCTCCATCACCCGCGGCGTGCTGTGGACCATGCTCACCGGCGGCGAGGAACGCATCGAGAAACGCACCGAGAAGATCGAAGCCGAACTCGAGCCGAAGATCGAAGCGCGCGCACGCATCCTGGAACAGCATGCGCAGTCCCTGTGCACCCAGGTGCTGGCCCTGGACCGGATACAGTCGGCGCTCGAGTTCCGCTACGACGGCCAGCCGCTGCGGATGATGCGGGTCAGCGGAGAGGCGGCGACGGTGGCGAAGGAACAGGCACCGGACAACAGCATCGAGCTGCCATAGGCCCTCTCCCGGCGGGAGAGGGGCTGGGGTGGGGGCAGACGGAGCCGGTGATTCACTGTCATCGACGCCATCCCCCTCATCCGCCCTTCGGGCACTCGCCCGCGGGGAGAAGGATCACTCGGCCAACGCCACGACGCCGGCGCTCCGCTCACCTCTTCGGCAACTGCGCCAGCTCCTCGCGCACCAGCCGCACCACCAGCTTGTCCAGCGTGTCCACCGAGTAGTTGGACACTTCGTGCACGGTCTCGCCACCGGGGCCGCTGCCGGGGTCGGCCGCATCCTTGTAGGTGAGGAAGATGAAACGCCCGCCGGTGTACTGCGCGATCTGCCGCTGCACGATCTCGCCGGTGCGGTCCTGCCCCGAGGCGGCCACGCTGAACACCTTGATGCCCTTGCCCAGCGCCGCCAGCATGCTGCGGTTTTCCGCCGCATGCTGGCGGCGCTGGGCGTGAACCAGGCATGGCTGTTCACGCCCAGCGCCGCCAGCATGCTCTGGTCGTAATGCGGTTGCGGGTAGTCCATGTGCGGCGGCGCGTCGGCCAGCGACAGCAGCAGGCGCGTGGTCGCCGGGC
The DNA here is from genome assembly GCA_900078405.1 of uncultured Stenotrophomonas sp. Taxonomy (NCBI): domain Bacteria; kingdom Pseudomonadati; phylum Pseudomonadota; class Gammaproteobacteria; order Lysobacterales; family Lysobacteraceae; genus Stenotrophomonas; species uncultured Stenotrophomonas sp. The sequence continues at coordinate 2,851,125 of FLTS01000001.1, read as the reverse complement.
CGCGCCAGTCCAGCGTCTGCACCGCGTGGTCGAAGGCTTCGTTCATCGCCTCGGGCATGTCGCCGCCGCCACCGGCGCGCACGCCGTCGAGCACCTGCTGGAACGCGGCGACGTTGCCGGTCAGGTCCCAACTGCGCACGAAGTAGTCGTCGCCGCGGTCGCGGTAGGTGACCAGTCCGAGGCACACGTCCGGGCGCGAGGGCAGCTGTTCGATGCCACGCACGATGTCGCGCAGCGAGCCGCGCAGCTTGTCGATCTCGTCGCCCATCGAGCCGGTGGCATCGACCATGAACACCAGGTCCAGCCGCGCCCGTTCGGGTGCCGCCTGCACCGGCAACACTACTTCCAGCGCGTTCTTCTGCCCACGCCGCAGTTGTGCCTGCGCCTGCCGGCCATCGCGGCGCACGTCGACGCGGTAGCTGGCCGAATCGCGGTCGTCGAAGGTGTTCAGGTGCAGCCATGCCTGTCCGCCGGCATCGGTACGCGCCCACATGCGTGCGCCATCGGCCGAGGCCACCGCGACCTCGGCGTCGGGTACCGGCCGGCCCTGCGCATCGACCACGCGCAGGCGCTGGCGCACGGTCACGTCGCGCCCCAGCCGCGCCGATTCGGCATGACGCTGCAGGAACTGCAGGAAGCCGCCGAAGTCGGCGTTGTCATCGACCACGCCGGCGGTCACCGGCGCCTGCTGCCGGCGTATCGGCGGCATCGGCCTGTGCGGTGGCGACAGGCGCTCGGCACGGGCGCCGCTGACTGCCACCGAATCGAGCGCGGCGGCCGGCATCGGCGCGGGCGGGGCCGGCGGCGATGGGGCGGCTCCCAGCCGCGCCACGTCATGCAACGCCTTCTCCGCCAACGCCTTCTCCGCCAGTGCCGGCTCACCGCGTTCGCGGCGCGCCGGTTGCGGCTGTGGATCGGCCACCTCGCGCATCCGTGGCGTGTCGCTGCACACGGTGGCCGCGGGTGCGCGGAAGTTCGGCACGGTCTGGCGCTGGCGCCGGGGGTGCTGCACCTGCGCCGCCTGCGCCGGGGCCACGCCGGCCGGCTGCGGCCACAGCGGTTCGGCGGCAAGCGCCGGCCACCCGGCCAGCAGCGTCAGGGCGAACGCCATCGAGGAAGCCGGCAGGCGCCGGGGGGACGGGTATGCGTGTTTCATCGGTTCCTCCACTGGGGGTGCGTCGTTGCATCCACAGGCAGGAACGGACCATCGCCGCCGATGGGGTCGAGCGCCGGCATCGGGCCGGCACCCGGTCATCTCCGGTTTGGCTGGCCCACCTCCCCTGCCCCTGGGCGGGACAAGGGAGAAGGCCGGCCGCGATGCTCAGTCGAGCACGACCAGGTTCACGTCGATGTTGCCGCGGGTGGCATTGGAGTACGGGCACACCTGGTGCGCCTTGTCGACCAGTGCCTGCGCCTGCTCGCGGGCAAGGCCGGGCACGCGCACGCGCAGCTCCACCTGGATGCCGAAGCCGTCGCCCAGCGGGCCGATGCCGACCTTGCTGTCGATCGTGACCTCGCCCGGCAGCGACACTTTTCCGCGGCTGGCCACCAGCTTCAGCGCGCCGATGAAGCAGGCCGCATAGCCGGCGGCGAACAGTTCCTCGGGGTTGGTGCCGGCACCGCCGGCGCCGCCCAGTTCGGTGGGCGTGCTCAGTTCGAGTTCCAGCCCGGTTTCACCGCGGGCACGGCCCTGGCGGCCGCCAGTGACGTGGGCCTGGGCGGTATAGACAACTTTTTCCAACGACATGATGGTTCTCCGGTACTCGGGTGGCGCACTGGGAAAGTGGTTGCCGGGCGCCACTGGCGGCAATCATTATTTGCTATCAAATAGCACGCTATTTGTCTGGCGGAAGAAAGTGCTCTGGCCGGCTCAGGTTCCCTGCTCCAGATTCAGCCGCAGGGTTTCCAGTTGCCGCTTGAGCGCGGCCAGTTCGTCCAGCCCGCAGCCAACCGCGCACATCACCTGCTCCGGGATGCGCTCGGCCTTGCGCCGCAGCGCGCGGCCGGCGGCGGTGAGCGCGACGATCACCTGCCGCTCGTCCTCGCGGGCGCGGGTGCGGGTGACCAGGCCGGCCGTCTGCAAGCGCTTGAGCAGCGGGGTCAGCGTGGCCGAATCCAGGAACAGGCGCTCGCCGATCTCCGAGACGGTCAGCGCGTCGCGCTCCCACAGCACCAGCATCACCAGATACTGCGAATAGGTCAGGCCCAGCGCCTTCAACAGCGGCCGGTAGTGCTTGTTCATCGCCAGGTTCGCCGAATACAGCGCGAAGCAGAGCTGCCTGTCCAGGCGGAGCAGCGAGGGATCGACGGCGGCGGTGCGGGAGGCCATGCCCGCAATCTACATCGCGGGAAATTGAATAGCAAGCTATTTATTTCAGGGAACCACGCCCACCCGCCGAGGCGTACCGCTCAATGGCGGTGCGCAGTGCCCAGATATTCGGCGCTCTGCATCTCGATCAGGCGGCTGGCGGTGCGCTCGAAGGCACCGGCAAGCCGGGTGCCGGAATACAGCAGCGGCGGCGCATCCTGTGCGGTGCACACCAGGTTGACCTGGCGGTCGTACAGTTCATCGACCAGGTTGACGAAGCGCCGCGCGGCGTCCTCGTTCATGCGGTCGAAGTGCGGAATGCCACCGAGCAGCACGGTGTTGAACTCGCGCGCGATCTCGATGTAGTCCGAGGGCCCGCGCGGGCCCTCGCACAGCGCCGGGAAGTCGAACCAGACGATGCTCTTGCCGCGCCCGCGCACCGGAATCTTGCGGCCTTCGATGGCGATGTTGCCGGCACGCGCGTCCTCGCCGCCGCTCAACTCCTTCCAGCGCCCGGCCAGCCACGCATCACTGTCGTCTTCCAGCGGCGCGCGGTACACCGGCGAACGGGTCAGCGCACGCATGCGGTAGTCCTCGGTACCCTCGGCGTACAACTCCACACAATACTTCTGCAGCAGCGCGATAGCCGGCAGGAAGCTGTCACGCTGCAGGCCGTTGAGATACAGGTTCTCCACCGCGGTGTTGGAGGTGGTCACCAGCGTCACGCCCTCCGCGAACAGGCGTTCGAGCAGGCGCGCCAGCAGCATCGCATCGCCGATGTCGGTGACGAAGAACTCGTCCAGCACCAGCACGCGCAGGTTGTTGCGCCACTCCTGGGCGATCTTCGCCAGCGGATCGCTCTGGCCCTGGTGTTCGCGCAGCCGCTCGTGGATGCCGCGCATGAAACGATGGAAGTGGGTGCGGTACTTCTGTCTGATCGGCAGGCCGTCGTAGAACAGGTCGACGAGGAAGGTCTTGCCGCGGCCGACGCCGCCCCAGAAATACAGCCCCGGCACCGCCTCGGGCTTCTTCCAGAAGGCGGACAGCCGGTCCAGCCAGCCATCCTGCTCCGAATCGACGAGGGCCTCATGTATGCGGTCCAACTCGGCCAGTGCGGCATGCTGGGCCGGGTCGTCGCGCCAGTCGCCACGGGCCACGCCGGCGGCGTAGCGCTGCGAGGGGGTCATCGCCGCCATGCTCAGCAGCTGCCGTCGGGCAGCCAGCGCCGCACTTCGTGCTGGATCGCGCCGCGCAGGTCGATCAGCTTGCGATGGAAGAAATGGCTGGTGTCGGGCATGCGCACCAGCTGCGGCGGTCTGGCCAGCGATTCCACCCACTGGTGGACCGCCTGCGCATCGACCACTTCGTCGGCATCGCCCTGCACCACCAGCCAGTTCGCCGGCGGCTGCAGCTTGTCGAAATCCCAGGTGCGGCGCCCCACCGGCGGCGCGATCGAGATCAGCGCCTGCGGTTGCAGCGCGGCGCTGGCGCGCAGCGAGACATAGGCACCGAAGCTGAAGCCGGCCAGCCACAGCGTGCAGTCCGGGCGCTGCGCGCGCACCCATGCGGCCACCGCGCGCAGGTCGTCCTGCTCGCCTTCGCCATTGTCGAAGGTGCCGGCCGAGGTGCCGACGCCGCGGAAATTGAAGCGCACCGTGGCCACGCCCAGCTCGCGCAACGCGCGCGCGGCCATCGTCACCACCTTGTTATGCATGCTGCCGCCCTCGGTGGACAGCGGGTGGCAGATGACGGCGACGACGGACTGCGCCGCGGCCTCGGCGTCGGCCGGGTCGACGGCGACTTCCAGCGGCCCGGCCGGGCCATCCAGCACCAGCGTCGCCGATTCGGTGGGGAATGAGGGAGTCTGCATTCGGGCATGATACCGGCCCCGCCCGGCGGCTTCATCGCCGCCCCCTGCCCACGGTAGCCCCGACACGATGCACTTCCTGGTTTCGAGCGTGATCTGCAGCGTGCTGGTTTCGGTCCTGCTGAAACTGGCACCGCGGCGCGGCATCGACATCGCCCAGGCAGTGACCTGGAACTATCTGGCCGCCAGCGCGCTGTCGCTGCTGCTGCTCAAGCCCTCGCTGCAATCGCTGCAGGGCGGCCATGCGCCGTGGCCGGCGCTGCTCGGGCTGGCGGTGGCGCTGCCCGGCATCTTCCTGGTGCTGGCGCGTGCGGTACGCGAGGCCGGCATCGTGCGCAGCGACGTGGCGCAGCGGCTGTCGCTGCTGTTGTCGCTGGGCGCGGCCTTCGTGCTGTTCGGCGAACAGGCCAACGGCTGGAAGCTGGCCGGGCTGGGGCTGGGGCTGCTGGCGATCATCGGTGTCAGCGCGCGCAGCGGCGAGGCCACGGTCGCCGCGCCCGGCGGCTGGCGCTGGCTGCTGGCGGTGTGGGTGGGTTTCGCACTGATCGACGTGCTGCTCAAGCAGGTGGCGCTGTCCGGCACGCCGGCCACCGCCGCGCTGCTGGCCAGCTTCGCCATCGCCTTCGTACTGATGCTGGGGTGGCAGCTGCAACGCCACTTCGGCGGCCGCAGCCGGTTGCGCGCGCACAACCTCGGCTTCGGCCTGCTGCTGGGCGTGCTCAACTTCGGCAACATCCTGTTCTACGTCCGCGCGCACCAGGCGCTGCCACACAGCCCGGCCACCATCTTCGCCGGCATGAACATCGGCGTGGTCTGCCTCGGTGCGCTGGTCGGCATCTTCGTCTTCGGCGAGAACACCAGCCGCTGGAACCGCATCGGGCTGGGGCTGGCGGTGATTGCCATCGCATTGATCGCACGCGGCGGCGCCGGCTGATCGCCCCGGGCTCCACCTCGCCGTCGAGCACACGGGCATGCCATGCAACGCGGGCTTCGTTGACGGCGGAAGCATCACCCCTTATTTTGTTACTATATAACAAAATGGAAATAGTGATGAAGAATGCCGCCACCTGGGCTGACGCCTCGGCCATCGCCTTGTCGGGCCTGTGCCTGCTGCATTGCCTGGCATTGCCGCTGCTGGCCTCGCTGTTGCCGCTGTTTGGCGCCTGGAGCGAGGCCGAATGGGTGCACGGGTTGTTCATCGCCCTGGCCATGCCCGTGACCGGGTACGCGCTGTGGCGCACGCACCGGCGCCAACCCCTGCCGAGTCCGATGTGGTGGCTGGCGGGCGGCGGACTGTCATTGCTGGCGGCCGGTGCGCTCGGCTGGCCACTGGTCGATGCCGAAACCGGGCTGACCGTCGCCGGCAGCCTGATGCTGGCCGGCACCCACGTGTGGAACGCACTGCGCCGCCGGCATGGCCACGACTGAGCCACGCGCCGGCTGCAGCAGGGCATTCTTCACCTACGGTTCGTCGAAACCCAGCAGCAGCGGGTCGTGGTCGGAGCTGCGCCACGGGCCCGGCAGATTGCGGCCCTGATAACCGATGTCATCGGCCTCGTTGGCATTGATGTGCCATTCGGCTGCGCCCTTCAGCCTTGCCGCCATGCCCGGGTTGAGCAGCGCATGGTCGAGGCGGCCGCTCTGGCCACTGTAGACGTAGCTGTAGGGCCGGGCCACGCCGGCCACCTCGAACGCATCCCGCCAGCCATCGGCGTGCAGCCGGCGGATCGGGTCTTCCATCGCGTAGGCATTGAAGTCGCCCAGCAGCACCGCGTCGCGGCTGCCGCTGCCGGTCGGGTCGCCCTGCAGCCACTGGTTCAACAGCCGTGCCGATTCGACGCGGGTCGCGTTCCAGCAGCCCTGGCCGTCGTTCTGGTCGGCGTCGGCGCCGGTCGCATCGGAGCAGCCCTTGGACTTGAAATGGTTGGCCACCACCACGAACGGCTTGCCCTTGCGGCCCATGCGGAAGGCCTGTGCCAACGGCACGCGGCTGCGCTCGCCGAACGGCTCACGCTCCAGCACCGCCGCCTTGCCGACCGGGGCGACGCGCGAAGCGCGGTAGATGATGCCGACGCGGATCGGGTTGTCGCCCGGCCCCTTGCCGGCATCGACGAACTGCCAGTCACTGCCACCAGCGGTCGCCGCATTGAGCGCGCGCACCAGCTGCGCGATGGCCGAATCCGGGCCGTAGCCATCGTTCTCCAGCTCCATCAGCGCGGCCACGTCGGCACCGAGGCTACCGATGGTGGCGACCAGCTTGGCCTGCTGCGCCAGCAGCTGTTCCTGCGTTTTCGCGCCGCGCAGGGTCGGGAAGCCGCCACCGCGGCCATTGCCGTTGAAATAGTTCTCGAGGTTGAACGCGGCGATGCGCAGGCCACCGGCCACCTGCGGCGGCAGCGGGCGCTCCAGCACCGGCAGTTGCAGCGGACGGGTCAGCTGCAGCCGGTAACCCTCATCGAAACGCTGGTCGACCACGCCCTCGATGCCTTGCAACTGCATGCCGGCGCGCAGCACCGCGCCTTCCGGCAGGTAAGCCACGCTGCCGGGGTTGCGCTTGCTGCTGCCATCGTCCAGGCGCAACCCGCGATGCAGGTTGTCGGCCACCACCGCCGCATGTTCGGCGCTGCCGGCAGCCGCCAGCTCGCCGGGCTGCCACAGGCGGCCACTGAAGGCGGCGGTGAGTTCGCCATGACGCTGCAACCCGTCCTGGCCGGCCAGGGTCAGCGGCGCGGCGATGCGTACCTGCATGCCCTCCAGCGCTTCCCAGCTGACCGGCACGTCCTGCAGCACGACCACCGCCGGCGCCGGGCGCGCGGCGATCGCCACGACCTTGTCGGCCTGCAACGTGGTCAGGCTGTCGCCACCCTTGCCGGCCGGCTGCTCCTGCACGGTGCCGCTGATGCGCAGCCACTGGCCCGGCCGCGCGGCCGGTTCCGCTCCCATCCGCACGAACAGACCGTCGGACGTGGCCGCATCGCCATCGCCGGCGTCCTGCACGAACACGCCGCCCAAGCCTGCGCGCAGGTCGGCCGTGACCATGCCTTCGATGGTGACGCGCTCGCCGTCGTGCGGGCTGCGGTCGCCGCCGCCCTGCACCGCGCCGATGGCGGGCAGCAGCGGTGGCACGTCGGATGCGGTGGAGTACGCAGGGACGGCGGCCAGTGCGGCAATGGCGAGGAAGACGGCGGATCGGCGCATGGGCGGCAACTTTTGCGGGGACGGAAACGGAAGCGCCGCCCGGAAGGCGGCGCCGCGGCTTCGCTGGGGAAGCAGCTTACTTCAGGTTGGCCAGCATCCAGTCCACGGTCGCGTGGATCTGCTCTTCGCTGAGCCCCGGGTTGCCGCCCTTGGGTGGCATCACCCCGCCATCCGGGCCGGTGTAGCCGTCGATGGCGTGCTTGTAGAGCGTTTCGGTGCCCTGTGCGATGCGGCTGTCCCAGTGGGCGTGGTCCAGCGTCGGCGCCATGCCCACGCCGGTCAGGTGGCAGGCGGTGCAGAGCTTGTCGAAGATCACCTTGCCGTCCAGCGTGCCGTCGTAGGCGCCACCACCGGCGGCAGCCTTGGCTGCGGCGGCTTCGGCGGCGGCGGCCTGCGCCGCGGCGCCGGTGCTGCCGGCATAGACCGCGCCGACCGGCGCGATGCGCTCCTCGGTGCGCTTGACCGCATTGGCCGACTCTTCCGTCGGGATGGTCCCCTGCAGGAATGAGGAGAAGAAGATCAAACCGATCGCGATGACGGTCAGGAAACCGATCACGATGGAGAACCGCTTCAGAAATTCGAGGTCGTAATTCCGCACGTCTTCTTACCCCTGGCGAGTAGTCGATGGACCACAGCTACTCGCGGAGTATAAACCAGCGCCGGGCACCGGCCACAACGGGCGAACCGATCACGTGCCGGCCGCGCGCAGGCAGAACGCGGCGATGGCCTCGACCAGGTGCTCGCCGTCGCGCTGGCCGTCGCGGCTGGGCGCAGTGGGTCCGACCAGCGCCTCGGTGAAGGCACCGACGATGCAGGCCGCGCCCACGTCCAGGTCCTGCGCCGGGAACGTGCCATCGCGCACGCCATCGCCAAGGATGCGCTTGAACACGTCGCCGAACAGCCGCCGGCAGCGGATGCGCTCGGCTTCCACCTCCGGGTCCACCGGCTCGGCGATGAAAGCGTAGGCCAGGCCGGGGCCGGCCAGCGCGCGGCGCACGAACGAGGCCACCGCCCGCTGCAGCCGCTGCGCCGCCGGCAACGGTTCGTCGGCGATGGCCGAAAGAATCCGCAGTTCGTGCTCGACTGCGGCGGTCAGCACTTCCACGAACAGCTCGGCTTTGGACGGGAAATGCCGGTAGATCAGCCCGGTGGACACCCCGGCCTCGGCGGCCACGGCGGTGACCGGCGCGTTGCGATAGCCGCCGGCAGCGACCAGCCGGCGCGCGGCGGCAAGGATGCGCTCGCGGTTGCCGGCCAGGCGCCGTTCCATCAGTTGCGACCGCTTGTAGGCCATCGGGTGACTCGCAGTTCAATTCTTGAATCAGTATTCACTTTTTTGATGCAAGCCGCTAGGCTGCACCCGAACGCCCGCCCCGACGGCCCGCCGTCGCCCCCATCCGGGTGCGCCTTCCCGCCATGCCGCAACGGAGCTTTCATGCACGTCCCCACCCTGTCCTTCGATCTGGGCGAAGAAATCGACCTGCTGCGCGAGAGCGTGGCGCAGTTCGCCACCGCGCAGATCGCACCATTGGCCGAAGAGGCCGACACGGCCAACCACTTCCCCAACCAGCTGTGGCGCCAGCTCGGCGAGCAGGGCCTGCTGGGCATGACCGTGGAAGAGGAATACGGCGGCACCGGCATGGGTTACCTGGCACACGTGGTGGCGATGGAGGAGATCTCGCGTGCCTCCGGCGGCATCGGCCTGTCCTATGGCGCGCATTCCAATCTGTGCCTCAACCAGCTGCGCAAGAACGCCAGCGAGGCGCAGAAGCACAAATACCTGCCGAAGCTGTGCAGCGGCGAATACGTCGGCGCGCTGGCGATGAGCGAGCCGGGCGCCGGTTCGGACGTGGTGTCGATGAAGCTGCGCGCCGACAAGCGTGGCGACCGTTATGTGCTCAACGGCAACAAGATGTGGATCACCAATGGCCCCGACGCCGACGTGCTGGTGGTCTATGCCAAGACCGACGCCAACGCCGGCTCGCGCGGCATCACCGCCTTCATCATCGAGAAGGGCATGAAGGGCTTTTCCACCGCGCAGAAGCTGGACAAGCTCGGCATGCGCTCGTCCAACACCTGCGAGCTGGTGTTCGAGGACTGCGAAGTGCCAGCCGAGAACGTGCTGGGCGAAGTCGGCGGCGGCGTGAAGGTGCTGATGTCCGGGCTGGATTACGAGCGCGTGGTGCTGTCCGGCGGCCCGCTGGGGCTGATGGCGGCGGCGCTGGACGTGGTGTTGCCGTATGTGCATGAGCGCAAGCAGTTCGGCGAGGCGATCGGCACGTTCCAGTTGATCCAGGCCAAGCTCGCCGACATGTACGTCGGCCTGAATGCCTGCCGCGCCTATGTCTATGCGGTCGCCAAGGCCTGCGACCAGGGCCGCACCACGCGGCAGGATGCAGCCGGCGCGATCCTGTATTCGGCCGAGAAGGCGACGTGGGCGGCCGGGCAGGCGATCCAGATCCTCGGCGGCAATGGCTACATCAACGAATACCCGGCCGGGCGTTTGTGGCGCGATGCCAAGTTGTACGAGATCGGCGCAGGGACGTCGGAGATCCGGCGCATGCTGATCGGGCGCGAATTGTTCCAGCGCACCGCGTGACACGTGCAGGCTTGCCTGGCAATTCAGGAACCACCTCCATGACCGTACTGAAAACCCAGCTGCAACCCGGCAGCGAGAACTTCGAGGCCAACCGCGCGGCGCTGCAGGCGCTGGTCGATGACCTGCGCGCGACGCTGGAAGCCACCGCGCGTGGCGGCAGCGATGCAGCGCGGGCCAAGCACGTCGCACGCGGCAAGCTGCTGGTGCGCGAGCGCATCGACGCCCTGCTCGATGCCGGCAGCCCGTTCCTCGAAATCGCGCCGCTGGCCGCGCACGGCATGTACGACGACCCGGTGCCGGGCGCGGGCATGGTCGCCGGCATCGGCCGCGTGTCCGGCGTGGAATGCCTGGTCGTCGCCAACGACGCCACGGTCAAGGGTGGCACCTACTACCCGGTGACGGTGAAGAAGCACCTGCGTGCGCAGGAAATCGCGCAGCAGAACCGGCTGCCGTGCATCTATCTGGTGGACTCCGGCGGTGCATTCCTGCCGTTGCAGGACGAGGTGTTTCCCGATCGCGACCACTTCGGCCGCATCTTCTACAACCAGGCCAACCTGTCGGCGCAGGGCATCCCGCAGATCGCCTGCGTGATGGGTTCATGCACCGCCGGCGGCGCCTACGTGCCTGCGATGAGCGACGAGACCGTCATCGTCAAGGAACAGGGCACGATCTTCCTCGGCGGCCCGCCGCTGGTGAAAGCGGCCACCGGCGAGGTGGTCAGTGCCGAGGAGCTGGGCGGCGCCGACGTGCACACGCGCATCTCCGGCGTTGCCGACCACATGGCCGACAACGATCTGCAGGCGCTGGCGCGGGTGCGCGCCATCGTCGCCAACCTCAACTGGCGCAAGCCGGAACCGGGCGTGGCGTTGCAGGCCGGCGAGGAGCCGCTGTTCGATGCGCGCGAACTGTACGGCGTGATCCCCGCCGATACGCGAAAGCCCTACGATGTGCGCGAGGTAATCATGCGCATCGTCGACGGCTCGCGCTTCGACGAGTTCAAGCCGCGCTACGGCAATACGCTGGTGACCGGCTTCGCGCACGTGCATGGCCATCCGGTCGGCATCATCGCCAACAACGGCATCCTGTTTTCGGAATCGGCGCAGAAAGGCGCGCACTTCATCGAGCTGTGCTGCCAGCGCAACATCCCGCTGCTGTTCCTGCAGAACATCACCGGCTTCATGGTCGGCCGCAAGTACGAGCACGGCGGCATCGCCAAGGACGGGGCCAAGCTGGTGATGGCGGTAGCCAACGCGCGGGTGCCGAAGTTCACGGTGGTGATCGGCGGCTCGTTCGGCGCCGGCAACTACGGCATGTGCGGGCGCGCGTACTCGCCGCGCCTGCTGTTCATGTGGCCCAACGCCCGCATTTCCGTCATGGGCGGCGAACAGGCCGCCAGCGTGCTGGCCACGGTCAAGCGCGACGGCATCGAGGGCAAGGGCGGGCAGTGGCCGGCCGACGAGGAAGAGGTGTTCAAGGCGCCGATCCGCGAGCAGTTCGAGCGGCAGGGCCATCCCTATTACGCCAGCGCGCGATTATGGGACGACGGCGTGATCGACCCGGCCGACACCCGCCGCATCCTCGGCCTGGCGTTGGCAGCCAGCCTCAACGCACCCACGCAGGACACGCGCTTCGGCGTGTTCCGCATGTAACGGCGAGCGGAGACCTGCCATGTTCGACAAGATCCTGATCGCCAACCGCGGCGAAATCGCCTGCCGCGTCATTGCCACCTGTCGCCGCCTCGGCATCGCCACGGTGGCGGTGTACTCCAATGCCGACCGCGATGCGCGGCACGTGCGGCTGGCCGACGAGGCGATCCATATCGGCCCGGCGCCAGCGGCGGAAAGCTATCTGCGTGGCGAAGCGATTCTGGAAGCCGCGCGCCGCAGTGGTGCGCAGGCGATCCACCCCGGCTACGGCTTCCTGTCCGAGAATGCCGGCTTCGCGCGCGCCTGCGCCGAGGCCGGCATCGTCTTCATCGGCCCACCGGCCAGCGCCATCGACGCGATGGGCGACAAGAGCGCGGCCAAGGCACTGATGCAGCAGGCCGGCGTGCCGCTGACTCCCGGTTATCACGGCGAGCGACAGGAAACCGATTTCCTGCGCGCACAGGCCGACGCCATCGGCTACCCGGTGCTGATCAAGGCCAGTGCCGGCGGCGGCGGCAAGGGCATGCGCAAGGTCGAAGCCGGCGCGGACTTCGACGCGGCGCTGGCAAGCTGCCAGCGCGAGGCGCAATCGGCATTCGGCAACGCGCACGTGCTGGTGGAGAAGTACGTCGAGCGCCCGCGCCATATCGAGATACAGGTATTCGGCGACGGCCACGGCAACGTGGTCCATCTGTTCGAGCGCGACTGCTCGGTGCAGCGCCGCCACCAGAAGGTGCTGGAAGAAGCGCCGGCGCCGGGCATGACGCCCGAGCGCCGTGCGGCGATGGGCAAGGCCGCCACCGATGCCGCGCGCGCGGTCGGCTACATGGGCGCCGGCACCGTGGAATTCATTGCCGAACCCGATGGCCGCTTCTATTTCATGGAAATGAACACGCGCCTGCAGGTCGAACACCCGGTCACGGAAATGATCACCGGCCACGACCTGGTGGAATGGCAGCTGCGCGTGGCCGCCGGGCAGGCGCTGCCGAAAACCCAGGACGAGCTGCACATCCACGGCCACGCCATCGAGGCGCGGCTGTACGCCGAGGACGCCGACCGCGGCTTCCTGCCCTCCACCGGCACCCTGCGCCACCTGCGCCTGCCGGCCGCCGATGCGCACGTGCGCGTGGATGCCGGCGTCGAGCAGGGCGATGCGATCAGCCCGTACTACGACCCGATGATCGCCAAGCTGATCGTCCACGACGTGGACCGCGACAGTGCACTGCGGCGCATGCAGCGGGCGCTGGCGCAGTGCCAGGTGGTCGGCGTGACGACAAACGCTGCGTTCCTGCGCCGGCTGGTGCTGACCGATTCGTTCCGCAGCGCCAATCTCGACACCGCACTGATCGAACGCGAACACGAGGCGCTGGACGTGCGGCATACCGACCCCGACGCGGCCGACTGGGCACTGGCGGCGGTACTGGCAACGCAGCCAACCGCTGCCGCGCCTGCAGCCACTTCGCCTTGGGAACACGGTGATGGTTGGCGCCTGTGCGGCCGCGCGCCGCGCCGCCTGCTGCTGCAACACCGTGAGCAACGGCGCACCGCCGTGCTGCATGCCGATGGCGATGGCTGGCGCGTCGAGCTGGAAGGCGACGCGATCACCGTCAACGGGCGTGCCGACGGCCGGCACTTCACCTTGCAGGCCGAGAACCGGCTGCTGCGTGGCGACTACGTTGTCGCGGACGGCACGCTGTATCTGTTCGGCGAAAACCGCCCGCTGCGCTTCGAACTGCACGATCCGGTGGCCGACGCCGACCAGCCCTCCACAGAAGGCGGCGGCCTGCTCGCGCCGATGCCCGGCCGCGTCATCGCCCTGCTGGCCGGACCCGGCACCCGCGTCGCACGCGGCACGCCCTTGCTGGTGATGGAAGCGATGAAGATGGAGCACACCCTGCAGGCGCCGGCCGACGGCATCGTGCAGGGGTTCCGGGTCAAGGCCGGCGACCAGGTGGGCGACGGCGCAGTGCTGGTGGATTTCGAGGCGGACTGAGGATCGAAGGCGAACCGCACGGCGGCATCATCCCTGCGGCCACACCTTGCCGGCCGGGTCGAACTCGGCGATTTCGCGCTGTCCGGCTCTCCAGCCGAAGCCACCCACCGCCAGCGGCCCGTCGTGCAGCGACTGCAAGCCGAAGGCACGCTCGATCTCCACTTCGTTGATCGCCGCGGTAACGAACGCGCCCAGCCCCAGGTCCGTCGCGCTCAGATACAGGGTCTGCGACAGATGGCCGACATCCAGCATCAAGGCCCGATACGCCTTGGGGTGGTTGCGGTACTTCCAGTAGCTGCGCGCGATGCGCGGCGCATACACCACCAGCACCGGCGCCTGCGCGAACCAGTGCTGGCCGGCCAGCGCATTGCATGCGAACTCACCTAGTTGCAGCCCGGGAGCCGGGAGCGGACGCAATGCATGATCGACCGGCCGATAGTGATAAAGCCCCGGCGCGATGCCCTGCACGCGCTGGACCAGCAGATAGGCCTCGGTGGCGTGCAGGCCACCGCCGGAAGGCGAGTGCTTTTTCAGGAACGCAACGCCATCGCCGGCAATCATGCTGTCCTGGGCAGCGAATACCCGCTCCAGCATTCGCGCGAACAATGCCTGCTCCAGCACCCGCTCCGGGTCAAAGTTGCGGCAAGTAGTACGGCGCGCCAGCAGAGCATCCAACGTATCGGGTGCTTCCCGCTGCAGTGGAATATCCGGGCCACAGCCCGCGCGCTCGGCCACCGTCGGCGGTGGCATGCCACAAGTACGGAGTAGACCGACAACCGTATCCATGCCCAAGCGCTGCATCGAGGCCACACTGTTCACGCCACTCCAGCAACTGGCCTTGTGTGCGACCGCAGCCAGCGGCCACCAGTTCAATGCCCGGTAACGTTCGTCGGCCGCATACTGCGACGCGAACGGAGGTTCATCGGAAACCAGCAAGCCTATTTCCAGCAGGCGCGACAACACGTCTTCTGGCACGGTATCTGCTGCACTCCAGAGTTGCGGGCTGAAACGGCCCAACCATGCCATCTCCGCTTCCGTTACCTCGACCTCCTGCTCCAAATGCGGCGCCAACGCCAGCCAGCAACGGGTGCGGGCAACGCCCGCGCCACCAGCCAGCAATCCAACAAGGTCGAAGCGCGGGGTCTCTCTCGATTCAAAGAAAACGCATGCGCAGCGACGCACATTCATCGGTATGATCCTCTGGCTGCGCAGGGGGCGCAGCATATCCATACATTCTCAAGAAACCGGTCAGGTGCCATTGGCGCCCCCCCACCCGGACAGGGGGAACGATGAACAATTGCTTTAACAACGAGGGCAGTGCGGCCGGCCATCCCGGCCTGGATGCAGTAACGGCGGACACCCTGCTGGAAAAATTGTCCAGTGATGATGCGTTCCGCGAGCTTTTCAATGCCAACCCCATCCTCGCATTGGCCGAGCTTGGCGTGGACGCGGCACAGGCGCTGGCTCCCCAAGCTCCTTCTGCGGACGATCCGTTCTATTGCATGACCACCAACCAGTTGGCCAGCAAGGAAGAGATCGCCGCCGCCCGCATTGAGTTGCAAGCGCACCTCACCAAGGCCGGCAATCAAACAGTGATCTTCTGTTTCGAGGCCGACAAGATCGCTTCGACTCTGGACAACAACTGAGGAGATAACCTCGAGGCTGGCCATTGCTGCAGGAACCCTTTGGTTTCGCTCGCGGCTTGGGCAGCCTTGCCTTGGGCAGCCAACGACTCGGCCAGCCACAACCGCGCCAACCGCGAATCGGCAACATTCAGCGGTTGCAAGGTCTGCGAAGCATTGGCCTCGATATAGGCCAACCCACGATGTTGCAACAACCAGCGCGCCTGTACCTCGGCCTCGGCATGGCGGCCGGAAGCGGCCAGCAGGTGATACAGCGCCACCCGTGATTGATAAAGGTCGTCTGCATGGGGAGCCAGCAATGCGATAGCTTCATCATGGCGGCTCGCATCCGCCAACTGGCCCGCCTGCACAATCCGCTGCAATGCGGCCAAGGACACGCCGAATATCCCCTCATAGGTCGGCTTTTCGGTGTGCGACAGAGCAGAAGCGGCCAGCGTGGCATCGCCCTCGCGTTGCGCCAGCCAGGCATTGGCCAGCAGCATCACCGCCAGATCTTCGCGGTTCGACGGGTCCCAATCGGGGGCGGCCATCGCGCTCGCCAATATCCGTGCCGTGCCAGCATGGCTCGACTTTCGATCCCGTGCTCCTGCCCGCCATCCAACCACTTCGGTGATGAAGCAAAACTGCAAATACGAGAACGTATCCTGTGTACGGCTGGCTTCCAGCGCCTGCTCCGCAACCACTTCAGCCTGCTCCCACTGGCCTTGATCCAGTGCCAGCGACACCCGGTCGATCAATGGGTAGAAATCAATGCCCGGATACCCGCTGGGTTCGATCGCATCAAGTGCTGCCATCGCTTCGGCTGGCCGTTCAAGCACCGCCAGCGCATTGGCAACACGGCGCTTATGGTCGGCCTGCGCTTCATTTTCGATGTCGCGCAAGCGCTTCAGCGCTTGTTCCACCTCTCCACGCGCCAATTGAATACGCGCAAACGTGTTGGCTGCCATCACTTGCAACGGGTCCTGCGGCACATCGGCTGCACGCGCATAGGGCAGCGCCTCGTTGAAACGGTTTGCCTCATACAAGTGCCAAGCAGTATTGGCCTGACCGGCAAAGTCGTCCGGATAGAGATCGGCCATGAGCCGCCATTTCTCCAATGCTTGCGCCGGCATGCGCAACTCTGCTTCCCAAGCATCCAGATAGAGGCGCTCACGATCAGGCAGGCGCTGTCGCAATGCCAGCGCACGGTCAAGGTAAGGCATGGCTGCCGGCCGCTCTGAACGCGCCACCATGACACGCGCGGCACCCAGATAGCCAAGTGCGAATTCGGGATCCAAGGTCGTGGCCTCGCCATACATCTGCATTGCTTGTTGCCATTTCCCCTGCCGGGTTGCCTGTAATCCCAGCGCGTAGGCCCGCAAGGCGTGCAGGTTCGAGGTCGTGACCGACGGCAATGGCTGGGAGGCTGCTTTCACCGATGCCATGCTTTCACCCAGATGGCCACGCAGCCGCGACGTGATCGTGTCCACCGAGGACAGCAACGATCCCAGACCACGGCCATCGACGAAATCCGAACGGATCGTGGCTTGGGTGTGCGGGTCCACGATCTCCGTGCTCACGCGCAGCTTGCCACCCACCTCCGCCACCGCCGGCAGGATCACCAGCCGCGCACCATCCCGCAGCGCCACTTCCGATGCGAGCGCGCGGTCCAGACGCGCGGCCAACGGGTCGTGCCGCATGCGCGACAGCGTGTCGCGTGCCTTCATGTCGCTGAGCACGTTGACATGGCGCGACTGCTCAAGGCTGATGCGGAACGCCTGTGCCACCGAGTCGTCCAGCAGGGTGTTGCCGGTCAGGTTGCGCACATCCCCCATCACCACCCAGTCGCGCTCGGCGAAGGCGATGGCCGGTTCCGGCCGGGTGGCGAACCAGAGGCCGACGCCCAGCGCCAGCAGCAGGGCCGCTTCGGCCACCAGCGCCAGCGGGCTGCGCCACAACGGCAGGTCGCGCCGGGCCTTGGGCGAGCTGCGCGGCATGCGCAGTGGAGCGAAGCCCGGCACACCGGCTTCGAACACTTCCTGCGCGGTGGGCACGCCCTTGAAGCGCCAGCGCCCGTGCGATTTCCACAGCAGTTGTCCGCCGGACTCGCCCAGCTCCGGCGCCGCGCGCCGGGTCAGCGATTCAGCCACCGCCGACAGCAGGATCTGCCCCGGCCGCGCCAGCGCCATCAGCCGTGCCGCCAGAGGCTTGGCCAGGCCTTCCACTTCCAGCGACTTGGCGCCGGCCTGCACCGCTTCGGCGCTGTTGTGCCAGGTCAGCACTTCGCCGACGTGCATGCCGGCGCGGGCGTGCAGCGCCAGACCGCGGGCGCGGCCCAGCTCGCGCAGGCCACGCAGGTAGTCGATGGCGAAGGCCAGACCGTTGATCGGGCGCTCGAACAACAGCAGCAGACCGTCGGAGCGGTCGATCAGCCTCCCCTTCCATTGCTGCTGCAGTTGCAGCACCAGACGGTCGTGCTGCTGGAACAGTTCGGCGGCGGCGGCATCGCCCAGTTTCTCCACCAGCGCGACCGAGTCGCACAGGTCGGTCAGCAGCAGGGTGCGCACCTGCGGCGCGGGAGTCGCCGGCGTTTCCCCTGCATCCTGCATGGCCAGCTCCGGCAGCACGTCAGTTCGCCCCGAGCCAGTCCCGCGGCCATTGCAGCCGGTTGCCGCCGAGCCGCTTGGCTTCGTACATCGCGCTGTCGGCCAGCGCATACCAGTCGTTCCAGTCGCTGCGCGGGTCGAGCAGGCAGGCGCCGATGCTCACCGGGCAGATGCGCGGCACCGGTTGCGCGCGCTCCAGCAACCCGTGCACCGCCTGCAGGATGAAACCGGCCACGTGCGCCAGCTTCTCCGCATCGGCTTCCTGCACCAGCAGGCAGAACTCGTCGCCGCCCAGCCGGCAGGCCAGCCCGTCGACCTGCACCACCGAGCGCAGGATGTTGGCGACTGCCTGCAGCACGCGGTCGCCGACCAGATGGCCGTATTCGTCGTTGATGTGCTTGAAGTGGTCGCAGTCGATCAGCAGCAGGCCCTGCGGCGGCATGCGCCGCGTTTGCCGGCATTCCTGCAGGTACAGGGTGAGGCCGCGGCGGTTGTCCAGCCCGGTCAGCTCGTCGGTGCGCACCAGTTCTTCGGTGTGGTTGAGCTGGTGGGTGGTGGTGTAGAGGTTGTCCAGCGCCGCTTCGAGGTCGTGGTTGCGGTGCCGCAGCTGCCGGATCAGCACCTGTTCGTTGGACACCACGCGCATGATGGTGCGGCGCAGGAAATAGGCGATCAGGCCCGGGGCGCGGTCCACCAGCCGCTGGAAGTCGTCGTGCCCCAGTTCCAGCAGCACCACGTCGGTGGAGGCTTGGGCGTCGGCGCCGCGGCGGTGGTTGCCGATCAGCAGGCCCAGTTCGCCGAAGAATTCGCCCGGCCCGAGGTACTTGACCATCAGGTCCTCGCCGAAATCCAGGTCGACGATGCCGCTGCGGATGACGTACATGGAGCTGCCGAATTCGCCGCTGTGGAACAGCACCTGCCCGGCCGGAACCTCGCGCACGTGGCCGAACTCGGCGAACAGGGCGGCTTCGGCAGGCGACAGCACCGGGTGCACGATCTCGGCCATCGCCGTGGCGGCGACGCTCTGTTCGTGTTCATCCGTCCTGATTGCAGCCCCGTTGCCGTTCATCTCCCGCCCCTGCCGCCCCGGTAGTTCCCGCTCCCGCAGGTCATCCAAGCAGCATAGCACCGGTGAAAGCGTGCGGTACATCGCAGTCCGGGGAACTGCACGCGCATTTTCCGTACGGAAACGGGCGGCCCGCAGGCCGCCCGTCCCGGCCGGTACGGACCGCTCAGGCGGCCGCCCTGTCGCCGTGGAACTGCTCTTCCTCGGTGGAGCCGGTCAGCGCGGTGGTCGAGGACTGGCCCTGCTGGATGGCCTGGGTCACCGCGTCGAAATAGCCGGTGCCAACCTCGCGCTGGTGCTTGACCGCGGTGAAGCCCTTGTCGGCCGCGGCGAACTCGGCCTCCTGCAGCTCGACGAACGCGCTCATCTGCCGGCGTGCGTAACCGTGGGCCAGGTTGAACATCGAGTAGTTCAGGGCGTGGAAGCCGGCCAGGGTGATGAACTGGAACTTGTAGCCGTAGGACGCTATTTCCTTCTGGAACTTGGCGATCGTGGCGTCGTCCAGGTTCTTCTTCCAGTTGAACGACGGCGAGCAGTTGTAGGCCAGCAGCTTGCCCGGGTACTTCGCATGGATGGCCTCGGCGAACCGGCGCGCGAATTCCAGATCGGGCTTGCCGGTCTCGCACCACACCAGGTCGGCGTAGGGCGCGTAGGCCAGGCCACGGCTGATCGCCTGATCCAGACCGTTGCGGGTTTTGAAGAAACCTTCGACGGTGCGCTCGCCGGTGGTGAACGGCTGGTCGTTGCCGTCGATGTCGCTGGTCAGCAGGTCGGCGGCCTCGGCATCGGTGCGCGCCACCAGCAGGGTCGGCACGCCCAACACGTCGGCAGCCAGCCGCGCGGCGTTGAGCTTCTCCACCGCCTCGCGGGTCGGCACCAGCACCTTGCCGCCCATGTGGCCGCACTTCTTCACCGCGGCCAGCTGGTCCTCGAAGTGCACGCCGGCCGCGCCGGCCTCGATCATCGCCTTCATCAGCTCGAAGGCGTTGAGCACGCCGCCGAAGCCGGCCTCGGCATCGGCCACGATGGGCGCGTAGTAATCGATGTAGCCTTCGTCGCCCGGATTCTTGCCTTCCATCCATTGGATCTGGTCGCAGCGCGACAGGGCGTTGTTGATGCGGCGGACCACCTGCGGCACCGAATTGGCCGGGTACAGCGACTGGTCCGGGTACATCTGTCCGGCCAGGTTGGCGTCGGCGGCGACCTGCCAGCCGCTCAGGTAGATGGCGTTGAGGCCGGCCTTGACCTGCTGCATGGCCTGGTTGCCGGTCAGCGCGCCCAGCGCGTTGACGAAGTCCTTTTCGTGCAGGTAGTTCCACAGCTTCTCCGCACCCAGCCGGGCCAGCGAATGCTCGACGTGCACGGTGCCGCGCAGGCGCACGACATCGGCGGCGGTGTAGTTGCGGGTGACGCCCTTCCAGCGCGGGTTGCTGTCCCAGTCGTGCTGGATCTGTTCGGCGGTCGGCAGCTTGCTCATGGGGTTCTCCAGTGGGATTGGGGTGGCGAAGGGTTTCTGTAGGAGCGACGCGAGTCGCGACGGGGCTTGTCTCGATCCCTGCATCGGGAAGGTCCGTAGATGCGGGGCTTGCCCCGCATGGCGCTTTCCCGGTGAGGCCTCATGCGGGGCGAGCCCTGCATCTACGAGAGCGGTTTCACGGCGTGCCGGGTCAGTCGATCTGCCGATAGGCAGGCAGGGTCAGGAACTCGACCAGTTCGTCGGCATGGCTGAGTTCGTCGAGCAGGGCGATGGCCTGCGCGATGCGGGCGCCGCCGGGCAGCGCCGAGGTGTCGCCGAGCCGGGCCGGCAGTGCGCGCAGGCTGGCGTCGAGCAGGGCGAAATCGATCGCGGTGCCGTCATCCAGGTGCTGGTTGCCGGCATGCAGCCACTGCCACAGCTGGCTGCGGCTGATCTCGGCGGTGGCCGCGTCTTCCATCAGGTTGTGGATCGGCACGCAGCCGTTGCCGTCCAGCCATGCGGCCATGTAGCGCACGCACACCTCGACGTTGTTCTCGAAGCCGGCGCGGGTGATGGTGCCGGTGCACGGGGCGATCAGATCATCGCGGCCGACCTGCACGTCGCGGCGCAGCACGTTGTGCTGGTTCGGTGCGGGCATGTGCTCGTCGAAGATCGCGCGCGCCACCGGGATCAGCGCCGGGTGCGCCACCCAGGTGCCGTCGTGGCCGGCGCTGACCTCGCGCAGCTTGTCCGCACGCACCCGCGCCATCGCCTGCTCGTTGGCGGCGGCGTCGTGGTTGATCGGGATCTGCGCGGCCATGCCGCCCATCGCATGCGCGCCGCGCTTGTGGCAGGTCTGGATCAGCAGTTCCGAATACGCCTTCAGGAACGGCTGGGTCATCGTCACCTGGCCGCGCTCGGGCAGCACCTTGTCGGCGTGGCGGCGGAAGGTCTTCAGGTACGAAAAGATGTAGTCCCAGCGGCCGCAGTTCAGGCCGACGATGCGGTCCTTCAATGCGTGCAGGATTTCGTCCATCTCGAACACCGCCGGCAGCGTCTCGATCAGCACCGTCACCTTGATCTGCCCGTGCGGCAGACCCAGCATGCCCTCGATGTGCGACAGCGCGGTTTCCCACAGCGCAGCCTCCTCCATCGACTGCAGCTTGGGCAGGTAGAAGTACGGGCCGCGCTGCTTGCGCATCAGCGGGCGGGCGTTGTGGAAGGCGAACACGGCCGCATCGAACAGGCCGCCGGCAATCGGCTGGCCGTCCACACGCACGTGCTTCTCGTCCAGATGCCAGCCGCGCGGGCGCACGATCAGCACCGCCTGTTCGTCATACGGGCGCAGCGCGTAGTGCTTGGCGGGGGTGTCGAAACTCAGGTCGCCGCGCACCGCGCCGATCAGCGCCTGTTGCCCGGCCAGCAGGTTGCGCCAGGTCGGCGAGGTCGAATCCTCAAAGTCGGCCATGAACACCCTGGCGCCGGAGTTCAGCGCGTTGATGACCATCTTCGGATCGGTCGGGCCGGTGATCTCGACGCGGCGGTCCTGCAACGCGGCCGGGATCGGCGCCACCTGCCAGTCGCCCTCGCGGATGGCGGCGGTGTCGGCGCGGAAGTCCGGCAGCCCGCCGGCGTCGAAGAATGCCTGCCGCTGGCGGCGCGCAGCCAACCGCGCCTGCCGCTCCGGCTCCACCGCCCGGTGCAGCGACACCAGCAGCGCCAGCACCCCGGCCGGCAGCAGCGCCGACTGGCCGGCGAGCCGCTCGGTCACGGTGATGCCCGGCGTCGGGCGAACGGCGTGGGCGGTGGCGGGAATGGCGGAGGCGACGGCGGACATGGCGGAACCCTGCGTTTGTCGGGGGACTCCACCGTGCCCGTGAAATCAATTATTCGGCAATGCAGTTTTTGCAATGCAATATATAAATTGTGCTAATAGTGTCTCGCCATGCCCATGAAGAAACCCGCAAACCCGCGTTTTTCCTACAAATCCGACCGGCTCAAGCCACTGCGCGCGTTCTGCCAGACGGTCCGGCTGGGCTCGGTCTCGCGTGCGGCCGAGGCGCTTTTCGTCAGCCAGCCGGCGGTGAGCCTGCAGTTGCAGGCGCTGGAACGGGAGCTGGGGGTGGTGCTGTTCGAGCGCAGCGGGCGACGGCTGGTGCCCAGCCGCGAGGGCCAGTTGCTGTACGAGATGGCGCAACCGCTGGTGGAGAGCCTGGACGGGCTGGAAGCCGGTTTCCGCGACAAGGTGCGCGGGCTGGACACCGGTGAGCTGACGATCGCCGCCAATTCCTCGACGATCCTCTATCTCCTGCCGAAAATCGTCGAAGAATTCCGCCAGCGCCATCCCGACGTACGGCTCGTCCTGCAGGACGCGATCAGCGCCGACGGCACCGAACTGCTGCGCAGCGATGCCGCCGACCTCGTCGTCGGCTCGATGCTGGACGTGCCGGGCGACCTCAGCTACGCGCCGGTCTACGACTTCGAACAGGTGCTGATCGTTCCGCACGGCCACCCGCTGGCCGGCAAGCCCGAACTGACGCTGGAAGACCTCTCGCCCTGGCCGCTGATCCTGCCGCCGAAGCGGCAGATCACCTGGCGGCTGGTGGACCTGGTGTTCCAGCGCCACCGCGTGCCCTACACCGTGGCGCTGGAAGTGGGCGGCTGGGAGGTCATCAAGCAGTACGTGGCGATGGGCATGGGCATCTCCATCGTCACCGCGCTGTGCCTGAACGACGGCGACCGCGAGCGGCTGGCGATCCGGCCGATGGCGCGCTATTTCCCCAAGCGCAGCTACGGGGTGACGGTGCGCCGCGGCAAGGTGCTGTCGCCGCAGGCGCGCGCCTTCATCGAGCTGATCCGCCCGGACCTGTTCGCCCCGCGCCAGTACGACGACACCGGGCATTCGGAGCGCTGACGCCGCCAATGGCCCCCGTAGATGCGGGGCTCGCCCCGCATGAAGCCGTCCCGGTGAAGCCCGTGCGGGGCAAGCCCCGCACCTACGGAAGCGTGCCGCAACCGGCTTGCGCGTCGGCCGCCCACTCCGCCGCCGGGCGCGGGCGGCTGAAGACATAGCCTTGCAGCAGCCGGCAACCCAGCTCGCGCAGCAGCTCGATCTGCTCGCCGGTCTCCACGCCTTCGACCACCACATCCAGCTCCAGGTCGCCGGCCATCGAGACGATGGCGCGCACGATCTTGCGGTCCGGCGGGCTGTCGAGCAGGCGGCGCACGAAGGACTGGTCGATCTTGATCAGGTTGACCTGGTAGCTGGACAGGTAACCCATCGAGGAATAGCCGGTGCCGAAATCGTCGATGGCGATGCGCACGCCCTGCCCGCGCAGCTGCTCGAGCACGGTGGCCACGTGCTGCTGGTTGCCCAGCAGCATGTCCTCGGTCACTTCCAGCACCAGCTGTTGCGGTGGCATGCCGACCTCGGCCAGCACCTGCGCCAGCTGCGCCGGGAAATCGCTGGCGTAGATGTCGCTGACCGACACGTTCACCGCCAGATAGGGGCTGTGTGGATTGCCAAGATGCGGCAGGAAGGCCCGGCAGGCGGCGCGCAGGATGCAGCGGGTGAGCGCACCGATGTGGCCGGTCTCGACCGCGGCACGCACGAACTCCGGCGGCGGAATCCAGCCCAGCTCCGGGTGCCGCCAGCGCGCCAGCGCCTCGTAGCCGGCAATGCAGCCGCGCTGGATGTCGTGGATGGGCTGGTAGTGCACCTCGATCTGGCCGTGCTCGATCGCCTCGGGCAGGCCGGCCTCGATCCGGAACTGGCGCGCGGCACGCTCGTGGATGCCGTGGTCGAAGACCACCAGCCCCGCGCCGCGATTGCGCTTGGCCTCGTACATGGCCGCGTCGGCCTCGCGCAGCAGGCTGCCAGGCACCAACCCGAGCAGCGGCGAGGAGCTCAAGCCGAAGGCCGCGGTGATCGGGATGCGCCGGCCATTGATCAGGAACGGCTGCAGGAACAGCGCATCGCACAGCGCGTGCAACCGCTGCAGGCCGGCCGCGTCCGGCAGCCGGGCCATGATGACGAAGGCATCGCCGCTGAACCGCACCAGCGTTTCCCGCTCGCCGCAGCACTGCCGCAGGCGCCCGGCCACCGCCACCAGCACCTTGTCGCCGAAGGCATGGCCATAGGTGTCGTTGACCAGCTTGAAGCGGTTCAGGCCGAGCATCACCAGTACCACTTGCTCGTCCTCCGCGGCGGCCTGTGGCAACGCCTGCAACTGCTCGGCCAGGCCGCTGCGGTTGGGCAGGCCGGTCAGTTCATCGTGCGTGGCCTGGTGGTGCAGCGCACGCTGGCGCGCGGCCTGCATGCGGTTGCGCACCACCAGCCCGACCACCACCAGCAGCAGCATCAGCACCACCACGACGATGGCCAGCAGCTGCGCGCGGTATTCGCGGGCGAAGATCGACGGCGGCGCGTTGACCAGCGTGCTGCCGGCGGGAAGAGCGCGCATGTCCACGTCCAGCCGGCGCAGTTCCGCGTTGTCGAACAGTAGCGCCAGCGGCGTTTCGCGCACCAGCGGGATACTGGCGGCCGCCTCGCCGGCCAGCAGCCGCTGCGCCATTGCCGCCTGCAGGCGGCCGGTTTCCAGACCACTGTTCATGTAACCGCCGACGGCGCCGTGGCCCACCGCCGTGTCCAGGTCGCTGTATACCGGCAACTCGGTGTGTGTGCGCATCCAGGCCGACACAAGCTCCGGCTCCAGCGGCAGCTCGCCGGCGCGCACCGGCAGGCTGCCGAGGGCGAAGACCAGGGTATCGCCAGGCAGCCGCGACAGCCGTGGCGCCACCTGTTCCAGCCATGCGGTCCGCCAGTGCTCGACCGCGGGGTGGCCGGGCAGCCGCAACAGCGCCGCATCGACGGTGTCGCGCAGCGCCGCGCCGTTGTCGTCGTCGGGGGTGATGAACAGCAGCCGGCGGGTACGCGAGTGCAGCTTCAGCGCGATGTCGAGGGTGCGGGTGAGATCGAAGCGTTCGAGAATGCCGGTGACGTTCGGGCGCGTGCCGATGATCGGTTCCGGCGCCGCGTTGAGGCCGCTGAACACCACCGGGGTGTCGCCGAACAGGCTCGCGTGCTGCATGACGAAAGCCAGCGCGTCGTCGTCCACGGTGGCGATCAGGTCGAAGTGCTGGCCGGCGTATTTCCCGCCGAGGTAGTCGGTCAGGCGCTGGCGCTGTGCGGCATCGGGGTGGCGCTTGGCATCCATCCATTCGACATGGAACACCGGCTGCTCGCCGGCCCCGCCCCACTCGCGCAGGCCGGCGAGGATGCGCTCCTCCCAGCTGAAACCGGGGTGGTAGGACAACAGCACCAGCACCTGCGCCCGCGCGGACTCCGCAGCCGGGGGGCTCTCCACCGCCGCTGCCGTGGCGAACCCGCATGTGCACGCCAGCCACAGGCAGGCAAGCCAGCGCCATGCGCGTGGTTTCGGCATCGGCATCGGCATCGGGCTGGACGGCGGCGATGGCGCGGGCGATGGGTCAAGGCTCACGGAGCATCCTGCAATCGGACTGGACCGAGAGCATAAGCCCTGGCCACGACCGCGACATGGCCCTGAGGTACTGGCTGGCGGCAGTCTTCAATCCGCCATCCGGGGTTGTCGGTCACGGCCACCCCCTGTTTCAGCCGGGAATCCACGCCAGCGAACCGCGGCCGATGGATGACCATGGCCCAGCCGTGGAGTGGCCGATGCGGAGCGGGAGGGCCGCCCCTCCCGTTCCGGCAATGCGGCGCTTACTTCAGCCCGCGGTTCTTCAGCAGTGCTTCCACGCTCGGGTCCTTGCCACGGAACTCGCGGTAGGCCGTGGCCAGATCGCGGGTGTTGCCGATGGACAGGATCTTGTCGCGGAACACCTGCCCGTTCTCGCGGGTCAGGCCGCCGTTTTCCTTGAACCACTCGAAGGCGTCGTGGTCGATCATTTCCGCCCAGAAATAGGCGTAGTAGCCGGCCGAATAACCGCCGCCCCAGATGTGGTCGAAATAGCTGCTGCGGTAGCGCGGCGGCACCTGTGGCAGGTCCACCTTGAAGCGCTTGAGCGCGGCGGCCTCGAAGGTGTCCACGTCCTGCAGCGGCGCGTCGGCGCCCTGCGTGTGCCAGGCCAGGTCGAGCAACGCGGCCGACAGGTATTCGGTGGTCGCGTAGCCCTGGTTGAAGGTGCGGGCCTTGGCGATCTTGTCCACCAGCGCCTGCGGCATCGCTTCGCCACTTTGGTAGTGCTTGGCGTAGTTGGCGAACACCTTCGGGTCCGAGGCCCAATGCTCGTTGAACTGCGACGGGAACTCGACGAAATCGCGCGGCACACCGGTGCCGGCCACGCTCGGATACTTCGTATTCGAGAACATGCCGTGCAGGGCATGGCCGAATTCGTGGAACATGGTCGTCACGTCGTCCCAGCTCAGCAGCGCCGGCTGGCCGGCGGCAGGCTTGGTGAAGTTGCACACGTTGTAGACCACCGGTTTGGTGCCGGTCAGGCCGTCCTGTTCGACGAACACGTCCATCCACGCACCGCCGCTCTTGCTGTCGCGCTTGAAGAAATCAGCGTAGAACAGCGCCAACGGCTGGCCGTCGGCGTCGGTCACTTCGAACACGCGCACGTCCGGGTGGTACACCGGGATGTCCCTGCGCTCCTTGAACGTGATGCCGTAGAGCTGGTTGGCGGCGAAGAACACGCCGTTCTGCAGCACATTGTCCAGCTCGAAATACGGCTTGATCTGCGACTCGTCGAGGTCGTACTTGGCCTTGCGCACCTGCTCGGCGTAGAAGTCCCAGTCCGAGGCGGTAGCCTTGAAGCCGCCGTTCTGTGCATCAACCACCTTCTGGATCTCGGCCAGCTCGCCGCGCGCCTTGGCGGTGGCCGCCGGCACCGTGTCGGTGAGCAGCTTCAGTGCGTTGGCCGGGGTCTGCGCCATCTGGTCGCCGAGGTTGTAGGCGGCGTAGTTCGGGAAGCCGAGCAGCCTGGCCTTGGCCGCGCGCAGCTGCGCCAGGCGCTGGACGATCTTGCGGGTGTCGTTGGCGTCGTCCTGCTCGGTGCGGGTTTCCGAAGCGGCCAGCACCCTGGCGCGCAGGTCGCGGTCCTGCAGCGACACCAGCACCGGCTGCTGGGTGGTGTTCTGCAGCGCCAGCACCCACTTGCCGTCGAGCTTGCGGCCCTTGGCCGCTTCCTCGGCCGAAGCGACATCGCCATCGCTCAGGCCGGCCAGTTGCGCCTTGTCATCCACCACCACCGCGCCGGCGGCGGTGGCCGCAACCAGCTTGTTGTGGAAGTCGTTGGCGAGGGTGGCCTCCTCGGCGTTGTACTGCTTCAGCGTTTCCTTGTCGGCATCGCTCAGTTGCGCGCCGGCCTTGACGAAGCCATTGAAGGTTTCCTCGACCACGCGCAGCTGCTCGGCATCCAGCCCGGCCTCGGCGCGGCCGTCGTACACCGCCTTGACCCGCTCGAACAGCTTGGCGTCGAGGTGGATCGCGTCACTGTGCGCGGCCAGTTTCGGGATCACCTGTTCCTGGATCTTCTGCCGCTCAGGACTGGTGTCGGCCTGCACCACGCTGAAGAACACGCGGCTGGTGCGGTCGAGGATGGCACCGGATTTCTCCAGCGGCAGCAGGGTGTTGTCGAAGGTGGCCGGCGCGGTGTTGGCGGTGATCTGCGCGATCTCGGCCAGCTGCTGGCGCATGCCTTCGGCGAAGGCCGGCAGGTAGTCGGCATCCTTGATCTGGTCGAAGGCCGGTGCCTGGAACGGCAGCGTGCTGGCGGCCAGGAACGGGTTGGCCGAGGCCTCGGCCTGCTGGCCGGCGGTGCTGTCGGTATTCACGGGTGCGTTGGACTCCTTGCCGGAACAGGCCGCCAGCGCAAGACTGATGGCAGCGGCCAGAATGACGGTGCGCGACATGGAACGTGCTCCTGCGTAGCGTGCGGTGAAGCCGCGAACCCTACTCCTTCGGACCATTGCCGGCATGTGCCGATGGTGGCGTGTGGATGCGGGGTGGCCAGCGGCGGGCTCAGCGTGCCGCGCCGCGGCGCAGGCTGGCGAAGGCGGCCAGCGCACCGGCGCGGCCGGCGGCCAGTTCCACCTGTGGCCGCGGCGGATATCCCGGCGCCAGCCGCCGCGCCGGTTCCGGATGTTCCCACGGCGCGAAGCGCGCCGGTGGCGGCAGGTCCGCCAGTTCCGGCACCCAGCGCGCGATGTAGGCCCCGGCCGGGTCGAAGCGGCGCGCCTGGGTGGCCGGGTTGAACACACGGAAGTACGGCGCCGCGTCGGCACCGGTGCCCGCGCTCCACTGCCAACCCTGGGTGTTGTTGGCCAAGTCGGCATCCACCAGCGTGTCCCAGAACCAGCGCGCGCCATGCCGCCAGTGCTGGCGCAGATGCTTGGTCAGCCAACTGGCCACCAGCATGCGTACGCGGTTGTGCATCCAGCCGGTGTGCCACAACTCGCGCATGCCGGCATCGACGATGGGCACGCCGGTGCGGCCGCGGCGCCATGCTTCCAGCTGCGCTTCGTCCGGCGCCGCCCACGGGAAATCGTCGAAGCGTGGATCGAGGTTGCGTTCGGGCACCTGCGGGTAGTGGTGCAGCACGTGGTGGGCGAACTCGCGCCAACCCAGCTCGGCGAGAAAGCGGTCGCGGTCGGCCTCGGCGATGGCATCACCCATGGCCAACACTTCGGCGGCCACGCGCCGCACCGACACCTCGCCGAAGTGCAGGTGCGGCGACAACTGCGAGGTGCCGGCTTCGGCGGCGAAATCGCGGGCCTGCGCGTAACCATGCAATGCATCGTCGATGAATCGTCGCAACGCCGCGCGCGCGCCTTGCTCACCGGGCGCGAAGCGTTGCCAGAAACCGGCGTCCCATGCCGGGGCCGGCGCCGGCGCCAGTTCGTCCAGCCGCTCGCCAGCGGGCAGGTCCGCATGTGCCAGCGATGGCAGCCGCGCCGGCGCATCCCACGTTGCCGGCACGCGCCATGCCGCGCGCGCGGATTTCCAGAAGGGCGTGAACACCCGGTAGGGATCGCCCTGCCGGGTCGCCAGTTCCCACGGCTCGAACAGCAGTGCGCCGTTGAAGCTTTCCGCATGCAGGCCGGCCTGGCGCAGGCTGCGCTTGATCCACGCATCGCGCTGTTCGATGGCCGGCTCGTAGCGCCGCGTCCACAGCACCGCTTCGGCACCGCTGCGCGCGGCCAGCATTTGCAGGGCATCAAGCGTGGGCCCGCGCAGCAGCAACAGGCGCGAGCCGCGGCGTTCCAGTTCGCCGGCCAATACCGCCAGCGAGCGCCGGCGCCATGTCTGCGATGCGGCACCGGGCGCCCATGCGCCTTCTTCTTCCGGCGCATGGATGTAGACCGGCAGCGGCGACAGGCCACGTTGCAGCGCCGCGCGCAGGGCCGGCTGGTCGTCCAGGCGCAGGTCGTCGCGCAGCCAGACCAGCGCGATGCCCATCGCTTACGCCGTGCCGCGGTTGCGGCCCCGCCACGGCCGGTACCACTGGCGGATGGCGGCCATGTCGGCGGCATCGTCGCCGCTGGTGTGGAACGCCGGGCCGAAGCCGATGGTCTTTTCCGGGTAGTGGAAATAGGCCGGCACGATCGGCACCTGCGCCATCCGCGCGATGCGGATGAAGCCGGTCTTCCATTCCTTCACCGGCTTGCGCGTGCCTTCCGGCGCCAGCGCGAACCAGATGCGCTCGTTGTCGCGGATCATCGCCACCGCCTGCCCCACCGTGCCCTGCGGCGAGCTGCGGTCCAGCGGCACCACGCCGAACCGGCGCAGCACCGCACCCAGCGGCCACCAGAACAGCTTGTCTTTGCCGAGGATGCGCGCCTCCACGCCCAGCGCCAGCTTGGCCGCCAACCCCCAGATGCCATCCCAGTTGGACGAGTGCGGCGCGGCGATCACCACCGCCTTGCGCAGGTCGGGCAGCGGCCCGGCCACGCGCCACCCCCCCAGGCGCAGGATGCAGCGCCCCAGCCAGCGGCCGAATGCGCTTCCGCCACGCGGCACGCCCGGCGGAACCGGTGGCACCAGCGGCGGACGGCAGTGCGGCGGGATGTTGTCCAAGCGCTACTCCCAGTTGCGTTGCGAACGGCCACGCTTGATCTGCGCGCGCCCCTTTTTCTCGTCCAGCCGGCGCAGCCTGGAGCCGTAGGTCGGCTTGGTCGCCACCCGCGCCTTCGGTACCTCCAGTCCGGCGCGGATGAACGCGACCAGCCGCTCGCGCGCATCGGCGCGGTTGCGCTCCTGGGTGCGGAAGCGCTGCGCATCGATCACCAGCACGCCCGCGTCGGTCAGGCGCCGGTCGCGCCGCGCCAGCAGCCGCGCACGCAGGGCATCCGGCAACGACGGCGAGCCGGCCACGTCGAAACGCAGCTCGACCGCACTGGACACCTTGTTGACGTTTTGCCCGCCGGCACCGCTGGCGCGCACGAAGCGCTCGACGATCTCCGTTTCCGGAATCGCCAGCGTGGCATCGACGGTCAGCTGCGGGGTCGTCATCGCCGCCGATTGTATCGGGCACGTCGTCACCCCGTACCGGGTGCGGCCGACGCGCGACGCCGGGTGGCGCTTCGGCTAGGCTGGCCACTTCCCTTGCGAAGGAGCTGGCCATGTCGATCGCCTACTGGTGCGTGCTGGTTGCCGCGGTGCTGCCCTATGTCTGGGTGGTCGTCGCCAAGGCCCGGCCCGGCTACAACAACCGCAACCCGCGCGCGTGGGCCGCCAAGTGCGACGACTACCTGGTGCAGCGCGCCCATGCCGCGCACCTGAACGCGTTCGAGGCATTCGCGCCGTTCGCCGCCGGCGTGGTGCTGGCGCAGCTGGCCGGAGTGGATGCGCAGGCAGCCAACGGGCTGGCCCTTGCCTTCGTGGTCCTGCGCGTCCTGCATGGCCTGTTCTACATCGCCGACAAGCCACCGCTGCGCAGCCTCGCATGGCTGGGCGGCTTCGCCTGCGCGCTGGCGTTGATCGTGCTGGCCGCGTTGCGGGCCGGCTGAGGTGGACGCGGGAAACCTGTAGGAGCGACGTCAGTCGCGACCGGGGCTTTCCTGTTGAATCCCCGCACAGGGATGTACGGGCTACCGCATGACAGCCCGGTCGCGACTCACGTCGTTCCTACACGTGTGCCTACGGGTGCTGCCAACCGAACAGGGCGCAGGCGCGCTGGAACTCCGCATCCAGCGGCGCAACCACCTCGATGCGGCGGCCATCCTGCGGGTGCGGGAACGCCAGCCGCTGTGCGTGCAACAGCATGCGATGCACGCCGTGCATGCGGAAGGTGCGGTTGTGGCGGCCGTCGCCGTGGCTGGTGTCGCCGATCAGGTGGTGGAACACGTGCTTCAAATGCCGCCGTATCTGGCGGAAGCGGCCGGTCTGCAGCTGGCAACGCAGCAACGCGTAGCGCGAGGTTTCAAAACCGTTGGAGGGCACGGGCAATTCGCCGGTCAGCAGCCGCTGGAAATGGGTGATGGCCTGCTTCTTCACCGGTTTGCCGGGGCCGCCGTCGAGGTCGTGGTCGACGGTGAAGGCGTCTTCCGCCGGCCAGCCACGGCAGACGGCCAGGTAGTCTTTTTCGACCTCACCGCCCATCAGGGTCTTGCCCAGCGCGCTGGCGGTGTCGCGGTCGAAGGCCAGCAGCAGGCAGCCGCTGGTGGCGCGGTCCAGCCGGTGCACAAGAAAGATCGGCTTGCCCAGTTGTTCGCGCAGGCGGTCGGCAAGGAAGTCGTCCTCGCCGCGGGCCAGCTTGCTGTCATGGACCATCAGCCCGGCCGGCTTGTTGACCACCGCCAGCCACGTATCTTCGTACAGCAGCGGCAGCGGTTCGGAAACGACGTCCGTTGCCGCAGCCTCCTCCGCTTCAGGAAACATCCGGAAACCCTTCAAAGCGATTCCCGCCTTCGCGGGAATGACGACCGGAGTGCTTCAAGATGATGTGCCTCACCGCCGCAGCCATGCCGAGGCCAGCGCCAGCATGCCCACGCCGCCACAGATCCACGACCACAGCGGCATCGACGCCAGTTGCGGGCCGCTGGCGTGCAGGCCGTGCAGCAGCGCGGCGACCACCAGCAGCCCGGCGCCGCCCACCGCGGTGACCACGCGCCGCTGCAGACGCTTGAGCGTGATGTCGAGGTTGACGATGTCCTGCGAGCGCATCGCCAGTTCGTGCTTGCCCTGCACCTGCTGGCTCAGCCAGCCGTGCAGCAGCGCCGGCATGTCCGGCGCCTGGGTCATGATTTCCGGCAGGCGCTTGCCCAGCTCCTTCAACGCACGGCGCGGGCTGTAGCGCTCGCGCAGGATGCGTTCGAGCACCGGCCTGGCCACCGCCCAGATGTCGAGCTGCGGGTCGAGCTGGCGGCCGACGCCCTCGATGTTGAGCAGCGTCTTCTGCAGCAGGATCAGCTGCGGCTGCAGCGTGAGCTGGTAGCGCTGCGCGGTGCGGAACAGCTTGACCAGCACCTCGGCCAGCGAAATCTGCGACAACGGCCGGGTGAAGTACGGCTCGCACACCGCGCGCACCGCCGCCTCCAGCTCGTCGATGCGCACCGTGGCCGGCATCCACTGCGCCTGCAGGTGCAGCTCGGCGATGCGCCGGTAATCGCGGTTGAAGATGGCCATGAAGTTCTCGGCCAGGTAGAACTGGTCCTGTTCCGAGAGCTGGCCCATGATGCCGAAATCCAGCGCGATGAAGCGCGGGTTGTCGCGCCGCGCCGGGTCGGTGTCGACCCAGATGTTGCCGGCGTGGGCGTCTGCGTGGAAGAAGTTGTCGCGGAACACCTGCGTGTAGAACACGCGCACGCCCTTGGCCGCCAGCGCCTTGCGGTCGATGCCGGCGACGTCCAGCGCGGCGACGTCGTCGGACGGGATGCCCCACACCCGTTCCAGGGTCAGCGCGCGCTCGGCGGTGTGGGTCCAGATCACTTCCGGCACGTACAGGTCGTCCGAGTCCAGCCAGAAGCGGCGCAGCACGCTGGCGTTGGCACCTTCGCGCTGCAGGTCCAGTTCGGCGGCCAGCGTGGTCTCGATTTCGGCCACCACCTCGCGCGGGCGGATCTTGTCGGCGCGCGGGTGGGTGCGCTCGACCAGCGCGGCCAGCGACTTGAAGAACATGAGCATCACGTTCTTCAAGTCGCTGGCGGCGCCCAGGGTCAGCGCGGCCAGCGACTTGAGCAGGGCGATGTCGCCGGCAATCTGCTTTTCGATGTCCGGGCGCAGCACCTTGACCACCACCTGCCGGCCACCGGGTAGCGTCGCTTCGTGCACCTGCGCGATCGAGGCCGAGGCCAGCGGCGTGGTGTCGAAGCTGGCGAACGCCTCGGTGATCGGCAGGCCCAGCGCCTGTTCGACGATCTGCAGCGCGCGTTCGCCATCGAACGGCTGCACGCGGTCCTGCAGCAGGGTCAGCTCGGCGGCGACATCCGGCGGCACCAGGTCGCGGCGGGTCGAGAGGATCTGCCCGAACTTGACGAAGATCGGCCCCAGTTCCTGCAACGCCAGCCGCAGCCGCGCACCGCGCGACAGGCTGGCGATGTCACCGCGCGCGCGCGGCACGAACGGCTTGGCCAGCCGCAGCCAGCGCTCGACCGGGGTGCCGTCGAGCAGCGCGTCGAGCCGGTAGCGCAGGATCACCCGGCCGATACGGTTGGCGCGGAACATCGCGCGCACCGCCTTCATGCCCGCCCCCCGCTGCGCTGGCGCAGCCGCGCCACCCGCGCGGCCAGCCGCTCCACGTCGTCGCGGACCACGTCCACGTCGTCGTGGAAGGCATCCAGTTCGGCACGCGGCACCACGTCGCGCGATTCCTCGGTAACGTATTCGGCCGCGGTGCGCGCCAGGTCCTTCGCACCGCGGCTGGCCTGCGCCAGCGCCGTGCGCAGGGCCTGCGCCACCTGCACGCCCAGCACCTCGCCGAACACGCCGACGAACGGCTGCTGCCAGTCCGGATCGAAGCGCGTGGCCAGTTGCTGCAGCCGCCGCGCCAGTTCGGCATCGCCGGACACCTTCACCCGCCCGCCCGGCGCTTGGCCGGTGCGGCGCGCGTTGACCATGAACGGCAACTGCGCCAGTACCCCGCCGAGGGTGCTGCGCACGGCCAGGTCCGGCTCGCGCGCGGCATCCACCGGGCCCACCGTCAGCCGCTGTCCGTCCACGCCGACCTGCATCGCCAGCGGCGGCGACTCCAGGGTCAGGGTGATGCACTGGCCAGCCAGCGGGGCCAGCGCGGCGCGGGTATCCGGGTCCAGCGCCAGCGCGTGGTTCAGCGCCCTTTCCAGCGCGCGGCCGGCCAGCGGCTTGATGAAATCGAGAGGGGAGGCAGACATGCGCGGCATTCTACCGAAGCGGGGAACCGGGAATGGAGAACGGGGAATGACGGATTGCCGTTTGCCGGAGGTTGCCGTGCAGCCGGGCAGACAGGTGAACGCGCAGTGTGCCCGGCTGGCCCGCATTCCCCGCTCCCTGTTCCCCATTCCCGGCCGTTCCCCCATGCTATGCGGACCCGCATCAGCGCAATCGGCAGGAGCAACAGGCAATGGGCAAGACCCGGGTCGGCATCATCTTCGGCGGTCGTTCGGCCGAGCACGAGGTCTCGCTGCAATCGGCGAAGAACATCCTCGACGCACTGGACAAGCAGCGCTTCGACGTCAGCCTGATCGGCATCGACAAGCAGGGCCACTGGCACGTCAGCGACCCGCAGCAGTTCCTGCTCAATGCCGACGACCCGGCACGCATCGCGCTGAACCGCTCCGGCAACGCGGTGGCGGTGCTGCCCGGCCGCGAGCAGGCGCAGTTGGTGCCTTCCGACCCGGCCACGGCGCTGGCGCAGATCGACGTGGTGTTCCCGATCGTGCACGGCACCCTCGGCGAGGACGGCTCGCTGCAGGGCCTGCTGCGCATGGCCAACCTGCCGTTCGTCGGCTCCGGCGTGCTCGGCTCGGCGGTGGCGATGGACAAGGACGTGGCCAAGCGCCTGCTGCGCGACGCCGGGCTGCCGGTGGCGCCGTGCGTGTGCTTCAACCGCACCAGCGCAGCTGCGGCCGACTACGACGCGCTGGTGGCGCAGCTGGGCACGCCGCTGTTCGTCAAGCCGGCCAACCAGGGCTCCTCGGTGGGCGTGAGCAAGGTGCGCGATGCCGACGAATTCCGCCAGGCGATGGCGCTGGCGCTGTCCTTCGACCACAAGGTGCTGGTGGAGTCGGCTATTGCCGGGCGCGAGATCGAGTGCGCGGTGCTGGGCAACGACCACCCCGAGGCCAGCGTCTGCGGCGAGGTGGTGGTGCACGACGACTTCTACGCCTACGACACCAAGTACATCAGCGCCAACGGCGCCGAGACGGTGATCCCGGCCGCCATCCCGGCCGAGGCGCAGGAGCGTATCCGCGCCATCGCCATCCGTGCCTACCAGGCGCTGGACTGCGCCGGCATGGCGCGGGTGGACGTGTTCCTCACGCCCTCCGGCGAAGTGGTCATCAACGAGATCAACACCCTGCCCGGCTTCACCCGCATCAGCATGTATCCCAAGCTGTGGGGCGCCAGCGGGCTGGACTACACATCACTGATCACGCGCCTGGTCGAACTGGCGCTGGACCGCCACGCCGCCGACAAGGCACTGCGCAGCTCGATCACCCCGGCCTGAGCCAGCCGGCCACGCAGGCAACGACGGCCCGCCCGGGCAACCGGGCGGGCCGCTTCATATCCGTGTGCCGGACCGGTCAGGCTTTCTTGCGGAACAGCGAGATCACCGCAAGGATCAGGAACACGACGAACAGGATCCAGGCGATGTTGCTGGCCGCGCCGGCAACGCCGGAAAAGCCCAGCAGGCCGGCAATGATGGCGATGATGAAGAACACGACGGCGTAATGGAGCATGGCGATGTCCCGGTTGCAGAGTCAGGCCTGCATGCTCGGCAAACCGCGGTGGTGGCACGGTGATGGAAACGTGATCGCCGGATGATGGTCGCCGCGCTCAGCACGCCGCGGCCAGCCGCCGCAGCCCTTCCTCTATCGATACCTGCGGCACGTAGCCGAAATCGCGCCGCGCCGGTTCCATCGAATACCAGTGCGGCGTGCACAGCTGCTCGGCGAGGAAGCGCGTCATCGGTGGTTCACCGCGCAGGCGCAGCAGCGGCCAGGCCTTTTCGCAGACCGCGCCGATGCGGTAGGCGGCCTTGAAGCCGATCGACTTGTCCACCGTCGGCGCGCCCACCGCGGCCAGCAGCCTGTTGAGCAGCTCACGCATCGGCAGCGGTTCGCCGTTGGAGATGAAATAGGCCTTGCCGGCGCAGGCCGCGCCCGGCGCCAGATGCGCAAAGGCGTCGAAATGCGCCTGTGCGGCGTTGTCGATGTAGGTGGTGTCCACCTTGTTCAGGCCGTCGCCGACGAAGCGCAGCCGCCCCTGTCGGGCGCGTTCGGCCAGCCGCGGCAGCAGTTGCTGGTCACCCGGCCCCCAGATCAGTCGCGGGCGCAGCGCCACCGTCGCCAGCTGCGGGCCGTTGGCGGCCAGCACTTCCTGCTCGGCGATGGCCTTGGTGGCGGCATACGGCGCCCGGAAGTTCTCGCCGTAAGGCACCTCATCCGCACCCAGCCCTTCGACCGGATGGGTGGCGCGGTGGGTGACGCTGGGTGTGGAGGTGTAGACCAGCTTGCCGATGCCATGCGCGCGGCAGGCCTCCAGCACGTTGCGGGTGCCGGCCACGTTGGCGTTGAAGTAGCTCTTGTAGCTGCCCCAGGCGCCGGCCTTGGCGGCGTTGTGGAACACCGCGTCGACACCGGCGGCGGCATGCTGCACGGCATTGGCGTCGGCCAGGTCGCCGCGGATCTGGCCGACGCCCAGCGCCTGCAGTTCCGGGTAATGGCCACGGTTGAAACTGAGCACCTCGTGGCCGCGCTCGACCAGCCCGCGGCACAGCGCCTGGCCGAGGAAACCACCGCCGCCGGTGACCAGGATCCTCATGCGTGTTCCTTCAATTGCGTGGCCGCCCAGGCGGCAAGTTTCTCGCGGCCGATCTTGGCGTTGTGGCGGATGTCCACCGGGAAGGCCGGATGCCGCAGGTAGTGGCCGATGCCAGCCAACTTCGGATGGCCGGCAGCCAGCGCACGCAGTTGCGGTTCAACTACTGCCGCAGCGGCGCCGGGCAGAAGTTCGTAGCACAGCACCGGCAGCTGGCGGCCCGGTTCGCCCACGCCCACCAGCGCAGTGCGGCGCACGCCCGGCACGGTGTTGAACACCGGCTCGGCCTGCTCGGTGTACAGCGGCCCGGCGGCGGTTTCCACGCGCTGGGTCTTGCGCCCGCAGAACCACAGCCGGCCCTGCGCGTCGAACCAGCCGACGTCGCCCATGCGGTGGACGATGCGTTCGCCGCCATCGGCCAGCGCCTCGCGGATCTTCGCCGCGGCGGTGGCCTGCGGGCGGTTGTAGTAGCTGTCGGTGGCGGTGGGGCCGGCCACGGTGATCTCGCCGACCTCGCCCGCCGGCAGTTCGCGCACGCCACTCCAGTCGGCAATCGGCGCATCGTCGATGGCGATGATGCGCACCACGTTCGGCGCCACCACGCGGCCCACACAGGTGCCGGCGCCGGCTTCGGTCGCCTCGCGGGTGGATTGCAGTTCGCGGCCTTCGATCACCGCCACCGGCAGGCACTCGGTGGCACCGTAGGGCGTCCAGAATTGCGCGTGTTCGGGCAGCAGTTCGCGCATCTTCGCCACGATCCGCGGCGGCACCGGCGCGCCGGCGGAGGTCACCCGCGTCACCGTCGGCAGCGGTTGGCCATGTTCGGCCAGTACCCGCATCAGCGCCGGCGAGCCGAACAACTGGGTCACGCCGAAGCGGGCGATGGCATCGTGCAGCTTGCGCGGGTCGGCGCTGCCGGGACGGGTCGGGTCCATGTCCGGGATCACGCTGGTCAGCCCCAGCGCCGGGTCGAACAGCGCGAACGGCGGGAAGGTCGGCAGGTCCACGCCGCCGGCCTGCATGCCGAAGGCGTTGCGCAGCAACTCCACCTGGCCGACGAAATGGCGGTGGCGGTAGACCACGCCCTTGGGCACGCCGGTGGAGCCGCTGGTGAACAGGATCGCGGCCACGTCGTCCGGCGCGGTATTGGCCAGTTGAGAGCCGGCGCCGGCACCAGCCGCCTCGACCTGCGCCAGCGTGGTGCCGCCCCAGCCCCAGCGGGTGCCGACCGTGACCAAGCGCCTGGCCGACTTCGCCCAGCCCAGCAGCAGCCGCGCCACGTGCGCCAGCCCGATGCCGATGAAGGCCTGCGGCTGCGCTTCGTCCAGGCACTGCCGCAACGCGCGCTTGTCGATGCCCGGATCGACCAGCACCGGCACCGCGCCGCTCTTGAACAGCGCGAACATCAGCAGGAAGAACTCCGGCCCCGGCCGCACCATCACCACCGTGCGCGCGCCACGGCCGATGCCGTGCGCAACCAGCCCGGCGGCGATGGCGTCACTGCGCGCATTCAGGGTGCGGTAGTCGAGGGTGACGTCGTAGGCGGCCATGCCGCCGGGGCCGGGCTTGCCGGGGCAGCGGATGGCAATCTGGTCCGGGCGTTCACGCGCCAGCCCGGGCAGGCGCGCGGCGATGTTGCATGGTTCGTTCATCTTCCTATTGTCGCCGCTGCGGAAACTTCTTGCGCATGACCCCGGCGCACATGGAAAATTTTCCGCTTCTCCTGCCCCAACCGCCGCCCGAAGGCCGGCTGCCATGCTCCATCCCTGCCTGACCTGCGGCGCCTGCTGCACCCAGTACCGCGTCGCCTTCCACTGGATGGAGTCGGACGAAGTCACCGAGGGCGGCGTGCCGCACGAACTGACCGAACGCCTGGACGCACACCGGCTGTGCATGCGCGGCACCTATTCCGACCCGATCCGCTGCGTGGCGCTGGATTCGGAGATCGGCGTGTACTCGCGCTGCAGCATCCACCCCAACCGCCCCAGCGTCTGCCGCGAGGTCGATGCCTCGTGGGAATACGGCAAAGCCAGCTCGCAATGCGACCGCGCGCGCATCGCCCACGGCATGCAACCGCTGACGCTGGCCGATTGGCGCTGGCGCGACGAGGCTGACAACGACGACGACCACCCTGACGACAGTGGCAACAGCCCCTCGTCACCGCCGAATACGCCGGTTGCGGCATAACACCTGCCCCCTTGCAGGAACCTGAAATCGGCAATCAGCCGATCGGATTGCGTTCCAGGAACGCCCGCACCGCCGGCACGATCACCTCGTGCTTGTCCTCCAGCACGTAGTGGTTGGCGTCCTCGAACGCCATCACCTCGGCCTGCGGCAGCGCCTTGCGGAAACCGGCGAGGAAGTGGTGGTCGAAGCAGATGTCGCGCAGCCCCCACGCGATGAACGCCGGGCGGTCGGCGAACGACGGCAGCGCCGCGGCGGCACGCTCCAGCAGCGGCCATGCCTTGTCGGCCGGCGACAGCGGGATGTCCTGCATGAAGCGGATGGTGGCGATGCGGTTGTCCCAGCTGTCGTAGGGCGCAACAAAGGCGCGACGCACGGCGGCCGGCATCCGCCGCGACACCCCCAGCCACGACGCGCCGGCAGAAAACGCATTGAAGGTGCGGATGAACCATTCGCCCGGCTTCCAGTGCCGGCCCATCGCAATCTGCCACGGCATCGGCTTCTCCGCCGGCAGCGGGAAGGCGGCGGTATTGGTGATGACCAGCCGCTTGACCTGCGCGTGGTGGCCCAGCGCCCAGCCGAAGCCGATCATGCCGCCCCAGTCGTGCACCGCCAGCGTGATCGGACCACTGATGCCGAGATGGTCGAGCAGCGCGGTGACGTCGTCCACGCGTGATTGCAGGGTGTAGTCGTAGCGGCTGTCGTCGGGCTTGTCGGACAGGCCCATACCGATGTGGTCGGGCACGATGCAGCGGTATTTATCGCTCAACCCGTTGACCAGATGCCGCCACAGATAGCTCCACGACGGATTGCCATGCAGCATGACGACCACCTCGCCATCACGCGGGCCTGCGTCGATGTAGCTCATCGACAGGCCAGGGCGGACCTCGAAACGGTGGGTGGCAGCGGGGTAACCGGGGAACTGCATCGGGCGGTTTCACGCAATCGCGGACAGGGCGCGCATTGTAGGCCAATGCGCCATCCGGGCCGTCCGCCGCGGATGGCGCACAATGGCTGCTGCAACGCCGGGATGACCGTGACCGAATCCTTCGACACCCTGATGGCGCGCGTGCGCGCCTGCCGCCTGTGCGAAACCCACCTGCCACTGGGCTGCCGGCCGGTAGTGCAGGCCTCGCCGCGCGCGCGCCTGCTGATCGTCAGCCAGGCGCCGGGACGCAAAGTCCATGAAACCGGCATCCCCTTCAACGACCCCAGCGGCGACCGCCTGCGCAACTGGCTGGGGATCGACAGGGCAATCTTCTACGACGCAGAAAGGATCGCCATCGTGCCGATGGGCTTCTGCTTCCCCGGCACCGGCAAGAGCGGCGACCTGCCGCCGCGTCCCGAATGCGCTCCCGCCTGGCACCCGCAACTGCTGCCGCGGCTGCAACAACTGCACCTGACCCTGGCCATCGGCCAGTACGCCCAGACCGGCCTGCTCGGCAACCACCGCGGCCGCACCCTTACCGACACAGTGCAGGCATGGCGCCAGCACCTGCAGCACGGCGTCCTGCCCCTGCCCCACCCCAGCCCGCGCAACCGGCTGTGGCTGGCGCGCAACCCGTGGCTCGAGAGCGAACTGCTGCCGGTGCTGCGGGAGCGGGTGGCGGCAGCGCTGCACGATTGAGCAGCCCAAGCGCGGCATTCTCCTGACCGGCAGCAATGGTGATACCGATACCTCCATCCATGACCAACTGGAAGGAAGGCCCGTACCACTATGGGGACAACCTGATCGCAATGGAATTCATGCGTCAGCGGAGACATCCAGCATCTGCAACTCCGCCAGCAGCCTTGCAACCTCACCACTCTGTCGAACTTTCTCGATGGGGCTGGCTGCTGCCTCCAGTTCCTTCACGGCCTGCGCAAGCGCATCGGCCAAGGCTTTCCTCTCCCCTTCCATTTCCCGCAACTCCTGCTCGATATCGGCCAGAACGTAGTCGGCATCGGGCAGGATGGTGATGCCGTACTCGGCCGAGTTGCAAAACCCAACCAGATCGACCGGCTCCAAGTGATCGGGGGCCAACGGCAGACCACCCGCCCCGGTGACCATCGCCACCTCCATGTACTGGCGAAAGAATGCGATGCCCCTTGGGTCACCCACGTACTGCACCGGGATGTCCGGGTCATCGTCCCACTGCGCCACGAAGCGACCGGCGGGGGTCGACACGGTGATTTCAGTTGCGATCATCCCCAGTCCTCATGATGGACGCACGAAAGTGCAGTTGAAGCAGAGTGAGGCATGGCTGTCGCAAATGCTGCGATGGACTTCAATCGGAAATCCAGCGCGATGCAGCCGATGCGGGTACTGTATATCGGTCCACAAATGCGTGCCAAAACACGGCAACCCGGCGTAACTAAATGATTCCAAAATAATTCAAACCCATCCCGGATTCAGGCATCCGTTCGTCATCTGGGCTATGATGCACATGGCCCTGCGATGCGCGAACGCCCAAGTTCCACTTGGGACGGCCCGGGAAACCGGCTAGCGCACGCGGGGCTTTTTCTGTCCGCGCTTCTTCGCGAACTCGGGACGCTTCTCCGCATCCTTCGCAACGAACAGCCAGTGGCGATATGGATCCTTCCACAGGTTCGCCATGTCACCACGCAGCGACGTCGGCCTGCCGATATTGAAGCCCGGATAGAGCTGTCGGATCCGCCCGAGGACATGCTTGTACACACGCTCTTTGGCGATGGTGCGCTTGCCGCGCGTACGGCTGCCTTCCGGCTTTTCCTTGTGCTTGTCGTTCAACCGGAACTGCATCGCGCCCAGCACCACATCCACGCATTGCAGCAAAACATGGCGCTTGGAATCGATCTCGGCAATGTCGGATGCATTCAAGCCGATCCCACTGCGGCGGAACTCGGGGGAGCGATCCAGCGCAGCCAGATACGCCTTGAAGCGCGCCCGCTTCTCCAGCGTGTCGGGCAGCTCGTCGAACATCAGCCGAACGGACGTGCGCTGCTCGGGAACCCCGGCAAAGCGCAGGCCGAAGGCGTGCTTGATGAACTGGTAGTAGAGAATGAAGAACCCTTCCTCACCCTGCTCCAAACTCAACCGCCGCGGCGCGTAGTAGTTCTGCGTGAACATGATGCGCAGCTTGACGCCGCCTTCCGTCACGATGTCGAACAACTCGTCCATGAGAGCGATGTACTTGTCTGCATAGGCAGTCGAAATTTTCTGCCACTTCACTTCGTGATTCAGGTGCAGTTCCGCGCACTTGGCCTTGATCCGCACCTCGACTTCCGGCTGCTGGTGGGCATCCACCAGTAGTCCACCATAGAAATTGCCAAAGTGCTTTCCGGAAATATCGGACTCATCGCAGTAGATGACAAGCTGCCTGCTTCTGGAGCGAGCGGAATTTTCCTCGGTCACGAAGCCAACTCCGCCATCACGATGATGCAGGTGCCCATGCTCATGTGCCGTTTTCCACCAGCGCAATTTCGGCGTCCGTCAGCCCATACAGTTCGTACACCAACGTATCGATCTGGCGGTCTAGTGCAGTGCATTCTCGGGCAGCAATTTCAGCCATATGCTCATCAGCATCCGTCTGTCGCTCCTTTGCTTCCAACATTTGCTCCACAAGCACGACCAGATGGTCATATCGGGATCTATCACGTTCATTCGTGAGACAAGGAACATAAATCGGCAATTGCTTCAAGTATGCACCCTTTATTTTCGGGAATCGTTCGCGCTGATCGTAAAAGCGATTCTTCCAATAGGTTACCAGCAACTTTGAGTTCAACAGTCCAAGCACATATACTGCACTGACACTGGCCGTCTTCGGCGTAAGCATGAACACTGTGTTGAGGCAGTGATATCCGACAGCATCCCATCCGAATACAGGGACCATACCAATCTGGCGTGTAATCAATTTCGGAGCAGCGCCATGAACCGCATCGTCCCAACACCCACCGCGCTTCGCTTCTCGACTGCGCAGACATGCAAGGCCAGACCATGACAAGGCATAGCGACCAACATCCCTGCCTGTATAGCAAGGCCGATGCGTTTTGGGGATTTTCGACAACGATTCGACTTGAATCACATCTGTCGGAAATTTCTCTCTGTCGCGCAATTGTTTTCCGAAGCTGACTCCAAACAACTCCCCAAGTGGAGTTGAACGCTCATCCACTGCGGTCAACAGTGCTGCCACTCCGGTTGCTGTCGGTGGTGTTATCAGAGCCAGATGCCGCTCAAGGCAATCGGAATGTTTTAGAGCAATAGCCGGCACATCGAACGACACCGGAGGTTTGGCTGAAACGCGAAGCATGTCGAAGTAATCCATCAAATCATTGTTGATGCAAAGAGCAATGGCGGTATCCAC
This sequence comes from uncultured Stenotrophomonas sp., assembly GCA_900078405.1. Classification (NCBI taxonomy): domain Bacteria; kingdom Pseudomonadati; phylum Pseudomonadota; class Gammaproteobacteria; order Lysobacterales; family Lysobacteraceae; genus Stenotrophomonas; species uncultured Stenotrophomonas sp. The sequence goes on along the minus strand of FLTS01000001.1, from coordinate 2,807,318 downwards.
CTGCGCCCCCGCAAAGACTTTTCCCTCGAACACGACAATGCGCTCAATCCGAACCTGCGACAACAGGAAACGACGCAACCCGTCGAGATGGTTGTTGGTGAGGAAATTCGATGGCGTGATATAGCCCAACCTTCCATTCGCGCGTAGCACCCGACCCGCCCGCTCGAAGAAGAGATGATAGGTGTCCAGCTTGAACGAAGCGACGGTATAGTGCGATTTGAGGTAATCGTAACTCGTCGGATCACGAAACTCGTCTTGTAACAAGACATACGGTGGATTCCCTACCACCGCATCGAATCCGCCCTCACGCATGACAATAGGAAATTCATCACGAAAATCTAGCGGATTCAGCCGCAACTTCTCCTCCGCGCTCAACCCAGCCATGCCCGCAATATCCCACCCAATCAGGCTATTTCCACACACAATATTGCCGCTCAAATCTGGCAGCAGCTTCTTCATATTGGCATCGCGCGCGTAGTCGAGCTGGTACTGGCGCGCGCTGGTGGCACGCTCGTCTTCCAGCAGTTTGAGGAACAGCGAGAGTTGCGCCACTTCCACGGCCTGCCGGTCGATGTCCACACCGTAGATATTGTTTTGCAGGATGTTCCGGCGCTGCGCCAGCGACAGCCGCCAAGTGCCATCCTCGGTCTGTACGCAGCCGTCTCTCTTTGCCTGCTTGGCATGTTCCGGACGGTTGTACCAGTCGGCGTGGTAATGCAGCAGTTCGTCGTACACGCCCAGCAGGAAACTGCCTGAGCCGCAAGCGATGTCGGCAAAGCGAAGTTTGGCGATCTCCGCCGGGGTCTTGCCTTCAATCTGCTTGCCCACGGTCTGCGCCACGATATAGCGCACGATGTATTCCGGCGTGTAATAGACGCCACCGGACTTGCGGACTTCCGGCTTCTCCTCGACCTTGGCGCGCTTGTCTGTGGCACGGATAACGCTGCCAAGGAAACGCTCGTAGATGCTGCCGAGAATATGGATGGGGATGGCGTCGAAGTTGTAGGGGCTGTTCTCTGCTGACAGGCGCTCGCAGATGTCGCCGAACACGTCCTCGTCCACGTCGAACCCAGCATCGTCCAGATGCGGCAGTCGCTTGAAGACGATGCCGTTGTAGATGTTGTCCAGACGCCGGCTGGCCGACTGGAAGTCGGCCCAGGCGTTTTTCCCCTTGCCGAAATCGGTGACGCGAATTTCGGTTTCGATCTGCTTGTCTTCCAGAAAGCGCAGGAACACCAGACGATCCAACGTGCGCTGCACCAGCTCAGTCAGCGCCGCCGAATCCAGCGATTCTTCGGCTTTCTTGAAGGTTTTCGCCAACGTCTCACGGTATTCGGAGAGTTCCTCGAGGAAGCTGTCGCCAACCGGCTGGTAACCGCCCTTGAACAGGCCACGTTGCTTCGCGCCGCCCTTGGGCTTGGGTAGTTCTTCGATACGCCGCTGGTACGAACCATCGGCATGCGCCTCACGTGAAAACAGCCAGTAGAATTCGGCAAATTTCGCCGTGTCGCGGAAATCGGTGTAGCGCCAGCCCTTGTAAACCTGGTCCAGCACGCTGTCAGGGTGCGGCCTGCGGCGGCAATCCAGCACGCGAATCTGCTCGAAATCGGTCAACACCGCCAACGGCGTGCCGGCACTGTAGCCATAGCGGATGGTCTGAAAATGAGCGTCGGCATCGCGTTCCAGATTGACGCTGGGCTTCTTCGCTTCGACGAAGAAGCGCACGTCACGGAAGTTGGGGCACAGATGGAAGGCGTAATCCGCCCGCTTTTGTGCCTTGGCGACGGTAACGCCACGCTCGACCTTGACCTCCTGCTCGTAGGGGTTGTGTTCGCGCTCGTGATCCACGTCCCAACCGAGCGCCTTGAACATCGGGTCGATGAAGTCCTTGCGCGCTTCGGCTTCCTGATAAGTCGGCTGCATATAGGCCGCTGCGTGCTTCTCGAAGCGATCTATCAATTCGCGAATACGCTTGTGCGCTTGTTCAAAGTCGGCATTCGTGGCTGGATCGTTCACAGCGGCTGTGCTCCTTCACTGAGGATGTCGAGGTACTTCTGGTAGGCGAATACGCGGTGGCGCTGCTGGCCGGTGAGTTCGTTGACGATTTCCAGTTCTTCCAGCGCGCGCACGGCGGCGCGGATGGTGGGCGGGCTGAGCGCCAGATGCGGGGCAACCTGCGGCACGGTCAGCAGCACCCGGCGGGCGAACTGCTCGAACACCAGGCCGACGTTGCCTGCCCGCTGGCCCAGTGTGGCGATGCGGGCGCGATCCTCGGCCAGCAGTGCCAGCAGGCGCTGGGCGGTATCCACGGCCTGCTGCGCGGTTTCGGCCACGCCATCGAGGAAGAAGCCCAGCCAACCTTCCCAGTCACCGTGCACGCGCACGGCATTGAGCCGGTCGTAATAGTCGGCGCGGCGGCGCTTGAAGTACAGGCTCAGGTACAGGCTCGGGTCGCGCAGCACGCCTTCGTTGCACAGGATCAGGGCAATCAGCAGGCGGCCAAGGCGGCCGTTGCCGTCGCTGAAGGGGTGGATGGTTTCGAACTGGACATGGGCCAGAGCGGCCTTGACCAGAGGGGGCATCTGACCGGAAGGCTGGTGCAAGAAACGCTCCAACGCCGCCAATGCGTCGGGCAGCGCTTCGGGCGGTGGCGGCACGAAGTGGGCCAGTGCAGGCGAGCTGCCGCCGATCCAGACCTGGCCCTTGCGGAACTCGCCCGGCTGCCTGGTCGCCCCGCGACCGCCCTGCAGCAGCAGGGCGTGCATCTCCCGGATCAGGCGCAGCGACAGCGGGAAACCATCCTCGCGCAGCCGGCGCAGGCCGTGGTTGAGGGCGGCTACGTAGTTGGAGACTTCTTCCACGTCGTCGATGGGCACGCCGGGAGCGGCATCGACCTCGAACAGCAACAGGTCCGACAGCGACGACTGGGTACCCTCGATCTGCGAGGACAGCAATGCTTCCTTGCGGACGTACTGGTACAGGAACAGCTCCGGGTCGGGCAGCATCATGGCGATGCCATCCAACCGCCCCAGGGCTTGATCGGCACGCTCCTTGCGCGCTATCAGCTCGCCTGCCGACAAATCCAGACCCGGCTCGGGAGGCAGGGGGTCGGGGATGAAGGCCTGGTAACGGCTGCCGGCCAGCGAACCGGCAACGTAACGCCCTGTGATCCTGTCAGGCATGTCATTTTCCTTGCAACAATGTCCGTCCATTCCAAGGAAATATTTTTATCACTTTTTTTCCTTGCGGTGAAATCATGTTCAAACAAGGAAAGATTTCTATGCATGTTTGATAGCGCCCAATGCAAAACGCCCGCAGGTTTGTGGCTGCGGGCGCTTGGAGATTTTGCCGGGAAGAGCTGGGGCGCTTACCAGACCACCTCGGCCATCGTGCAGTTCAGGCCCGAGCCAATGCCCATCAGCGCGACGCGGTCGCCCTTCTTGAGCTTGCCGAGCTGGCGCAGCTTGCTCAGCACGATCGGCACCGAGGCCGGACCGATGTTGCCGTGCTCGCCGAAGATGGTCATCACCTTCTTCGGGTCGATGCCGAAGGCCTTGATGAAGGCGTTGGTATGCGGCTGGCTGACCTGGTGGATGACGAACTGGTCGATCTCGTCCACCGCCCAGCCCAGCGCCTGGCGGGTGGCTTCAAACGTCTTGGTCGCCAGCTTGATGCCTTCGATCAGCAGCAGCCGGGTATCGGTGACCATGCGGTCCAGGTTGCCCACGCACAGCTTGTTCCACTGGTTGGCCGCGCGGGTCACGCCACCGCGGTAGCGCGGGGCGTCGGGCACCAGTTCCGAGCGCGCCAGCACCATCGCCGCGGCGCCGGAGCCGGTGGTCAGCGCGGCGAACTCGTCGCGCAGCTGCTGCGCGGTGACGTCCGGGGCACTCATGCGCTCCAGGGTCTTTTCGTAGACGAGGTTGGAGCTCTCACCATCAACGATCAGCGCGTAGTCGATGTCACCGCGTTCGAGCATGCGCGCGGCCACGTCCATGCCGTTGATGAAGGCCAGGCAGGCGTTGGCGATGTCGAAGGTGACGCAGTCGTCGCCGATGCCGAGGTTGCCCGAGACGATGGAGGCGGTGGACGGCTCTAGGTAGTCGCGGCTGACCGAGGTGTTGACCAGCAGGCCGATGCGCTCCGGGTCGACGCCAGCGTCTTCCAGTGCCTTGCGCCCGGCCAGGGTGGCCGCGTCGGAGGCCTGCATGCCCTGGTCCCACAGGCGGCGGGCGTGGATGCCCGCGATGTCGCCCAGCATGTCGGCGCGGATCCCCAAGCGGTCCAGCGTGGGCTGCAGCCGCTCGGTGATTTCCTTGGAGGTCAGCGTGTGCGGCGCATCAATGTGCGCCAGTCCCGCGATCGAGACATTCTGGAAGTGCATGGAAGACGCCAGGACTCAGGCGAAGGGGGCATTATTCTACCGGCTGCCGCCTTTTGACGCATCTTTAACGATTCACTACCCGGGCGTATGGAACGGGCGGAAATACCGCGATGCAGGGCAGTCCCCGGTAATGCCGGCCGCTGGCCGGCAAACCGGCATGCCCCGGGCACCTCGTGGTTGCCGGCCCGCGGTCGGCCTTGTCGAGCCTCAACGCGGCGGGCATTGCCAGGCGCTGTAGCGCTGGCTGCCGTCGGCTGGCGGGGCCAGTGCCTGGATGGCGTTGGCGCCGGCACTGGGCGCCTCGTTGCGGGCCAGGGTTTCCAGCTCTTCCTGCACCCGCAGCGGGTTGCGGTTGTAGAAGCCGACCTTGTTCTTGACCGTCACCACGATCTCGCCCTTGGCCACGCACCCCGGCGCCACCGGTCCGGCCGGCAGCACGCGCACGGCCTTGCCACCGGCTTCGATCGGCACCCAGGTGCAGGCGGCGGTGCCGGCGAGCAGGGCGGCGGACAGGATCAGGATGCGCATGGGCGGAAGCCTTGTGGGAATCGGGATGGATTGTGCCTTGGATCGATGAATCGCCGGTGATTCGCGGGCCGGCCTGGCTGTGCCCGTCATGCCACCGGCTTCGCCGGCCCTCCCCCAACCCCTCTCCCGAGAGAGAGGGGCTTTTGGAGCTGCGTCGGCTTACTTGTCCGCCGGCACCGGGTTGCCGTCGCCGTCGATGACGGTGACCTCGCCCAGCTTCAGCGCGCGCACCGGCGCCTCGGTCTGCTTGAGGTCGCCGACCACCACCCAGGTCAGCTTCGACGCATCCAGCGTCTTGGCCGCCTCGGCCACCTGCGCCGGGGTCATCGCCTCGATCTCGGCCTTGCGCTTGAACACGTAGTCGTCCGGGCGATCGTAACGAACGATGCCGCCGATGGTGTTCATCACCGCGCTGGCGGTTTCATAGGCACCGGGCAGGCTCAGGGTCTGGATGTTGCGGATGCGCGCGACCTCCTCGTCGCTCGGCGGGCGCTGGCCGCTGGCGAACTGGCTGATCTCGGCCTGCATTTCCTTCAGCGCGTCGGCGGTCTTGTCGATCTGCACCGGCGCGATCGCCATCCACGGCCGCTGGCCGAGGGCGCCGCTGGACATCGAGCGGGCGCCGTAGGACCAGTGCTTGTCCTCGCGCAGGTTCATGTTAAGGCGCGAGGTGAAGTCGCCGCCGAGCACGCCGTTGGCGATGTCGAAGCGGGTGGCGCCGGCATCACGGGTCGAGGGCACCACTTCGCCGGCGAACAGGTTGGCCTGCACCGCGCCGGGCTGGTCGATCAGGAACACGCGGGCCTTGTCCGGGCGCGCGACATCGGCCGGCGCGGGCACCTGCGGCGCGGCGCCTTCGCCCTTCCAGTCACCGAGCTGGCGGTCGAGCAGCGGCACGATTTCCTTCAGCGTGGTGTCACCGACGACGATCAGGGTGGCGTTCTCCGGGCGCACCCAGTCCTTGTGGAAGGCCACCAGGTCCTCGCGGGTCAGCGATCCGATCGCCGCCTCATCACCGCTGCCGGTGAACGGGATCGCATACGGGTGGCCCTTGCCGTACAACAGCGGCGGCAGCACGCGCATCGCCACCGCGTTGGGCTGCACCTTCTCCTGCTTGATGCCGGCGATCCAGGTGGCCTTGATACGGTCGATCTCGCCCTGGTCGAAGCGCGGGGCGCGCAGCACGTCGGCGTACAGCGCCAGCGACGGCGCCAGGTTCTCCTTCAGCGCCGACAGGTAGACGTTAGCGCCGTCCAGCGAGGCACCGGCGCCCAGCCGCGCGCCCAGCGCATCGGCCGCGTCGGCGAAGGCCAGCGAGCCGAGCTTGCCGGCGCCTTCGTCGAGCATGCCCATCGTGAAGTTGGCAGTGCCCGGCTTGCGCCCCTGGTCGGCAGTGAAACCGCCCGGGAATTCATAGCTGAACTGCACCACCGGGATGTCGTGGCGCTCGGCCAGGACCACCTGCGTGCCGTTCTTCAGCGTGGCGCGCTGCAGCTGCGGGAATTTCAGTTCCGGGAAGGTCGTGGTCTGCGGCACGCCGGCACTGCGGTCCACCTGCGAGGACAAGGTGCTGTACTTGGGATCGACCGCCGGCACTTCGAACGGCGCCGGTTTGGCCGAGGGCAGTTCGTCCAGCGCCACGCGCTCGCCCGGTTCGACCACCAGGGTGTGGTCGCCCACGCCCAGCCACTTGGCACCCACCGCCTTCAGGTCGTCGATGCCGGCCTTGTCGATGGTGGCCAGCGAGGTGCGGAAGCAGCCCGGGTCGCCCTCGTACACCGCGCATTCAGCCAGCGCGTCGGCCTTGCCACCGAAGCCGCCGATGCGCTCGATGCCGCGGATGAAGCCGGCGCGGAACGCGGTCTTGCCGCGCGCCAGTTCGTCGGCGCTCGGGCCTTCGGCGATCAGCTTCTTCAGCTCCTCGTCGATGATCGCCTCGACCTTGGCCGGGTCCACACCCTGCTTGACCGTGGCCATGATGATGAAGTTGGAACCCAGCTGCGACGGGCCGACCATCGTGCCGATGTTGTCCACCAGCTTTTCCCGGTGCAGCAGGCGCTGGTCCAGGCGCGAGGACTTGGCCCCGCCCAGCACCCGCGAGAACAGCTGCAGCTGGTCGATGTCGGCAGTGCCGACCTCGGCCACGTTCCATGCGCGGTAGATGCGCGCCTGCGGCACCTTGTCGGTCATCACCTCGCGGGTGGATTCCGGGCGCTGGCCGATGTTGACCGCCGGCTGCGCCATCGTCGGGCCGGCCGGGATGTCGCCGAAGTACCTGGCGACCTTCTCTTTGGCGGTGGCCACGTCGATGTCACCAGCCAGCACCAGCACCGCGTTGTTGGGGCCGTACCAGGTACGGAACCAGGTCTTGACGTCGTCCAGCGAAGCGGCGTTGAGGTCGTTCATCGAGCCGATCACGCCGTGGTGGTACGGGTGGCCGGCCGGGTACAGCGCGCGGGTCAGCTTGTCCCACACCTGTCCGTAGGGCTGGTTCTCGCCCTGGCGTTTCTCGTTCTGCACCACGCCGCGCTGTTCGTCGAGCGCAGCCTGGTCGATCGCGCCGAGCAGGTGGCCCATGCGGTCGGACTCCATCCACAGCGCCATGTCCAGCGCGGTGGTCGGTACGTTCTGGAAGTAATTGGTGCGGTCGGTGTTGGTGGTGCCGTTCTGGTCGGTGGCGCCGACCTGCTTGAACGGTTCGAAGAATTCGCCGTCGTGGTTCTCGCTGCCCTGGAACATCAGGTGCTCGAACAGGTGGGCGAAGCCGGTGCGACCGGCCGGTTCGTCCTTGGCACCGACGTGGTACCAGATGTTGACCGCCACGATCGGCGCCTTGCGGTCGGTGTGCACCACCACGCGCAGGCCATTGGGCAGGGTGAACTCCTCGAACGGGATATCCACCGCGGACGCGGCGGCAGCCGGCCGGGCCTTGGCCACAGCAGTCAGCGGGGTGACGGCGAAACCGGCGATGGCGGTGCCGAGCGCCACGGCGAGAAGGGCGGTACGAGGTGCGGCTGCGTTCATCCCACTGTCCTTGAGTAATGAAGGTGAACGCCGATCGTACCCATCACGCGACCGGGGCGGCATGCGTCAACGGTAATGGGGGAGGTGGCAACGACAGCATGTCTGTCCGCGGACAGCGGCCGGCTGGCCACGGTGTCCGGACAGCGGACACTTTTGTCTCAATTAAATTCCTTTGATTTCAAGAAGATGCGATTTGCACACATCGTGCGTAAAGAAACCCTGCCTCCAGGCAAACCCGAGCATTGATGACTGGATGCTGAACAGATAAGCGAAAAGCAGGAAATTTCTTGCACTTCAAGATTTAGTGTTTTACTTTACTACCACACCACATTTGACACACACCAACGAGGTCATGCCATGAACGCCAAGTCCATCGCCATCGCGCTTGCCATCGCCACCACCGGTTTCGCCGCCACCGCACAGGCAGCCGACATCGTCACCCTGGAAACGGTGCAGGTGCGTCCTTCCGCCGACCAATTGGCCCAAGCCGAACGCGAGCGCAGCAGCGCCATCCCGACCCTGTCGATGGTGCAGGTGCGCCCGAGCGTGGGCCAGATCGTCGAACTGGCCGCCGAGCAGGCCGCGATGCAGGTGGTCGCCGGCTCGCCGCTGGCCATCGGCGCCAGTGTCGGCCAGTGGATGGTGTCGCTGCCGGCCATCACCGTGCGCCCGGACGCGCAGCAGATGCAGGCGCTGGCCGCCGCCACCGCCAAGGCCGCCCTGAACGGCAACAGCCTCGGCCAAGCCGCCCAAGGGATGGTCGCCAAGTGAGCCTCCACGCAAAGCGGGAGGCGGCCGCGGCGTAAACTTCGCCGATGACCGCCGCCTCCCCCGTTTTCCACGTCCTGCTCTACCAGCCCGAGATCCCGCCCAACACCGGCAACGTGATCCGGCTGTGCGCCAATACCGGCGCGCACCTGCACCTGATCGAGCCGCTCGGCTTCGACATCGACGACCGGCAGCTCAAGCGCGCCGGCCTGGACTACCACGAATACGCCCGCATGCAGGTCCACCCGGACCTGGACACCGCGCTGGCCCGCATCGCCCCCGCCCGCCTGTTCGCCATGAGCACCCGCGCCAGCGTGCGCTACGACAGCGTGCGCTTCGCCGACGGCGACGCCTTCCTGTTCGGCCCGGAAACCCGCGGCCTGCCGCAGGAGCTGCTGGAGACCCTGCCCGACGGCCACCGCCTGCGGCTGCCGATGCAGCCGGACAACCGCAGCCTCAACCTGTCCAACTCGGTCGCGGTGACGGTGTTCGAGGCCTGGCGCCAGCACGGGTTTCCCGGCGCGGCGTGAATCGCGCGGGGCCCGCGGAACACGCAGGCCATTTCCAGCGGATTGGAAACCGGACACCGCATGCCCCACCATCAGACGCCGGATGCCGGCCAACCGGGGTGACCCCATGAGCGACCCGTACAACTCCTCTTCGATGCGCGCGGCAGCGGCGGTATTGAACGACACGATGGTGACCACCGCGCCGGACCTGCCCGGCTACCGGGTCACCCGCAACCTCGGCCTGGTGCGCGGCATCACCGTGCGCTCGCGCTCCATCGTCGGCAACTTCCTCGGCGGGTTGCAGACGATTTTCGGCGGCAACATCAGCATCTACACCGAGCTGTGCGAACAGGCGCGCGAGGAAACCTACCGCGACATGGTGGCCCACGCCCGGCAACTGGGCGCCAACGCCATCGTCGCCGTGCGCTACGACGCCACCGAGTTGATGAGCGGGCTCACCGAGGTGCTGTGCTACGGCACCGCGGTCGTGGCCGAACCACAGCAGTCCGCCAACCCTCAGTAATCCTCTTCCGCGGCCGCCGCCTCGCGCCCCTGCTGGCGGATCAGCGCTTCCTCGCGGGCATCGTTGATGGCGTGACGGACGCTGTCCAGGTCAACCGCGCCCAGCTCCGGGGTGAACTCGCCGGTGAGCTCGGTGTCCGGCCGCAGCTCGCCGGCCTGGAACAACTCCCACATTTCCTCGCCATACCAGGTGTCCAGCAGCTCGGGCGCCGCGCGCCCCAGCCACGCGGTGAGGTTGTTGACGTCGCGCAGCAGCATGGTGCGCGCGGCGTTGTTGCCGCCGGCACTGACCACCTGCGGGAAGTCGATGACCACCGGACCGTCCGGGCCGACCAGCACGTTGTAGGCCGACAGGTCGCCGTGGATCAGCCCGCAGCACAGCATCAGCTTGACCTGCTGCACCAGCACCGCATGGAAGCGGCGGGCCTGCGCGGCGTCCAGTTCCACCTCGCCCAGCCGCGCGGCGCTGAAACCGTCGGCATCGGTGACCAGCTCCATCACCAGCACGCCGTGGAAGTAGCCGAACGGCTCGGGCACGCGCACGCCGGCCTCGCGCAGCTGGTACAGCGCATCGACCTCGGTGTTCTTCCACGCCGTTTCCTGCTGCCTGCGGCCGTACTTGCTGGCCTTGCCGATGGCGCGGGCTTCGCGGCTGCCACGCACCTTGCGTCCTTCCTGGTACTGCACGCGCTGCTGGAAGCTGCGCTGGGCCATGTCCTTGTAGACCTTGGCACAGCGCACCTCGTCGCCGCTGCGGACGACGTAGACCGCCGCCTCCTTGCCGCTCTTGAGCGGGCGCAGCACTTCGTCGATGACGCCGTCGTCGATCAGGACCTGCAGTTGCGGGGGTGTCTTCACTATGTTCCGGCAAGGCGATGGGCGGCCCGCATTGTCGCCTGCGGGCCGCCACGTTGCTCAGAACGCGTTGATGCCGGTCAGCTCGCGGCCGATCACCAGCTGGTGCACGGTCTCGGTGCCCTCGTAGGTGATGACCGATTCCAGGTTCAGCGCGTGGCGGATAGCGCCATGCTCGGTGGTGATGCCGGCGCCGCCGAGCAGGTCGCGGCATTCGCGGGCGATGTCGATGGCCATGCGGCAGTTGTTCCACTTGGCCAGCGACACCTGCTGCGGCAGCAGGTCGCCGGCGTCCTTCAAACGACCCAGCTGCAGGGCGAGCAGCTGCCCGGTGGTGATGCGGCGGGCCATCTCGGCCATCTTGATCTGCGCGCTCTGGGTGGCCGCGACCGGACGGCCGAACAGGATGCGCTCCTTGGTGTAGGCCAGCACTTCCTGCAGACAGGCGATCGCCGCGCCCACCGGGCCCCAGCTGATGCCATAGCGGGCCTGGGTGAGGCAGCCCAGCGGGCCCTTCAGCCCCTTCACGTTGGGCAGGCGGTTGCCGTCGGGCACGCGTACGTTGTCGAAGAACAGCGCGCCGGTGGACGAGGCCCGCAGGCTCATCTTGTGCTTGATCTCCTGCGCGCTGAAACCCGGCGTGCCCTTCTCGACCACGAAACCCTGCACGCCGTCGTCGGTGTTGGCCCAGACGATGGCGATGTCGGCCACCGGGCCGTTGGTGATCCACATCTTGGAGCCATTGATGACCCAGTCGCCGCCGTCCTTCACCGCGCGGGTCTTCATGCTCGCGGGGTCGGAACCGCCGTGCGCCTCGGTCAGGCCGAAGCAGCCGATGACCTTGCCGCGCGCCATGTCCGGCAGCCAGCGCAGGCGCTGTTCCTCCGAGCCATAGGCATAGATCGGGTACATGCACAGCGAGCTCTGCACACTGACGAAGCTGCGCAGGCCGGAATCGCCGCGCTCCAGTTCCTGGCAGATCAGGCCGTAGCTGACGCCATTGAGGCCGGCGCCGCCGTACTGCTCCGGCAGCGAGCTGCCGAGCAGGCCCATGTCGGCGATCTCGGGGATCAACTCGGTCGGGAAGCGGCCCTGGTCGAAGCAGTCGCCGATGATCGGCAGCACCCGTTCGTCGGTGAAGCGGGCAACGGAATCCTGCACCGCGCGTTCCTCCTCGCTCAGCAGCGAACGCACGTCGAACAAATCGAAGGGGTTGAGGGTCTTGAGGGTCATTGCGGTCTCGAACGGTGCCATCGTTGGCTGCAGAAACAGGTGCATACGTTAGTCGATCCGCGCAACCGGAAATGCTGCAAACGCACGCAATGTGTGGGGTGGCGGCCCAACCAACGGAACAGGCACCGCCGCCGGCGGACGCGGTATGGTGTCGCCCTTTCCGCCACCCGAAGCCTGCCGATGTCCGCCAATCCGTCCATTGCAGCCGCCCCGCCGTCGCAGAAACTGGAGCGCGCGCTCAAGCCGCGCCAACTGATCATGATGGGGCTGGGCAGCGCGATCGGCGCCGGCCTGTTCCTCGGCTCGGGCGTGGGCATCCAGGCCGCCGGCCCGGCGGTACTGCTGTCCTACCTGGTCGCCGGCACGCTGGTCATCATCATGATGCACGCGATGGGTGAAATGGCCGCGGCCCGGCCAGCCAGCGGCGCATTCTCGGTGTACGCCGCCGACGCGCTGGGCGCTACCGCCGGGGCCACCATCGGCTGGCTGTGGTGGGTACAGCTGGTGATCGTGATCGCCGCCGAATCGGTGGGCGCGGCCGGGCTGCTGGCGACGCTGTGGCCGCAGCTGTCGGTGCCGCTGACCTCACTGGCATTCATGGTGGTGTTCACTGCCATCAACCTGATGGGCGTGCGCAACTACGGCGAATTCGAATTCTGGTTCGCCATCCTCAAGGTGGCCGCGATCATCGCCTTCATCCTGGTCGGCATCGCTCTGCTGGCCGGGCTGCTGCCGGGCGCAGCCTCGCCGGGGCTGTCCAACGTGCTCGGCCACGGCGGTTTCGCGCCGAAGGGGCTGGCCGGCGTCGGCGCGGCGCTGCTGGTGGTGGTGTTCGCCTTCGGCGGCACCGAGATCGTGGCCGTGGCCGCCGCCGAAACCCAGGACCCCGAGCGCAGCCTGGCGCGCGCGATCCGCACCGTGGCCTGGCGCATCCTGGTGTTCTATATCGGCTCGATCGGGGTGATCATCGCAGTGGTGCCGTGGACCAGCGAGGCGCTGAAGTCGCCGTTCGCGGCGGTGCTGCAGGTCGCCAACATCCCCGGCGCGGCCACCGCGATCACCGTGATCGCGGTGATCGCCCTGCTGTCGGCGCTCAACGCCAACCTCTACGGCGCCTCGCGCATGATCCATTCGCTGGCCGCGCGCGGCGAAGCACCGCGCGGACTGGCACGGGTCAGTGCCCGCCAGGTGCCGGTGCCGGCAGTGCTGGCCAGCGTGCTGTTCGGCTTCGCCGCCACCGTGCTGGAGCTGCTGTATCCGGCCCGCGTGCTGCCGGTGCTGCTGAACGTGGTCGGCTCGACCTGCCTGCTGGTGTGGACCATCACCCTGGTTTCGCAGCTGATCCTGCGCCGCCGCGCCGAGCGCAACGGTACCCCGCTACCGTTCCGCATGGCCGGCTTCCCGTACCTGACGGTGCTGGCGCTGGCGATCCTGGCGCTGATCTTCGTGCTGCTGCTCGGCACCGCCGCCACCCGCGTGCAGTTCCTGTCGATGGCCGCGCTGACCGCCGCCATCGCCGTGGCCAGCGGCCTGGCACGGCGCCTGCGCAGGGGCTGAAACCGCCCCGCAGGCGGCCTGCCTGCGGGGGCGGCGCATCCGCCCATCCCTCAAGCCCGCTTCCGGCAGGCCGCTATCGGAGCGGCAGGCCCGGGTTCCCGTGCCCCGTCGCCGGCCGGAACGCCAAAGGCATTGACGCCGGCCCCGACAACGATTCCACTTGCCCGGAAATCACGCCCCCCCCCCCGCTCCGTTACGCAACGCCATGACCGATCTCGAAGACCTCATCCAGCGCGCCATCGACCCTTCGGCCGTCAAGCTGGAAGGCACCCTGACCAACCCGCCGTCGTTCGGCGTCTACCTGATCGAGGACGCCGACAACGGCAGCCGGCATTACCGCTTCGGCAACCACCCGGTGCGCATGCACGACCTGGAAGACAAGTTCGGCGGCTGCGAGCTGGAATACCTGTTCCTGTCGCGCGAGGACGCCGCGGCGGTGACCTCGGCGCTGAACAAGCGCGAGGAGTAGTACCGGCCGGCGGCCGGCACCGCCCGCTCCATACCTTCCACGTGCACGCTCCTGCGCCCTACCCGATCACCCGCTTGAACGGCGGCAGCGCGTCGATGATGCGCTTGCCGTAGCGCCGCGTGAGCAGCCGCGAGTCGAGGATGATGACGCGGCCGCTATCGGTGGAAGTGCGGATCAGGCGCCCTGCGAACTGGGTCAGCGTGCGCAGCGCGTGCGGGATCGCGATCAGGTTGAACGAGTTCAGCCCGCGGCTCTCGAACCACTCGCTCAGCGTCGAAGTCTGCGGGTCGGTCGGCACCGCGAACGGCACCTGGGTGATGACCACCGTGGTACAGGCCTCGCCCGGCAGGTCCAGCCCCTCGCCGAACGAATTGAGCCCGAACAGCACCGAGCCCTCGCCGGCGGCGGTGCGGCGCAGGTGTTCGTCGATCATTTTCTGCTTGGCGCCCTCGCCCTGCACCAGCACCTTCTTGCGCAAGGTCGCCGGCATCAATTCGGCCACCTTCTCCATCTTCCAGCGCGAGGTGAACAGCACCATGCTGCCCTTGTCCCAGTCCAGCTCGGCGGCGAGGTATCTGGCCACTTCCTTCGGGTGACGCTCACGGTCGTCCGGCGTCACCGGGAACGGCGGCACCACCAGCTGCGCCTGGTTGGGCAGGTCGAACGGCGAGGCCAGCGACACCATTTCCGCCTCCGCGGGGATGCCGTTGTCGATCGCCAATGACTGGAAATCGCCGCCGCCGGTGAGCGTGGCCGAGGTCATCACCACCGAATCCACCTCGTCCCACAGCAGCTTGCGCAGCACCATCGCCGCCGATACCGGCGAGCAGTGCAGCATGTGTTCGCCGTCGCGGGTGAGCGTGATCCAGCGCGCCATCGGCGGCTGCCCTTCCTTGTCCTCGCGGCGCCAGCCGGCCCACAGGTCGTACTGCTGCTGGATCATCTCCAGTGCCATGCCGAGGCTGCGTTGCAGGCGCTCGTGGCCGGCGTCCTCCGGCTTGGCCTTGGCGACCTGCGAGGTCGCGGCGGTGGCCCAGTTGAGCAGGCTGCGGGTCTCGTCGGCCAGTTCCTCGATGGGCTGCTTCCACGCTTCCGGCAGGCGGCCGTTGGCCGCGCGCCACAGCGGCTCGCGCTCGTCCGGCGCCGGCGTCCACACCTGCGCGATGCCATCGGCGAAGGCCTTGAGCAGCTTGCTGACGCGCGCGGCGACCTCGATGGCCTCGTTCGGCAGCAGGTTGCCAAGCTTGTCCTTGTCCACCGCGCGGTAGGCGGCGGCAATCAGGATCTGCAGGCGCCCGGTGCGCCGCGCCATGTCGTCCAGCGGCAGGCTGGCCGCGCCCTGGTCGATGGCGACGTTGCCGACGTGGTGGCCTTCGTCCAGCACCAGCAGCATGTCGCCGGGCGGTGCGATCAGCGGCTGGCCGTTGTCGCTCTCGCCGATGGACAGCGCCGACAGCAGCAAGGCGTGGTTGGTGACCACGATCTGCGCCTCGCGCACCTCGCTGCGCGCGCGCAGCACCGGGCATTGCGCCGAGTACGCGCAGCGGCGGCCGGCACAGCCCGAGGCCGGCGTGGTGATGCGCAGGCGCAGGCCCAGGGTGACGTTTTCCGGCGCGTTGTCGAGGTCGCCGTTCCAGCGGCCTTCGCCGAAGGCGCGCACCAGCTTGCCGGCCACGTCCATCTCGATCGGCGCCAATGGCCGGTCGTGCAGCAGCACTTCGTCGCCGAACATGCCCTCCTGCGCGCCCTCGCCCTGCGCCTCGGCGGCGTTGCGGGTGCACAGGTAGCGGGTGCGGCCCTTGGCCAGCGCCACCGTGGCCTGCAAGCCGGTGGCCTTGAGGAAATTGGGGATGTCGCGCTCGACCAGCTGCGACTGCAGCGCCACCGTGCCGGTGCTGATGACCAGCTTCTTCTTCGACGCCAAGGCAATCGGCACGCCTGCGGTGAGATAGCCCAGGCTCTTGCCGACGCCGGTCGGCGCCTCGACCACGCCCACCCCGCCGGTGGCCAGCGCGCGCGAGGCCACTCCGATCATCTGGCTCTGCGAGCGGCGCGTGCTGAAGCCGGGGGTATTGGCCTGCAGCTTCGCATAGGCGTCGCGGATGGCCGTCTTCACCTCTTCGGTCAACGCCCGCGGCGCTTCCACCTTCTCCGTCACGCCGATCCGCCGCCTGCTCCGTTCATGGCCGGCATTTTCCCATACCCGCGCACGGCCGCCGACCCCGCCGGTTCAACATTGCCCGGCGGCGTTTCCGCGCAGCGCCCGCACCAGCGCCCAGGCCAGCAGCACGAAGCCGGCCGCCTCCAGCAGCGACAACGCGAAGTGGGCCGCGCCCAGCATGGTGTTGAGCACGCCGATGCGGTCGAAATCGCCGGCGGCGATCATCAGCAGCGGCAGCACCGACAGCACCCCGCCCAGCAGCGTCGCCGCCATCAGCAGCGACAAGGCCCACAGTGCCGCGGTGCGCGCCAGCGCCTTCGGGGCGCCGCCCAGCAGCACCAGTGCCACGCCCAGCGCGATCAGCACCGGCAGGCGGTAGCCGATCGACACCAGCAGCGTGGACAGCAAGTGCGTGTTGTCCATGCCGCTCAATCCGCCGTGACCAGCGTGCTGGCGCGCTCGCGCAGTTCGGCGTAGACCGCATCGGTGTCCGGACGCACGCCGTGCCACAGCCGGAAGCTCTCGGCCGCCTGCTCGACCAGCATGCCCAGCCCGTCGAAGCTGTTGCGGCAGCCGGCCGCGCGCGCCCACGCCAGGAAGGCGATCGCCGCACCGCCGTAGTTCAGGTCCACCGCGGTGGTGAGGCTGTTGACCAGCGACAGCGGCAACTGGAACGCGGCGCCCTTGTCGCGGCCGGCGGAAGTGGCATTGATGACCAGTTCGAAATCGCCCTGCTCGCGCAGGTCCTCCCAATAGGCCGAAATCGCGCGCCCAGGTTCGGCCATCGCATCGACCAGCGCATCGGCACGGGCCGGGGTACGGTTGGCGACGACCAGTTCGAGGATGCCGGCATCCAGCAGCGCCGGAGCAACCCCGCGGGCGGCACCGCCGGCGCCCAGCAGCAGCACACGGCGGCCGCGCAGGTCCAGGCCGTGGCGGCCGGTGAGGTCGCGTACCAGGCCGATGCCGTCGGTGTTGTCGCCATGCCAGCCATCGCCCTTGCGCAGCAGGGTGTTGACCGCACCGGCCCGGTGCGCGCGCGAAGTGGTGGTGGCGCACAGCGCGAACGCCGCTTCCTTGTGCGGCAGGGTGACATTGGCCCCGGCACCGCCATCGGCGGCGAACGCCTCCAGCGCCGCGGCGAAATCCTGCGGCGACGCTTCGATGGCGCGGTAGTCCAGCGCGATGCCCTGCGCCCTGGCAAAAGCGGCATGGATATGCGGCGACTGCGAGTGGGCGATGGGCTGGCCGAAAACGGCATGGCGGGCGGCGCTCATGGGGCTCCTTTGCATGGTCTGGAATCGCGTCCCGGTCGATTCTAGCGCGCGCCACGCAAGGCCCGGCGGCGCCCTCGATTGACCCATGTCAAGGACAACCCCGGCGCCCGCACCTAGTCTGCCGGGCATGGCCAGCCTTTCCTCCCTGTTCGACCCCGAGCTGCTGCGGCGCTACGACACGCCGGGGCCACGCTATACCTCCTACCCGACCGCGCCGCAGTTCTCCTCGACGTTCGGTGAGGCCGACCTGCGGCAGATGGCCGCCATCAGCAATGGCGATCCGATCCCGCGGCCATTGTCCCTGTACCTGCACATCCCCTTCTGCACCAGCCCCTGCTTCTACTGCGGCTGCAACCGCATCATCACCCGCGACACCGCGCGCGGCGCCACCTACCTGACCCGGCTGTACCGCGAGGTGGCGCTGACCTCCACGCTGTTCGACCGCGACCGCGACGTCGAGCAGGTGCACTTCGGCGGCGGCACCCCCAACTTCCTGTCACCGGCGCAGATCGCCGAAGTGATGGACGTGCTGCGCCGGCACTTCTCCTTCGCCGCGCCGCAGCGGCTGGACTGCTCGATCGAGCTGGACCCGCGCTTCATCACCCCCGAAGAAGTCGGCGAGCTGGCCGCGGCCGGCTTCAACCGCGCCAGCCTCGGCGTGCAGGATTTCGACCCGGAGGTGCAGCGCGCGGTCAACCGCATCCAGAGCGTGGAACAGACGCTGGACATCATCGACGCCTGCCGCCGGCACGGCCTGCAGTCGGTCAACGTGGACCTGATCTACGGCCTGCCCCCGCATACCTGTTCCAGCGTGCGCGCGAATGACTCGGCGCATTGGTAGACATGGACCTGATCTACGGCCTGCCCAAGCAGAGCATCGCCGGCTTCTCGCGCACCCTGGACATCACCCTGGAAGCGCGCCCGGACCGGCTGGCGATCTACAGTTATGCGCACCTGCCGTCGATGTTCCGCCCGCAGCAGCGCATCAACGCCGAGGATCTGCCGACGCCCGAAACCAAGCTGGCCCTGCTGCAATGCGCCATCGACAAGCTCGGCGAAGCCGGCTACGTCTACATCGGCATGGACCATTTCGCCCTGCCCGGCGACAGCCTGGCGGTGGCCCAGCGCAACGGCAGCCTGCACCGCAACTTCATGGGCTACACCACCCACGCCGAAAGCGACCTGCTGGGGCTGGGAGTGAGCGCCATCAGCCATATCGGCCCGAGTTTCAGCCAGAACCCGCGCGACCTGCTCAGCTGGGAGAAGGCCATCGACCAGGGCCACCTGCCGGTGTGGCGCGGCATGCGCCTGGAAGAGGACGACGTGATCCGTGCCGACGTGATCCAGCAGCTGATGTGCCACGGCGCGCTGGACTACGGCGACCTTGGCCGCCGCCACGTGATCGATTTCCGCCAGTATTTCGCCGAGGCCCTGCAACGCCTGCAACCGCTTCGCGAGGACGGGCTGGTGGAACTGGACGAGGGCAGCCTGCGCACCACCTCGCGGGGACGGCTGCTGTTGCGTATCATCGCCATGTGCTTCGACCGCTACCTGCCCACCACTGCTGCCGCCACGGCAACCCCCCACTTCTCGCGCACGGTGTGAACGCGCACGACGTGACGATTCCGTCGGGAGCTGCCGCATGACCTCGCCGTTGGTGTTTCCGCGCACCGATGCCAGCGTGCTGGCCGATGACGGCGACGCGCTGACCTTCTGCTCGACCTGCGCGTTCTCGCAGGCGTGCCTGTCCGAGGGCATGGACAAGGGCGCGCTGATGGACCTGCACGTGCTGGTCGAGCACGTCGGCCCGCTGCATCCGGGCGAACACGTGTTCCGCGAGGGCGACCCGTTCGGCGCCATCGCCGCGGTGCGCGCCGGCACGGTCAAGACCTACCAGATCGACCGCAATGGCCACGAACAGGTGCTGGGCTTCCACCTGCCGGGCGAGGTGATCGGCCTGAACGCGATCCACGATGACCGCTACCCGTGCAACGCGGTGGCACTGGACACGGTGATGCTGTGCCGGTTCTCGTTCCCGCGGATCGCGCTGCTGGCCACGCGCCTGCCCAACCTGCAGCAGCACCTGTTCCGGCTGATGAGCCGCGACATCGGCATCGCCTCGCTGTTCGCGCGCGACAACACCGCCGACGAGCGCATGGCCGCGTTCCTGATCGGCCTGTCGCGGCGGCTGGCGGCGCGCGGTTTCTCGCCGCGCCGGTTCCAGCTGACGATGACCCGCACCGACATCGCCAATTACCTGCGGCAGGCGCCGGAGACGGTGAGCCGGGTGCTGCGCCGGTTCGAGCAGGACGGCCTGCTGCACATCAAGCAGCGCGACGTGGAAATCCTCGACCTGCCGCGGCTGGAAGCGCTGGCGCTGACCGTGCTGCGCGATTGAGTGCGTCGGGGCGATGCCCCGATGCTTTTGGCGGATCCGGCATCACGCCGTCGGGGGCGCAGCCCCGACCCGCACCTCTCCCTGAAACACGCCCGGTGCGGCCGTTGCCGTTGCCGTTGCCGTTGCCGTTGATTTTGCTTTTGCTCCTGCGCTTTTGATCTTCCGGGTTCCCTTCCGCAGCGACGGAGCCGACGGACAAGACCCCGCAGGGGCGACGTGCATGCATGCACGTCGTTTTTCGACACGACAGGGATGTCGTGTCGAAAAATCCCGGCGACGGAGTGGACCCGCGGCACGAAGTGCCGTGGGCGCGGAGGCAGGGGAAGTAAAAAGCCCCAAAGCAACAGCCGCAGCAAAAGCAAAAGCCAGAGCCAGAGCCAGAGCGGTGGCCGGCAACCTGCCTCGCAGTCACCCGACAACACGCTAGCAGGCACTCAATCCCCCCGGCTTGATCTGTGTCATGGAGGCCCCCGTGGGCGCCGCCGATGATGCGCGCACTTCCCCGAGGAGAGAGATGCACCATGAATTCCACACGCAAGCTGTGGGTAGGGCTGGCCGTCCTGCTCATTGCCTCGTTCGCCGTCCTGCTATGGGTCGGCAGCGAGATCAACCACAAGGCCCCACCACTACCGGCCAAGGTGGTCACCACCACCGGGCAGGTCGTATTCGACCGCGCCGACATGGAGAAGGGCCGCCAGGTCTGGCAATCCTTCGGCGGCCAGCAGCTGGGCTCGATCTGGGGCCACGGCGGCTACGTGGCGCCGGACTGGGGCGCGGACTGGCTGCACCGCGAAGCCGAGACCCTGATGGACATCTGGGCCCGCCGCGAAGCCGGCGCGGACAGCTACAAGCTGCTGGACGAGCCTACCCAGGCGGCCTACATCAAGCGCGTGCAGAAGGAGCTGCGGCCCAACACCTATGACGCCAACGACGACACGATCTACATCAGTGTCGACCGCGCCGAGGCCATCGCCAAGGTTGCCGCGCATTACGAGAGCCTGTTCGGCAACGAGCCGGAAACGGCGCAGCTGCGCGAGGCCTATGCCATGCGCAACAACACCGTGGCCGATGCCGAGGGCCGGCAGAAACTGACCGCCTTCTTCTGGTGGACGTCGTGGGCCTCGGTAACCGAACGCCCCGGTTCGGACATCACCTACACCGCCAACTGGCCGTCCGACGAGCTGGTGGGCAACAAGGTCACCTCCGACGCCTTCATCTGGACGGTGTTCAGCGTGCTGTTCCTGATCGGCGGCATCGCCCTGCTGGGCTGGCACTACGCGGCCAACCACGGCGATGAAATGGCCCCGGTGCTGCCCAAGACCGACCCGCTGGCGGCAGTCAAGGTCACCCCGTCGATGCGCGCCACCGCCAAGTACTTCTGGGTGGTGATGGCGCTGTTCCTGGTGCAGATCCTGCTGGGCGCCACCACCGCGCACTACCAGGTGGAAGGCCAGGAAGCCTACGGTTTCGCATTGTCCGAGTATCTGCCCTATGCGCTGACCCGCACCTGGCACACGCAGCTGGCAGTGCTGTGGATCGCCACCGCGTGGCTGGGCATGGGCCTGTACATCGCTCCGGCCATTTCCGGGCACGAGCCCAGATTCCAGCGGTTCGGCGTCAACTTCCTGTGGACGTGCCTGATCATCATCGTGGTCGGTTCGTTTGCCGGCCAGTGGTTCGCGGTGATGCAGAAGCTGGGCCTGCAACACAACTTCTGGTTCGGCCACCAGGGCTGGGAATACGTGGACATGGGCCGCTTCTGGCAGGTGTTCCTGTTCATCGGCCTGCTGCTGTGGCTGCTGCTGGTGGGCCGCGCGTTGTGGCCGACCCTGACCCGCAAGGGTGAAACCCGCTCCATCGTGATGCTGCTGTTCCTGTCGGTGGTGGCCATCGGCCTGTTCTATGCCGCCGCGCTGATGTGGGGCGAGCACACCCACATGTCGATGGTCGAATACTGGCGCTGGTGGGTGGTCCACCTGTGGGTGGAAGGCTTCTTCGAGGTCTTCGCCGTGGCGGTGATGAGCTTCCTGTTCGTCAAGCTGGGCCTGCTGCAGGCACGCAGCGCCACGGTGGCGGTGCTGTTCGCCACCATCGTGTTCATGGCCGGTGGCGTGCTGGGCACCCTGCACCACCTGTACTTCAGTGGCACGCCCAACTCGGTCATCGCCCTCGGCTCGAGCTTCTCGGCGCTGGAAGTGGTGCCGCTGGCCTACGTCGGCTTCGAGGCCTGGCACAACTACAAGCTGGGCAAGGCCACGCCGTGGATGATCCGCTACAAGTGGCCGATCATCTTCTTCCTGGCCGTCTCGTTCTGGAACCTGGTGGGTGCCGGCCTGTTCGGCTTCCTGGTCAACCCGCCGCTGTCGCTGTACTACATGCAGGGTCTGAACCTGACCGCCACGCATGGCCACACCGCGCTGTTCGGCGTGTACGGCATGCTCGGCATCGGCCTGATGCTGTTCTGCCTGCGCGGCATCAAGCCGGACGTGGTCTGGAATGAAAAGCTGCTCAAGGCCAGCTTCTGGACCTTGAACATCGGCCTGGCCGGCATGGCGGCCTTCACCCTGCTGCCGCTGGGCATCCTGCAGCTGGCCGCCACGCTCAAGCATGGTTACTGGTACGCCCGTTCGGCCGAGTTCATGCAGCAGCCGATCGTGGACATGCTGGTGTGGATGCGGGTACCGGCCGATACGCTGTTCAGCGTGGGTGCGCTGATGCTGGCCTGGTTCGTGCTGCGCCTGTGGGTGGCGCCGCGCAAGACCGCGGCCCTGCCGGTGGGACAGGCCGACCAGGCCTGACCAGGGCACCGGCACCCCGCCCCGGGTGCCGGTCCACCTCTGCAACGAAACCCCCGGAAGAGCCGCGCAAGCGGCTCTTCCGCGTTTGCGGCAGCCGGCCTGCCCGCCACCACCGCCGACGGACCTGACCCACGTCAAGGCATGCCCACGGCATCGGCGGCATCCTGTGCGCATGAAAATCGACATCATTCCCCCGCCCGATCCGCGCGCCACGCCGCCGCTGCGTGGGCTCTCCCCCTCCTGGCTGGCGCAGGCGCCGCACCGGATGATGTTCTTCGTCGGCGCCGGCAACGTGCTGCTGGCGATGCTGTGGTGGGCGCTGTGGCTGCTGGCCATGCGCTGGGGCGGCTGGACCATGCCCGAGACCTCGGTCTACGCCGGCTGGCTGCATGCATTGCTGATGCAGTACCTGGTGCTGCCCAGCTTCATCTTCGGCTTCCTGTTGACCGTGTTCCCGCGCTGGATGGGATTGCCCGACCTGAGCCGCTGGCATTACGTGCCGGTGGGGCTGGGGCTGATGGGCGGGCAGCTGGCAATCCTGCTGGGTACCGCCGGCTGGCAGGCCGGCATCAGCGTGGGCCTGCTGCTGTCGCTGGGTGGCTGGACCAGCGCGCTGCTGTCGCTGGGCCGGCTGCTGGCCGACGAAAAGGGCTGCACCTGGCACGCCCGCTCGTGCTTCGCCGGCCTGCTGCTGGGCTGGCTGGGGCTGGTGATGTTCGTCGCCTTCACCCTGGGCGCACCGGCGAACTGGGCCTTCGCCAGCATCAAGCTGGGCAGCATCGGCCTGCTGCTGCCGGTGTACATGACCGTGGCGCACCGCATGTTCCCGTTCTTCGCCGGCAACGTGGTGCCGGGCTATCGCGCATGGCGGCCGCTGTGGTGGCTGGGCGCGATGTGGGCACTGCTGATGGTGCACCTGGGGCTGGAGCTGGTGCACGCCTACGCGTGGCTGTGGCTGGCCGACCTGCCGTTGCTGCTGTTGTCCGCGCTGGCGGTGTACCGCTGGTGGCCGCGCGGGCGCATGCCCGGCATCCTGGCGGTACTGTTCATCGGCACCGCGTGGCTGCCGGTCACCTTCGCCCTGTACCTGGTGCAGAGCTTCACCTATCTGGCCAGCGGCGAGTTCGTGCTTGGCCGCGCGCCGATGCACGCGCTGTTCATCGGCTTCTTCGGCAGCTTGCTGGTGGCGATGGTGACGCGGGTGACGCAGGGCCATTCCGGGCGGCCGATGATGATGCCCAAGGTGGCGTGGTTCGCCTTTGCCGCGCTGCAGGCGGTGGCGGTGATGCGCGTCGTCGCCGACATCGCGCCGGACGCGATGGCCTGGCAGGCGGCGGCCGCGGTGGGCTGGCTGCTGGCGCTGGCACCGTGGGTCGGCCGCATCGGCTGGATCTACCTGAGCCCGCGCGCCGACGGCAGGCCGGGTTGAGTACGATGCTCGGCATGATCACCTTCTACCCCGACATCAAACTGGTGCACATCGCTTCGGCGCTGGCCAGCGGCAGCCTGTTCGCACTGCGCGCGCTGGCGATGCTGGCCGGCATGCGCTGGCCGCGCCTGGCCGCGGTGCGCTACCTGAGCTACACCATCGACACCGTGCTGCTGACCGCGGCGATGATGCTGTTGACCATCATCGCCAAGAATTTCCCCGCCGGCTTTTTCGGCAACGGCTGGTTGTGGGTGAAGATCGGCTTCCTGCTTGGCTACATCGGCCTTGGCATCGCCGCGTTCCGGCCGAAACTGGCCACCGCCAAACGCGCGCTGCTGGTCGCCGCGGCACTGCTGTGCTTCGCGCAGATCTACGGCATCGCCCGCACCCACCACCCGCTGGGCTGGTTGCTGTGGCTGGTGGGCTGACGCCGCTGCAGCTGGACCTGCGCCCACTGCCGGCGCCGGAACCGATGCAGCGCATCCTCGACCAGTTGCAGACGCTGCCCGCCGGGCAGCTGCTGGTGGCGTTGACGCCCCTGTACCCGGCACCGCTGCTGCCGATCCTCGCGCAATGGGGCTTCGCCTGGCGCGTGCACGATGCGCCCGACGGTGGCGCCCGCATCGCCATCTGCCACGCCTCCGACCGGCACCTGCTCGACACGCCAGCGGCGGCATGAGCGGGCTGGCATTCACCCAGGCACCCGCACCGGTGCTGCCGATGCGTTTCCTGCTGGCGGCGCAGGCATGGGGTGTGATTGCCGGCCTGTGGCTGGCCTGGCAGGGCGAGCTGGTGCTGGCGTCGCGCTGGACACCGGCGACGCTGGTGCTGGTGCACATGCTGGCGCTGGGCCTGCTGGGCAACGCGATGCTGGGCAGTCTGGTGCAGTTCCTGCCGGTGGCCGCGGCCAGCCCGATGCCGGGGCAGCGCGGCGTGCCGTGGCTGCAGGCCACCTTCAATACCGGCGTGGTGCTGTTGCTGCTGGCGCTGGCGACACCGCTGCGCTGGCCTGCGCCCGCTGCCACCGTGCTGCTGGGCGGCAGCCTTGCCGCGTTCGCGCTGCTGGCGCTGGTCGCGCTGTGGCGCGGCAACGGCGAGCGCGCGGTACGCGACGGCATCGGCATGGCCGTGCTGGCGCTGCTGGCGACACTGGCGCTGGGTCTGGTGCTGCTGGCCGCGCGCAGCGGCTGGCACGCGCCGGTATCGCCCGGACTGGTGAACCTGCACGCCATCGTCGGCGGCGTCGGCTGGGTGCTGGGCCTGCTGGTCGCGGTGGGCAGCGTCACCCTGCCGATGCTGCAGGGCGCGCGCGCGATACCGCCGTCATGGCTGCGCGGGGCACAGGCCGCGGTGCTGGCGACACTGGCCATCGCCGCAGCCACATGGAGCGGCCTGCTGCCGGACGCCACATGGCGTGGCATGGCCATACCGTTCGCGCTGTTCGCCACCGGCGTGCTGCTGGCGCAGGCGCGCACGCAGTACCAGCGCAACCCGCTGCTGCGCCGGTTCTGGCGCTGGGGCGGCATCGCCCTGCTGGGCGGCGGCACGGCGGCGCTGCTGCCGGGTGGGCAGGTGCTGCTGGTCGGCGCGCTGGTGCTCGGCCTCGGCCTGCCGTTGCTGGTGGTCGGCATGGCGCTGGAAATCACCGGCTTCCTGACCTGGATCGCGCTGCGCCAGCGGGTGGCGCGCGGCACCCGCGTGCCCGGCGTGGGCAGCCTGTTCGACGAGGCGGCGAAGCGGCGGGTACTGCATGCGCACCTGCTGGCCGCCGCACTGTTGTTGCCGGCCGTGTTCGTCCCCGCTTTTTCCGGCATCGCCGGCATCGCGCTGGCCGTCGCGCACGCACTGGGGTTGCACGCCCAATGGCGCTGCTGGCGGCAGGTGCACCACGGTTTTCCGGCCGCGTCGGGCTGACCGCGGATGCGTGCTTGACGCAGGTCAAGCAGTGGCACGTTGGCGCCTCGTACACCCCCTGAATTGATGCAAATCAACGAGGCAATTCCTGCGCGCACCTAACGTAGGCATCGTCAACCAACGACGCTACTTCAGGAACGCGCCATGAGACGCTTGCAGCACCACGTACTGTCCTACGCCCTCGCCAGCGGCATCGCCGCACTGTTCGCCGCGCCGGCCTTCGCCGCCCCCAAGGCACCGGCCGCGGCCCCCGCCGCCCAGCTTGAAACCATCCAGGCCGTGCTGACCGCACCGCCGATGGTGCCGTCGCCGATCACGCGCAAGACCCCGGCCAAGGTCGTCGTCGACCTGGAGATGGTCGAGAAGGAAATGCGCATCGCCGACGGTGCCACCTACAACTTCTGGACCTTCGGCGGCTCGGTGCCGGGCAGCTTCATCCGCGTGCGCGAGGGCGACACGGTCGAGTTCAAGCTGAAGAACCACCACAGCTCGCACGTGCCGCACAACATCGACCTGCACGCGGTCACCGGCACCGGCGGCGGCGCCGAGGCCACCAACACGCTGCCGGGCCATGAAACGCAGTTCACGTTCAAGGCGCTCAACCCCGGCCTGTACGTGTACCACTGCGCAATGGCCCCGGTGGGCATGCACATCGCCAACGGCATGTACGGCCTGATCCTGGTCGAGCCGGAGGAAGGCATGGAGCCGGTGGACAAGGAGTTCTACGTGATGCAGGGCGACTTCTACACCGAAGGCGCGCACGGCGACCCGGGCCTGCAGTCCTTCAGCCTGGAGAAGGCCATCGACGAACATCCGACCTACGTGGTGTTCAACGGCTCGGAAGGCGCGCTGACCGGCGACAACGCACTCACCGCCAAGGCCGGCGAGAAGATCCGCATCTTCGTCGGCAACGGTGGCCCGAACCTGGTGTCCAGCTTCCACGTCATCGGCGAGATCTTCGACAAGGTCTACTTCGAAGGCGGCAGCAAGTACCAGGAGAACGTGCAGACCACGCTGGTGCCGGCGGGCGGTTCGGCCATCGTCGAGTTCAAGGCCGACGTACCGGGCAACTTCATCCTGGTCGACCACAGCATCTTCCGCACCTTCCACAAGGGTTCGCTGGGCATCCTCAAGGTCACCGGCGAGGAGAACCACGAGATCTACACCGGCCAGCAGCACGACCGCGAGTACCCGGAAGGCGAACCGCAGGGCGGCAGGTAACCCGATCATGGAACGGATGCGGCCACTGCTGCTCGCCCTGGCCCTGGCACCGGCACTTGCCGGCGCCAGCGGCCCGGAACCGGGCTACCGGATGCTCGACGGCGGCGCGTTCCATTCCTCGGTCCGCTTCGAGGACGCCACCGGCCTGGTGCCGGTGGCGCCTTACCAACTGATGCAACACCCGGTGAGCAACGCGCAGTTCGCCGCGTTCGTCACCGAACACCCGCAATGGCGGCGCGACCGCATCCCCGCGCTGTTCGCCAGCCCCGGCTACCTCGGCCACTGGGAAACGGCAACCGGCCCTGGCACCAAGGCTGCCGCCGATGCACCGGTGGCCCACGTGAACTGGTACGCCGCCGACGCCTATTGCCGCGCGCAGGGCGCACGCCTGCCGACCTTCCTGGAATGGGAGTTCGCCGCCGCCGCCGACGCCACCCGCTTTGACGCCCGCGACGACCGTGCCTGGCGCCTGCGCCAGATCAACGACGGCACCCCGCGCGCCATCGATGCCGCCACCGGCGCACCGGCCAACGCCTGGGGCATCCACGGCCTGCACGGCGCCAACTGGGAATGGAGCGGCGACTTCACCTCGCTGCTGGGCGACGGCGACCGCCGCGGCCAGGAGGATGGTGAAGCGCTGCGTTTCTGCGGCGCCACCGCGCTGGCCTTCAACGACCCCGGCGATTATGGCGTGGTCAAACGCTTCGTCCTGCTGTCCGCCCTGCAACCATCCAGCACGCTCGGCAACCTCGGTTTCCGCTGTGCAAGGAGCCAACCATGAAATCCTCGTCCCTCCTGCTGGCCCTCGCCCTTGGCATGGCCGCCATCGCCTCGCCGGCCCACGCCGCCGACAGCACCGCGCAGGCATTGCCGGGCCAGTCGCTGTACCACCTGCAGGCCGGCTTCACCGACCAGGGCGGCCATGCCCTGCAATGGCACGACCTGCGCGGCCGCCCGCAAGTGGTTTCCATGCTGTACGCCAACTGCCACCTGATGTGCCCGCTGATCGTCGAGAACGCCAAGGGCGTGCAGAAGCAGCTCACCCCGGCGCAGCGCGAAAAACTGGGCATCGCCATGCTCAGCCTCGACCCGGCGCGCGACACCCCCGCGGTGATGGCCGACATGGCCCAGCGCCACCGCGTCGGTGACGGCTGGCGCTTCCTGCAGCCGGACGCCGACGATGTGCCCGCCTTGGCCAACGTGCTGGACGTGCGCTACCGCTTCCGCGAGGACGGCAGCATCAACCACACCAGTGCGCTGGTATTGCTCGACGCCGATGGCCGCATCCTCGCCCGCAGCGAAGTGAGCAGCGCCATCCCCGACCCGGCCTTCATCAACGACGTCCGCAAGGCGCTGGCCGCCGACTGACCCCCATTTCCCGCAGCCCCAAGGAGCACGACATGAAACTTTCCCGCGTCTTCCTCGCCCTCGCCCTGCTCGGCGCCGCCGGCATGGCCCAGGCCGCCGGCAACTGCACCATCTCGCTGAAGGGCGACGATGCCATGAAGTTCGATCTGCGCGAGGCCACCGTGTCAGCCAGCTGCGCCACTGTCACCGTCGAACTGGTCCATACCGGCAAGCTGCCGGTCGCCGCGATGGGCCACAACGTGGTCATCACCACCACCGCCGACCTGACCGCCGTGGCCCGCGACGGCGTCAAGGCCGGTACCGCCAACGCCTATGTGGCCAAGGACGACGCCCGCGTGATCGCCCACACCGCCCTGATCGGCGGCGGCGCCACCACCCGCGTCACCTTCCCCGGCCGCAAGCTCACCGCCGGCGGCGACTACAGCTTCTTCTGCAGCTTCCCCGGCCACTCCGCGCTGATGAAGGGCAAGCTGGTCGTCACCAACTGACCTGTCCGCCGCGCGCTGCCACCACCGGGCAGCGCGCGCCTCCTCCGCTTTTCCGGAATACCGCAATGGAATACATCATCCGCCTTGGCGACACCCCGGCCGACCTGGCCGCCATCGAACAGCAGTTGCTGGAGATCGACCCGGCCGCCCTGATCGACCACGACCCGGCCACTGCCACCCTGCGCTGCTCCACCTGCGCGCTGGAAGTGGAACTGCTGCCGGCACTGGCCCGCGCCGGCCAACGCTTGGCGCCCGGCGCCATCGAGCTGCAGCCCTCTGTGTGCTGTGGCGGCTGCAGCGGCTGAACGCATGCAGCATGCGGGGCAAGCCCCGCATCTGCGGGCACATCCCACGCAGGTGCCGGGCGTGCCCGGCACGCGGCGGATTCCGCAGGTCGAGGTATGCCCCCGACATGGGGAATCCTCGATGTCCGGAGCATCGGGGACGTAGCCACGACCTACGGGGTACGCAGTACCTCGGCGCGGCGGCGCTCGTACTCGGCGTCGCCGATTTGGCCGCTCTGCCGCAGGCCGGCCAGCTCACGCAGCCGCGCTTCCACTTCCGGCGCCTGCGGTGATTGCCGCTGCAGGCGCTCGGCCGCCGAGGGCAGTTCCGGCGGACGCCGCAGCGCACGCAGCACGGCAACGACCAGCCCGCCGATCACCAGCGCGAACACCGTCACCCCGGCGATCCATACCACCCACTGCCAGGGCTGCATGCCGGGCGCGTCCACCTCAGGCTTCCTTCAACCAGCGCGCGATCTGCGGCGCGTAGTAGGTCAGCACGCCGTCGGCGCCGGCGCGCTTGAAGCCGATCATCGTCTCCATCACGCACTTGCGCTCGTCCAGCCAGCCGTTGGCGGCGGCGGCCTTGAGCATCGCGTACTCGCCGCTGACATGGTAGGCGAAGGTCGGCACGCCGAATTCCTGCTTCACCCGCCACACGATGTCCAGATACGGCATGCCCGGCTTGACCATCACCATGTCCGCGCCTTCCTCCAGGTCCAGCGCGATCTCGCGCAGCGCCTCGTCGCCGTTGGCCGGGTCCATCTGGTAGGTCTTCTTGTCGGCCTTGCCGAGGTTGCCGGCGCTGCCCACCGCATCGCGGAACGGGCCGTAGAACGCCGAGGCGTACTTGGCCGAGTAAGCCATGATGCGGGCGTGGATGTGGCCGGCTTCGTCCAGCGCATCGCGGATCGCGCCGATGCGGCCGTCCATCATGTCCGACGGCGAAACGATGTCCACGCCGGCCTCGGCATGTGACAGCGACTGCTTGACCAGCGCCTCGACGGTGACGTCGTTGAGCACGTAGCCGCGCTCATCGACGATGCCGTCCTGGCCGTGGGTGGTGTACGGGTCCAGCGCCACGTCGGTCATCACCCCCAGCTCGGGGAAACGCTGCTTCAACGCGCGCACCGCACGCTGCGCCAGGCCATCCGGGTTCCATGCCTCGGCCGCATCCAGCGACTTGCGCGATGCATCGAGCACCGGGAACAGGTCGATCACCGGCACGCCCAGTTGCAAGGCCTGCTCGGCCTCACGCAGCAGTTCGTCGATCGACAACCGCTCCACGCCCGGCATCGACGCCACCGGCGCGCGGCCGGGCAGCTCGTGCACGAACACCGGCCAGATCAGGTCGTCGGCGGTGAAGACATGCTCGCGCATCAGCCGCCGCGAGAACTCATCGCGGCGCATGCGGCGGGGGCGGTAACGGGGGTGGAACATGGCGGTACTCCGGTACGTTGAAGTCATTGCAGCCCATAGCCCTGCGATTGCAGCGGCCCGGGCAGCGGGCGTTCGCCCAGTGCGTCAAGCATTTCGATCCCGATGGTGCGCACCATCGCGTCCAGCGGCAGGTCGTCGGCTTCCGGAGCGGAAGGCGCTTCCCGCTCTTCGCCTGCCTGATCCGGCCAGAAGCAGGAATCGACCCGGCCGGCGCGCAACGCTGCGGTGATCTGCCCGCGCCGCACGGCAGCTGCCAGCCACGCGGACAGGTCGAAGGATCATCGTCGGGGCATCTCGCCTGCGGCGGGCTTCGGGCGCCGGCACCTGCCGCCGGCATGGCCCCGCATTCTACGCCCGGCGGGCGCTCCGGCGGACGTCAGACGATGCCGCCACCCAGGCTCAAGCGGATCACCCCGACCACGATGACGATGCCGTTCAGCACCAGCCCGGTACGGGCACGGCCATGTTTGCCGGCATGGGTGAACAGCAGGCCGATGGCGGCGATGATCGCCCCAACCGTCGCGAACGGGATCAGGAACCAGTTGCCCCAACCCAGCAGCGGGATGAAGGCCAGCAGCATCCACAGCAGCGCCACGATGCCCCATATCAGGCTGATCAGGCCCATGTTCTTTCTCCGTCGGTCTGCCGAGGCGCGCCATTGCCGGAAGCCGTGGTTCGCAGGCGATTCAGTGATGGCTGCCGATGATTCACGGACCACCGTCGCCGGGGAGTGAAGCCATGAAATTCCCGCTCGTCATCGCACTGGGCATCGCCCTGATCGCCACCGGTTGCGCCAGCACCTCCAAGGTCATGCTGGGGCAGGCGCGCGCACCGGTGGACCCGGCCAGCGTGCAGGTCTATTCCACGCCGCCGGCCGGTTCGCTGGAGATCGCCCAGCTCGAATCCTCCAGTGCGGTCGGCTTCGGCACCCAGGGCCAGACCGACGCGGCCATCGCCCGGCTCAAACGCGAGGCCGCCGCGCTGGGTGCCAACGGCGTGGTGCTGATGGGCGTGGGCGCCAGCGGCTCGCCGGTGGGCATGTCGGTCGGCGCCGGCAGCTTCGGCCGCCACGGCGGCGGCGGTTTGAGCATGGGCATCCCGACCCAGCAAAAGCGCGCGGCCGGCATCGCCATCTGGGTGCCGCCGGAAGCGAGGTGACGGGTAGTGCGGCAACCCCGCGCCTGCTGCCCCTTGCCGGCGCGCAGGTCGGGGTTACGCCCCCGACGCGTGCACTCGTTCGGATATCCCGCAGGTCGGGGGTGTAACCCCGACCTGCCCGGCCATCAGACGTAGATACGGGTATTGCCCGCCGGTGCATCGTCGATGATCGCGTGCGGCAGGAAGCGGGCGCTGTCACGGGTGATGCGGCTGTCATCCTCGCGCACGCCGATACCGCAGGCGCGGTCGCCCACCACCCAGCTGCCGACCAGCGGGTAGTTGCCGGCGAACACCGGCAACGGATGGAATGCCTGCATGATGCACGGCCCGGCATACGGCCCCTCGCTTTCCTGCCAGCGGCCGTCGTGCATGTGCATGGCGACGTTGGCGCCCTCGCGCGAATGCAGTGGCTTGCGCACCCAGCCGGCCGGCAGCGCGCGGCCGTCGTCGAAATGTGCTTCGAGCAGGTTCGGATGGCCGCGATGGCGCTGCCACAGCAGCGGCAGGATGCCCTTGTTGCTCAGCACCGCTTTCCATGCCGGTTCCAGCAGCTGCACACCCGAGCCCGGCAGCGCGGCGCCGAAGTCCTCGCGCATCAGGTCCTCCAGCGGATACAGCTTGAACAGGCTGCCGACCACCACGTCATCGAGGTCGGTGAAGCGGCCATCTTCCGACAGGCCGATGTCCTCGATGGCGATGGACGCACCGTGCAGGCCGGCCTGCGCCGCGCAATCGCGCAGGTAGGCGACCGTGCCCTGGTCCTCCTCCGATTCGCGCACCGCACTGAAATACAGCGGCGGCGGCAGGCTCGCGGCCAGCTCGGCGAAGCGTTCGACCAGCGCCTCGTGGAGGGAATTGAACTGGTCGGCCTGCGGCGGCAGCGCGCCGCGGTTGCGCTGGTCTTCCAGCCACTGCCACTGGAAGAACGCGGCCTCGTACAGCGAGGTCGGCGTGTCGTAGTTCAGTTCGTACAGCTTGGCCGGGCCGCTGCCGTCGTAGGCGAAATCCAGCCGGCCGTAGAGGTGCGGGTCGCCACGCCGCCAGCTTTCGGCGATCCAGTCGCGGAACGGCGCGGGAATCGCCAGCCGTTCCATCAGCTCCTCGCTGGCCACGACGTCGCCGACCAGGTCCAGCGCCATCGCATGCAGCTCGGCGCTGGGGTCTTCGAGGTCGTCCTCGATCTGGCGCAGGGTGAAGGCGTAGTACGCCGTTTCGTCCCAGTACGGCGCACCGTCGATGGTGTGGAAGCGGAAACCGCAGTCGGCGGCGCGAGCGCGCCAGTTGGAGCGCTCGGCAATGGCAACGCGCTTCACCGCATCAGCCGCCGAAACTGCCGCGACCGCGGCTGCTGTTGCCGAAACCGCCACGGCGCGCGGTGACCGCGCGATTCGGTTCGGCGTTCACCGGCGCCAGCCCGGCCTTGCCCGCGCCAATGCGGCTGGCGGTGTTCAGCCCGCCGCTGCCACCCGGTGCCGCCGCCGGCTTGGCCCAGCCGTTGGCCTTGTCGCGGAACGCCGGCTGCGACGCCGGCGGCGCAGCCACCGCCCCGGCACGGGCACCCAGCATCTGCGACATGAAGAAGCCCATCATCATCGGCCCGACGAACGAATGCCCGGCACTGGTGCGCTGCGACACGCACTGCTCGGCCGGGTATTCCTGCGCGCACTCCTCGCGGCTGGCGTACTGCGGCGCGGCATCGGCCGCCTGCTGCTGCGCGGCGGTGAACGCCTGGCGGCAGCTGGACGGATCACCGGTCGCTTCGCTGCAGGCCTCCACCGAGGTATACAGCCCTTCCTGCACCTGCACCGTCTGCTCCTGCTGGCAGGCGGTGAACAGCAGTGGCGCGGTACTCATCAGCAGCAGCGCGGTGGTCCTGGATCGCTTCATCATCGGGTGCTCCATGAAATCATCCGGGGATGATGCCCGATATGGGCGCGGCGGGCACCCATGCACTCGCTCCGCGAACGCCCGCATCGCCATCCGCGGGGGCGGCAACGGTTGCAACAGCAACCGGGTTCTTCATGCAGAATCGTTGCCCTGCATTCCGCATTCCCCCGCCATGCCCGAATACCGCTCGAAAACCTCCACCGCCGGCCGCAACATGGCCGGCGCCCGTGCCCTGTGGCGCGCCACCGGCATGCAGGATGGCGACTTCGGCAAACCCATCATCGCGGTGGTCAACTCGTTCACGCAGTTCGTGCCGGGCCACGTGCACCTGCGCGACCTGGGCGCCCTGGTGGCCCGTGAAATCGAAGCCGCGGGCGGCGTCGCCAAAGAATTCAACACCATCGCCGTGGACGACGGCATCGCGATGGGCCACGACGGCATGCTGTATTCGCTGCCGTCGCGCGAACTGATCGCCGATTCGGTCGAATACATGGTCAATGCGCATTGCGCCGACGCCATGGTGTGCATCTCGAACTGCGACAAGATCACCCCCGGCATGCTGATGGCCGCGCTGCGGCTGAACATCCCCGTGGTGTTCGTCTCCGGCGGGCCGATGGAAGCGGGCAAGACCCGGCTGGCCGAGCACAAACTCGACCTGGTGGATGCGATGGTGATGGCCGCCGACGCCAGCGTCAGCGACGAGCAGGTGGCCGCCGTCGAACGCAGCGCCTGCCCCACCTGCGGCTCGTGCAGCGGCATGTTCACCGCCAATTCGATGAACTGCCTGACCGAGGCGCTGGGCCTGTCGCTGCCCGGCAACGGCACCGTGGTAGCCACCCATGCCGACCGCGAGGCGCTGTTCAAGCGCGCCGGGCGGCTGATCGTCGAGCTGTGCCACCGCTGGTACGGCGGCGAGGACGCCAGCGCGTTGCCGCGGGGCATCGCCACCGTCGAGGCGTTCGAGAACGCGATGACCCTGGACATCGCGATGGGCGGCTCCACCAACACCATCCTGCACCTGCTCGCCGCCGCGCAGGAGGCCGAGGTGGCCTTCGACCTGCGCGACATCGACCGCCTGTCGCGGCGCGTGCCGCAGCTGTGCAAAGTCGCGCCGAACACGCCCAAGTACCACGTCGAGGACGTGCACCGCGCCGGCGGCATCATGGCCATCCTCGGCGAACTGGCGCGCGGCGGCCTGCTGCATGCCGATGCGCCGACCGTGCACAGCCGCACCCTGGGCGAGGCCATCGCGCGGTGGGACGTGACGCAGACGCAGGACCCGGCCGTCCACACGTTCTACAAGGCCGGCCCGGCCGGTATCCCGACGCAGGTGGCCTTCAGCCAGAACACGCGCTGGCCGTCGCTGGACGTGGACCGCGACGAAGGCTGCATCCGTGACGTGGCCCACGCCTACTCCAGCGAGGGCGGACTGGCGGTGCTGTACGGCAACCTGGCCGCCGACGGCTGCGTGGTCAAGACGGCGGGCGTTGACGAATCCATCCTCGTGTTCGAAGGCCGCGCCCGCGTCTACGAAAGCCAGGACGCGGCAGTGAAGGGCATCCTCGGCGATGAAGTGCAGGCCGGCGAAGTGGTCGTCATCCGCTACGAAGGCCCGAAGGGCGGCCCCGGCATGCAGGAAATGCTGTACCCGACCTCCTACCTGAAATCGAAAGGGCTGGGCAAAGCCTGCGCCCTGCTCACCGACGGCCGCTTTTCCGGCGGCACTTCCGGCCTGAGCATCGGCCACTGCTCGCCGGAAGCCGCCGCCGGCGGCAGCATTGCACTGGTGCGCGACGGCGACCGCATCCGCATCGACATCCCGCAACGCGGCATCGATCTGCTGGTGGATGAAGCCGAACTCGCCCGCCGCCGCGACGCGCAGGCCGCACGCGGCTGGAAGCCCGCATTGCCGCGCCCGCGCAAGGTCAGCACCGCATTGAAGGCCTACGCCCTGCTGGCCACCAGCGCCGACAAGGGTGCGGTGCGCGACAAGGCGCTGCTGGAGGGCTGAAAGCCCACAGGTGCCGGGCTTGCCCGGCACACCGTCAATCCGAATCGAGCCCCACACCCGGCAACCGGTCCAGCGGACTCAACAACCCACCGGCACCGCGGCCCAGCACATGCGTATAGATCTGCGTGGTCGCCACATCCTTGTGGCCCAGCAGCTCTTGCACGGTGCGGATATCGTGGCCGGCCTCGAGCAAATGCGTGGCAAAGGAATGCCGCAGCGAATGACAGGTGGCCGGCTTGGCAATACCGGCACGCGTGCGGGCCTGCTTGATCGCGCGCTGCACTGTTTCCTCGCCCGCATGGTGGCGGCCGGCCCGGCCACTGCGCGGATCAACGGAAACCCGTTCGGACGGGAACAGGTACTGCCAACCCGGCTCTGCATCCGCATTGGGATATTTGCGCGCCAACGCATGCGGCAGATACGCACGGCCCTGCCCCTTCTCAAGGTCGGCCTGATGCACCAGCAACGCGCGCTCACGCTGCCGCAGCAAACGCTCGCGCAGGCTTTCGGGCAGCGGCACCCTCCTGTCCTTGTTGCCCTTGCCACTGCGCACGCAGATTTCCCGGCGTGCAAAATCCACGTCCTTGACCCGTAACCGCAGGCATTCCATCAAGCGCATGCCGGTGCCGTACAGCAAACGCGCCATCAACTCCTGCCACCCTTCCGGCATCGCCGACAACAGCCGCGCAACCTCCTCCTGCGCCAACACCACCGGCAAACGTCGCGGCCGCTTCGCTCGCACCACCTCCTCCATCCACGGCAACTCGACGCCCAATACCACCCGGTAGAGGAACAGCAAGGCCGACAGCGCCTGATTCTGGGTGGAAGCGGCCACATTGCCCCGTGTCGCCAAGCGGGTGAGGAAACCCTCGACCTCCTCTGCCCCCAACCCCTTCGGATGGCGTTTGCCATTGGCAAGAATGAAGCGCCGAATCCACCCGACATAAGCCTGCTCGGTACGGACACTGTAATGCCGCAGCCTGATCTGCTCCCTGACTTGGTCGAGCAGACGTGGTGGCTGCGCTTCCGCTACACCGGATGGTTGGGGCGTGTAATCCATAGAACAGCACTCCTGCGGCATAACACAGGCAGCCTGTTACCTGGACCAGAGCACAACCATCCTCCAACCCATTGATGTCAGGTAGGATTCCCCTGATTCCCACGCCGGGAAGAAGCCTCCATACTCGGAGCTACGCCGCAGTTGAGCGGCCGACTAGGTGTTAGGCAGCATATGAGAGAACTCAGCAAGCAAACACTTTTGAAGCTTTCGGTCGCGTCGCTTGATAACGCCACTGCGCTAGTTGAAGAGGCGGAAACGTTGCTAAGTGCCGAGCATTTCGCACGCGCCTACTTCCTTGCTGTTGCGGCCATCGAGGAAGTAGGCAAATCCGCCTTAGCATTCGGCGCCTCAGGTCGAAACCTGGCGGATCGGCAAGTTCTCAAGAAGACTTGGAACAACCTTCTAGATCACAAGTCAAAGATCATTGCCGCCTTTGGGCCATCGCTGAGCCTGACGCAGCGAGAGAATATGGAGGGGGCGCTTGATACGTCCCTTGAACTTATGGGCAGCCTGCGCCGCGGTCGAGAGCCGTCGATGTATACGGGTGTTCTCGCGGATGGCTCGATCCAAAACCCAAAAGACTTGGTGCGTCCTGTCGCCGCGCGTGACGCGGTACGCCTCGCCCAACATTGTCTGGCGCGAGCTAAACAGCACCAGGCTAACAATGAGCCAGCGTCCACCACAGCGGCCAGCGACTTCTTCTATACCCTGTCCAGCAGCAAGATTCAGGAAATCATGGGCCAAGATGAGTTTTCGCCGTTCTATCTTGAGCGCATAAACGGCGGCAACGTCAGCCTAGAGGAAGCAATCTATGCCTTCGTCTCCCGGCCTGCCGCCTAACATTTCGTCCAAGCCGACGCCGCTGCGCGGCGCGGCTTAACTCAGGCGTTAGCCCCCTAGAGAGAGATCCAAGATGGTTGAGAAAATTAGAGTCTCTCTGTGGGACATCTTCTCGTTCTTCCTCACCGGCCTCCTGGCCATGCTTGTTTTGGTCGCGTTCTTTGTGGCCTACGGCGGCCTTACGCTCAAAGAGCTATTTGACGCGCTCTCCACTTTCCCAGCAGCAATCACCCTTGTTGCTGCGCCGCTCGCCTTCACGCTTTTCGGCATGGTCATAGAGCCTTTTGCAAACTACTTTGATCGGTACGCCTTGAAGTACATCCTCGGTTGGGTATCAAAACCAAAAGAAAAACACAGCCACGAGGAGACTCTCCTTAAAGAGGAAATCCGATCCAAGTACATGGGCTCCCTCAACGGCAAGATCGATAACCCGTATGCCATCTGCAAGGAATACGTGGAGACCAAGCAGCTAAGCACCACGTTCATGGTGTACTTGTCCAGGTACGGCTTCTATCGCAATTGCGCGTTCATCTCGGTCGCGTCCGGTATTGCCGCGCTTTTTCTTGCTTCCACATGGTGCGGCGGCATTCTGGCGCTTCTGTTCGGTGTAGCGGCTTCCGCCGTGTTCAAACGGCGGGCTGAGGACTTTTACAGTTACATGGCTCCAGCGGTGTATCGCGCGTTCCTCATCGACAAGGTCTCATGGGCCCCCGGCAACGGGGGCTAACAATTCATTCAAGCCGAAGCCGCTTCGCGGCTCGGCTTAATTCAGGCGTTAGGCCGCAAATGGAGAATCTCGCATGTCTCAGCTAGAGTATAAAATGGTCACATTGCGCTTGCTCTTCGAGCCTTGGAACACCGCTCCACATGGCACCGCAATCTGGGAGCCGGAGGCATCTGACCCAAATGCTCAGTTCAAGCGTGAAATCATTGCCAAAGCAACTGCGGTAATTGCTACCGGAGACAGTGCTTTGGCTGGGTCTAGCTTCACAGTCCCGCAATTCGGTGAGGCAGATTTTTCTGCCATCCAAGATGCTCTTGCCACAGACCCGGAGCAGCGAGACTTCATAGAGCTGGCTGCAGCCTGCGAGAGCGTAGTCCGTTCTCTTGCACGGGTTGCGGCCTAACAATTCATTCAAGCCGACGCCGCTTCGCGGCGCGGCTTAATTCAGGCGTTAGGCTTGCTAGAGAGAGTTCTATGACCACCGAAAACATGTTCGTTCTGAAGGCCCTGCAAGGCAAGACCGTGACTGTCACGAGCGATTCGATAAGAATCGAGAAGGAAGGCGGATTCTTCGCTGTTAAGCGGGACAAGACGATTCCGATCCGACAGATCACTTCTGTTGAAGTCAAAAAGCCAAGCCGGGTCGTTGGGTTCATCCAGTTCTCTATCGCTGGCGGCAAGCAATTCAATAGCGGGTTCACTCTTAGTGGTGGAGCCTTCGACGCTGTAGCAGACGAGAATGCCGCCACATTTCTCAGCGAGGAGTGCTACAACCAAGCATTAGAGATCAAAAGCTACGTTGAGTCTTGGGCTCCGCCGGGCGAAGCAAAAAGCGACTCTTCCAGTGTCGCCGATGAACTTCTAAAGTACGGCACCCTTCTGGAAAAGGGTCTCCTTACTCGGGAGGAGTTTGAAGAGAAAAAGAAACAACTCTTGGGGCTTTAAGGGCAGCAAAGCTTTCCAGAGAGATACGTGATGACTATCTTTAGCAGAGTCAAGCACTGGTACAACGGCGAGCGGAAGGTTACAACTCACGAGACAAGTCCAGATAGTATGCTCATGGCGTTTACCACCTCGCACATCGAGTACCACTGGAGTGCGCGTATCGCTCGCGCTATAGCTGGCTTTTATCGTGCGCACTGGCAATGGCTTTGGACAACGGCGATTGCTGCCTGTTCCGCAATTACCATATTCAAGTGATTCGCGTACGCAAGCCTAACAATTCATTCAAGCCGACGCCGCTTCGCGGCGCGGCTTAACTCAGGCGTTAGCTGGCACGCAGCCAGTCGGTTTTGCGTTTCAGCCATCTCTTGATTCGACCACGCAGCGTCGCAGCCTCCGCAGCCTCCCTCTTTGCTTTTAGCGTGGCTTGATAATTGATCGCCGCAATCGCTTCCAAGAATCCAACCGGCTCGCCGTATCGAATCTTGTTGCTGATTTCTTCCATGTATTCGTTGCGTTGCATGATTCCTCCGCGTAGGTGCCAGCTAACAATTCATTCCAGCCGACTGCGCTTCGTGGCTTGACCGGGGTTTGTGTCTGCCGCAGCGCAGCGGCTTAACTCAGGCGTTAGGCGCTATCCAAAAAAATGGAACCAATCCGCATGAAGAGCATCCTTTCACTCCTTGCTGCGTTCTTTTGTACTAGCGCATTTGCGCAAGATCCAGCCCAAGGGCACGTTCAACTTGAACTCACCGATACAATGTCTGGGGTTCAGAACAGGAGCATCATTGCTGCCTCTTGCGCCAAAGTTGCAGACGCCGCAGTGAGTGCACATGCAGCCGGGAAGCTGTCAGACGTTATCAATCAAGCCGCAAAGGCGAAGCAAACGGGGTCCAGCGACGACCCTTACTTCAACAGTCTTGTTCGCAGCTATAGCTTCGATCCAAAAGATGATTTTCTTTTCTCGGCTCTTTTCTTCTCTCAGCTAAACATCAATTGGCTAGAGCAAAAGCAGCCTTATCAAGGTGCTCTTGAGTCACTATACAAGGCATATGTAGCCGCTTCTTGTGCGCAAGTCGCCAAGATCAGCGGGAGTAGCAAGCCATGAAGCACGCGCCTAACAATTCATTCAAGCCGACGCCGCTTCGCGGCGCAGCTTAATTCAGGCGTTAGCGCCCATGGAAGGTATCAGCCACATCACGCTTATTGTTCGCGACCTCTCGCGCATGACCACCTTCCTTTGCGATGGTCTCGGTGCGCTAGAGGTTTATGACAGTGCTGGCCACAATTACTCGCTTTCCCGCGAGAAATTCTTTGTCCTTGGGGGCGTTTGGTTGGCCGCTATGGAGGGAGTGCCGCCACCTGAGCGCTCCTATCAGCATGTCGCCTTTCGGGTTAGTGAGTCAGATCTTGCCGGATATCAGGCAAGACTTGAGTCGCTGGGCGTGGAGATTCGCCCAACCAGGCCACGCGTGGATGGAGAGGGGCTGTCCCTGTACTTTTATGATTTTGACAACCATCTGTTTGAGCTGCACACCGGCACATTGGAGCAGCGCCTTGCCAGGTACGGAGCTGGGCGCTAACAATTCATTCAAGCCGAAGCCGCTTCGCGGCTCGGCTTAATTCAGGCGTTAGGGCTCAACATCGGAGATTGGCGTGACCTTGTGCAAAGCAACAATATTGACGGTTCTCTTCTTGTCCGCAGGATGTGCTTATGCGCAAACGGCCACCGAATCCACCTGTACCAAGGACGAGCTAGTGAAGGCCGCTTTGGAAGATCGCGAGTTCAGACTTCAGGCAGAACGAGAGATCAAGGATGAAATTGACAGAAAGCTAAAGGAAAATAACAGAAGAATTTCCATTCTCGGTGCCAATGCGCTCTGCTCGAACACGGACTTGTACCAGAGGGCGCTCACGAAAGTAGTTCTTGATATATCAAACTCCTACAGCAGTGGGGGTAAGGCACATCTCCAGTTCGCCATGCTTGAGCAGGCAAGTGAAGTTATCCCCATTCAAGTGCAAGGTGTTGTGACGGGCCTGCAGATGGCAGTTATGCCCGCAGAAAAGAAGAATGCCTTATGCAGAGTTTCGGCAGATTTGGCAAATGACATTATTAGCGGCAGGCTTCTTGAGCCCTAACAATTCATTCAAGCCGACGCCGCTTCGCGGCGCGGCTTAATTCAGGCGTTAGGCCCCACTGAAGATTGTCGCCGTCCTCATCACTTCAGAGTCGGGTCACTTCTTGCAGATAAGTCCATCTGATCCCATTATCTACTCCTCACATTCACAGGGGAGACTAGGGACAGTGAGCGGAAAGATTGCTTTGGGAGCTGTGATAGGACTTCTCGTAGGAGCGGCTGGTGGCTATCTCACCGCCCAGTCACAAGCCAAGGCCGAGGTAGAGGAAGCGCGAGGCTATCAAGTTGATTTTGCGGAGAAGAACACCGCGCTCGCCATGGAGAACATGTCATTGCAGCGGCGGGCCAAGACGCTGGAAAACAGCACTTATGATCGGCAGAAAATTAACCAGTGCATGCAAACTTCCACCGTATTGAGTAGCGCCATCGGCAACCATCTGCAAGGAAAGGTTCTGTCGTCCATTGAGCGTGGAACATTGATGCAATACATGTCCGCCGCTTTGGTAGCCGTACAGGGCAAGAGCACACAATCAGCGATGTACACCTTGCTGGATGAGCGCGCCAAGATCGATGAGGAATGCTTGGACGGAGCGAGGATTAAAATAGCCCAGCAATGAGGCATGGTGATCCTGCGCCTCTTGGGTATTCAAGCCATGTGGCCTCACGGATTTTCAGCAGGTGGGGCCTAACAATTCATTCAAGCCGAACCCGCTTCGCGGGTCGGCTTAATTCAGGCGTTAGGCAGCACACACACAACAAGGGGGTTTTATGTTTAAAGCACTTTTCCTAGTTACAGTTCTTGCCATCGTATCCTTCAGCGTGGAAGCTCAGACCCGTTGCCGCACCGATTCGCTTGGTAACACCACCTGTCGCGACAGTGACGGCAACACGATGCGTGGCCGGACTGACTCCCTCGGTAATACGACTTGGCGAGATGATTCGGGAAATACGGTGCGCAGTCGCACTGATTCGCTCGGGAACACGACGTATCGCGACAATAACGGCAACACAATGCGCAGCCGCACTGATTCACTCGGCAATACCACCTATCGCGACAACAATGGCAACACTATCCGTAGCCGCACTGATTCTTTGGGCAATACTACTTTCCGCGATAGCAATGGCAACACAGTAAGATGCCGTACCGATAGCCTTGGAACCACGACTTGCCGGTAAGTGCTGCCTAACAATTCATTCAAGCCGACGCCGCTTCGCGGCGCGGCTTAATTCAGGTGTTAGAGCCCGCACTTGAGATCATGGACAAGGAAGCAAGCAGACTACTTCGTTCACTTCTAGATCCGCGCATTGCGGAGTTCGTTGACTGGCGCAAATTCCTGTCTTCTCCAAAGTTCTTGGCAATTGGACAGGATCAGATTGATCACTTCGTAAAGCACGGAGACTTCCGCTACATCAAGCTCATTCTGGATCAGTTCATGGGCCACAAGTCGTTCAAGCCAATGCTGCTTTGGTTCTGCGATTCTGCG
This sequence comes from uncultured Stenotrophomonas sp., assembly GCA_900078405.1. Taxonomy (NCBI): domain Bacteria; kingdom Pseudomonadati; phylum Pseudomonadota; class Gammaproteobacteria; order Lysobacterales; family Lysobacteraceae; genus Stenotrophomonas; species uncultured Stenotrophomonas sp. Next base: position 2,764,447 of record FLTS01000001.1, on the reverse strand, counting down.
GGCCTGGATTACTCCTTTTCTGGCACAGAGCTGGTGCTTAAGCGTGCGTCTAGCGCTCACACCTTGGAGGGAGACCTCAAAGCCTACATGGCCACATACACGGGCACAGCCAAGGATGTCGGCGGGATTATTCCAACCAAACCAACGCGGCAACAAGTGCTTGCCAAACTGTTCAATCCAGAGGGACGGCGCGGCGGAAATCCATGTGTCCAAGGCGGAGCGCCGGGCCTCGGAAAGCGTAGCTAGTAATGCTTTCCGGGGCGGGCTCTAACAATTCATTCAAGCCGACGCCGCTTCGCGGCGCGGCTTAATTCAGGCGTTAGCCCCCCATGGAAGATCACATGAACTGGCTTGAATTCTTCGCATCGGTAATTGAAAGCCTAGCTTGGCCTACCGCACTAATCGCTGCGTTCTTCCTGGTAAAGCGCCATCTTGGCGATATCTTTCCTTTCGTGGAGAAGCTCAAGTACAAAGACTTTGAGCTTCATTTCCGCCAAGCCGTCCATGAGCTAGCTATGCGCTCACGTGCCGCTTTGCCAGAGCGCCCTGGCCACATCCAACCGCCGTCGACTGATCGCCTCTACGCCCTAGCGGAAGTATCGGCACGCTCCGCCATCCTTGAGGCGTGGCTTGAGGTGGAGTCCGCGGCCATTGACGCCCTGCAGCGCCAAGACCCAAACATCTCCCTCAAAGCGCAAGGCATGGCCCCGCTTCGACTTGGAGAGCTGTTGGTTAAGCGTCAGATCCTTGGCGAAGATCAAGTGGCAATCTTTCACAGGCTCAGAGAGCTGCGCAATGCTGCCGTACATATCCGAGAGCGCTCCTTCCAGTCGGAGGAGGTAGCGGAGTACATCTCTCTTGCAACTGCTTTGGCATCCGAGATCAGGCTCCGCGGGCTGGGGGGCTAACAATTCATTCAAGCCGAAGCCGCTTCGCGGCTCGGCTTAATTCAGGTGTTAGGCATTGGAACAGGGGGAGTCTATGTTTTGCACTCAATGCGGTACAGCAATAGCCGGGGATGCCAAATTCTGCGGCAACTGCGGCGCGCCAGCTCAGGGCTCCGCTAAGCCCGGCATGTCGACATCAAAGCCGACTTTGCCACCTCCGCCAATTCCAAGGGTGGAAGCTAGCGTGCCGCAGGTTCGTCCATGGGTTCGTTACTGGGCGCGCATGTTTGACATTTACTTGGCTAGCATTGTCGCTGGGTTTGCGATCGGCATCCTCAACCCCAATGCATTCAATGAGAAAGGAAGCGACCAATTGTTCGCGCTTGTCGTCATCTTTGCTTGGGTATTTATAGAGGCGATCTTTCTTTCGACAGTAGGAACTACGCCTGGAAAATGGCTCTTCAAGACCCGTATCGTCCCGCCGCATGGCGGCACACTAGACTACTCCACGGCACTTTCAAGGAGCTTCAAGGTCTGGTGGCGCGGGCTAGGCATCGGATTCCCGCTAGCCAGCCTTATTACGCTTATCGTGGCTCACGGCAAGCTTACTAAGAACGGCATAACAACCTGGGATCGCGATGACGGATTTACCATCACTCACGAACGCATCGGAGTTCTACGAGTACTTGTCGCCATTGTGTTCTTTACGGGCTTCTTACTGCTAATTATCGTAGGCAACGCAGCCAATGCCTAACAATTCATTCAAGCCGATGCCGCTTCGCGGCACGGCTTAATTCAGGCGTTAGGCGCCATACGAAGCACTGATGCGAACTCACACATCCCACTTCGAGCTCTATCCCCTGGCTTTGCAGCACTATGTTGCTGGGCGCATGCTGGCATTGCAGCTCCAGACGCACGTCGCGGGAAACATACTTCATCATGCCGTGGAGCTTTTTTTAAAGGCAGAGCTTTCCCCGACAGCGACGATCGACGAGCTAAAGAACAAGTACCGGCACAATCTGAAGAAGATCTGGGTCGCGTATAAGGCATTGCATAGTGATGTTCCCGACGACTTCGCTTCTACGATTGCCGACCTCGACGCGTTTGAGGAAATTAGATATCCCAGCGCTGAGAAGGAATCAATAGGGCACCGCTACGCGCTATTTAAAGAGCTCGCTGCGCTTCATTTAATGCCCCAGAGCACTTATTCCTTAGTGCTTGAGAGTATCGATGAACTTATTGCATTCACGATTTCCAAGAGCCGGATGCAGCAGTTCTACTTCTCATCTGTCAAGCAGCTCCCACCGTTTAGCCTTCATGTGCTTTTCAACAATAACAGACATCACCCTCCACTAGACGGCGCCTAACAATGCGTTCAAGCCGAAACCGCTTCGTTCCGCAAACCACATGGCAGATACAGCTTGCCATGTGGTTCGCTCCACTACGCAGTTCGGCTTAACTTAGGTGTTAGCCATTACTGAAGGATCAGCCATGTCCCGACTAAGAATAAGCCTGAACAAGCTCGGGGAGTACCTAACTGCTACTCCATCGCGACGGAAGCGCATCATTCAAGACCAGCAGGATCCCAAGCCCTTTATCGCGGCTCGGTACTCGGATGCACGCGCAGAAATCTTGCAGTACCTTGCCGGCGGGATGGTGGATGAAGCGTCTCTAGCCGCTGCCGCTAAACGACTACGTCTCGATGACAGTGGTACTGAGTTCGCTTGCCAAGATCGACTAGCTTCGGCCGAAGCGATTGAGAACTTTCTTGAGGCTAGTGAACAGATCGAGCTTGGCGATCTAACAGTGGTGCCGGTGGAAAATTCTGCGTCAGATTCAATGCAGATTGGCGGAGTCTCTGTGTCTATGCGGCCAGATGCTTATCTCAAAGACCCAGTAACTGGTGATATCAAGGGCGCTATCAAGCTTCATTTCCCTAAGACGACGCCTTTGACTGAGGCGGCTGCCAGCTATGTTGGAGCGGCGACTAAGGTGTTCTTGCAGCAAGAAAAGAAATCCCCAGTCGTCGACCATAAGAAGTGTTACGTGGTCGACGTCTCTACGCAGACAGTCACCACGGCACCGAAGTCCCACGTGCGTAAAATGAACGACATCGAAGCAGCGTGCGAAGAGATAGATGCTAGGTGGAGGCGAGTTAATGGCTAACATTTCATTCAAGCAGACGCCACTTCGCGGCGCGGCTTAACTCAAGGCGTTAGATATCATATTGAATTATGGCCACACAATTCGAAGAATGGAGATCAGAACTTCTGCATGTAGGCAACATCGTGCAGGATGCAGACCATTCCATTGGCTGGGACGAGAGAGAGGATCGTTTTAATCGTTACATAGAGATGCTTGACGCACTCACGGGAGAAGAGGGGTTTGAGCATGTCCTCGCCGTGTTCGAGTCCTTGCAAGCCGAAGACGACTATGGCGCCTATCAGACAGCCGGGCATGCCGCGTGGCGCTTCGGTGAAATACCGTACTGCAAGGCCCTGATCCATGAGCTCCCGCGCCTGATCGTGGCATTGCCCTATTGGGCTGGAGACTTCCTTGTTTCAATCGCGAATGCACAGGGCACAAAAGACGAACCGACCATTCGCGTTTTCAACGATCTTCTGTTTGAACTAGACCCCACCACCAAGCAAGGCATAATTGGCTTCATTCGCCGGGAGGAAGCGCCAGGTGGCTGGCTATGTAATCGAGTTGGCGTCTTGGGCAACAATACCTAACAATTCGTTCAAGTGCAGCTTCGCGGCGCGACTTGGCTCTGGTGTTGGGCAGCATAATGAGCAGATGACAACCCATGGTTCATGAACAGTCAATATCGCTGCACGGCTCCTGCCACTGCTGAGCAGTCCGTCTCACCCTTCCATTCCCGCCAGGCGAGGCCACGAGTTGCAATTGCTCGCTCTGTCGCCGATCCGGAGTCATTTGCGCCTACTACGAGTTGGGTACAGTGCATGTTCAAGGGCATCCCGAAAACACGGAGTGCTATATCTGGGGTGACCGGATGCTGAGAAACGTGCGCTGTAAAACATGCGGCATCTTCACTCACTGGGAGCCACTGGATTCTCAACCCGGTGTTCGGCATGGGGTAAACCTGCGCAACTTCGAGCCAGATATTATCGAGTCAGTACTCGTCAGGCGTTTCGATGGCGCAGATACATGGACATTCCTCGATTGAATATTCTCCGGGCGGCACCGCCCAGGAATTAATTCAAACTACGCGGCTTAATTACGCAGCTTGATCCAACATCAAGCCTGCCCGGACAAGTTCGTCACGTCGGAGGAGATATGGCAGACGTCAAGAAAGCCCTGGCAACGCAGGTCAAGAACATCGAAGGGCGTACTGGCAAGACCCTGGATCAACTCAAGCTGCTCGTTCAAAGCAGCGGCATCAGCAAGCATGGCGAGATCGTGAGCATGCTGAAGCGTGACCTCGGCCTTGGCCACGGTGACGCGAATACGGTTGCACACATGGCCAGAGACGCTGCAAAGGAACCATCCGGCGCAGCGGCCGATCCACTTGACCTGCTTTATGTTGGCCCCAAAGCCGCTCTGCGCCCGATCCATGACGCCTTGCTGGGACACCTAGGCGAATTTGGCGCATTCGAATCCGCGCCAAAACAGAAGTACGTCAGCTACCGCAGGAAAAAGCAGTTCGCGATGATTGGCCCCGCTACCAACATGCGGGTGGAGCTTGGATTGAACATCAAGGAGCTTCCAGCTTCCCAACGTCTCGAGAAACTGCCCGCTGGCCAGATGTGCAACTACCGCGTGAAGCTGACCGATGTGGCACAAGTGGATGCAGAGCTGGTTGCCTGGGCGAAATCCGCTTACGACTCGGCGGGCTAGATACAGGCCCGACAATCCATTCAGGCCAGTATCGGCGCGGCCTGGTCCATGCCCGGGGCATCACTGGACCACACCGGCAATTGCTTCCTTCGGTGGATTGGCGGCTCGCCACGCCTGCCACCCTTGGCTCCCAGCCGGCCACACCGGTACCTGCGTGCACACCGCCAGCGGCCTTGAAATTGGAAGATCGCGGCAGGGTCGGTGAAAATGGCGGCTTCCAGCTGCCGCCAGGCCGTCACCGGCCCCTAGCCAAGAGTCTCCGCATGAATACAGAAACCACCCCCACCCTTCCGCCGCGCGAGGCGATGGAGTTCGACGTGGTGATCGTCGGCGCCGGCCCGGCCGGGCTGGCCACGGCCATCCGCCTGCGCCAGCTGGCCGTGGCAAAGGGGCAGGAGCTGTCGGTATGCGTGCTCGAGAAGGGCTCCGAGCCGGGCGCGCACATCCTCTCCGGCGCGGTGATGGACCCGCGCGCGCTCACCGAGCTGTTCCCGGATTGGCAGGAGAGGGGCGCGCCGCTGCGCCAGCCGGTCACCCGCGACGAATTCCTGTTCCTCGACGAAACCGGTGCCAAGGCCACCCCGCACTGGCTGCTGCCCGAGTGCTTCCACAACCACGGCAACTACATCGTCAGCCTTGGCGAACTGACCCGCTGGCTGGCGCAGCAGGCCGAGGCGCTGGAAGTGGCGATCTTCCCGGGCTTTGCCGCCGCCGAGGTGCTGTACGACGAGGCCGGCGCGGTGATGGGCGTGGCCACCGGCGACATGGGCATCCACAAGGACGGCACGCCGGGGCCGAACTTCGAACGTGGCATGGAATTGCATGCCAAATACACGATCTTCGCCGAGGGCGCGCGCGGCCATCTGGGCCGGCAGCTGATCGCCCGCTACCGGCTTGATGAAGGCCGCGATCCGCAAAGCTACGGCATCGGCATCAAGGAGCTGTGGCAGATCGACCCGGCCAAGTACGAGCCGGGGCTGGTGGTGCATGCCGCCGGCTGGCCGCTGGACAGCGACACCTATGGCGGCGCATTCCTGTACCACGCCGAGGGCGGCAAGGTCTCCATCGGCTACGTGATCGGGCTGGACTACAAGAACCCGTGGCTGAGCCCGTTCGAGGAGTTCCAGCGCTTCAAGACCCACCCGGCCATCCGCACGCATCTGGAAGGCGGCAAGCGCGTGGCCTACGGCGCGCGGGCGCTGACTGCCGGCGGCCTGCTGTCGCTGCCGAAGACGGTGTTCCCCGGCGGTGCGCTGGTCGGCTGCGAGGCCGGCTACCTCAATGCCAGCCGCATCAAGGGCAGCCATGCCGCGCTCAAGACCGGCATGCTGGCCGCCGAGGCGGCGTTCGATGCGCTGGTGGCCGGGCGTTCGCGCGATGAACTGGGCGCCTACCCGCAGGCGTTCGAGGCCAGCTGGCTCAAGGCCGAGCTGCTGCAGTCGAAGAACTTCAAGCAGTGGTTCAAGAAGGGCCGCACGCTGGCCACGCTGATGACCGGCATCGAGCAGTGGCTGCTGCCGAAGCTGGGCATCCGCAACCCGCCGTGGACGATTCACCGCAGCAAAGCCGACCACGAGTGTCTGCAACCGGCGAGCAAGCACACGAAGATCGACTACCCCAAGCCCGATGGCGTGCTGACCTTCGACCGGCTCAGCTCGGTGTTCCTGTCCTCGACCAACCACGAAGAAGACCAGCCCAGCCATCTCACGCTGAAGGACGCCAGCGTGCCGGTGGCCGTCAACCTCGCCGAATACGGTGGCCCGGAGGCGCGCTACTGCCCGGCCGGCGTCTATGAATTCGTCGGCGAAGGCAGCGACACCCGCCTGCAGATCAACGCCCAGAACTGCGTGCACTGCAAGACCTGCGACATCAAGGACCCCACCCAGAACATCGTCTGGGTCACCCCCCAGGGCGGCGGCGGGCCCAATTACCCGGCGATGTGATCGCCACGTGCACCGGCGGCGGCAAGGCCGCCGATGTGCCACATGCCGTATTGCGCCGCGTGACCGCTCAGACGTTGGTCTGCTCAGACGTTGGTCTGCTCGGGCGGCACGTCGGCCGGCAGGCCGGCCGGCGCCGGGCCGTGCCGCTCGGCCACCGTCCCGCAGCCGGTGGCGTAGCAGGTCATCGATATCGAGCCCAGCGCCGAGCCGCGGGCGAATGCCTGAGCGCGGCCTTCACCCGCCGCTGCCAGGCCGGCCACGTACAGCAGCGGGATGAAGTGGTCGGGCGTGGGCACGGCTTTGGCATGGTCCGGGTGCTCGGTCAGCTTCAGGATCGCCGCCGGGTCGGACGCCATCAGCTCGGCGGCGGCATCATCGAACCGCTCGGCCCAGTCGAACGCGGCATCGGGCCGGTCCCACTGCACGCGCTTGAGGTTGTGCACCACGTTGCCGCTGCCGACGATCATCACCCCGCGCTCGCGCAGCGCGGCCAGTTTCGCGGCCAGCTCCAGGTGGTACTCCAGCGGCTTGAGCGCATTGATCGACAGCTGCACCACCGGCACGTCGGCCTCCGGGTACAGGTGCGCCAGCACGCTCCAGGCGCCGTGGTCGAACCCCCACTGGTCGCGGTCCAGCCCCATCCAGTTCGGCTTGACCACCTCCGCCACTTCCGCCGCCAGGTCCGGCGCCCCCGGCGCGGGGTAGTCGAAATCGAACAGGGCCTGCGGGAAACCGTAGAAATCGTGGATGGTGCGTGGCCGCGGCATGGCCGTCACCGCGGTGACGCCGACGTACCAGTGCGCCGAGACCATCAGCACCGCCCGCGGTTTCGGCAGCATCCGCCCGATGTCCTGCCAGGCCTGCGTGTAGCGGTTGTGCTCCAGGGTGTTCATCGGGCTGCCGTGGCCGATGAACAATGCCGGGCTTGCGGCCATGCGCCTCTCCCTTGCGGTGACGTGCGAATGCGGCCAGTGTGGCCATCGGGGCGGAACCGGGCAAGGCGCTGCCGGTGAAGCCCGGCGGGGCAAGCTCGGTCGTTACGGCCCAGGGGCGGCAGCGAAGGCTTCGACCAGATGATCGATCATCACCCGCACCTTGGCCGGCGGGCGCCGGTCCGGCGGGTACAGCACGTGGATGCCGCCCAGCTCCACCGGCGGTTTGTCCAGTTCCAGCATTACCAGTTCGCCACGGGCCAGCGCGGTGCGGACGATGAACTCGGGCTGGTAGATGATGCCCTGGTCGCGCACCGCGGCCGCCACCAGCGCATCGCCGTTGTTGGCCAGCAGGTTGCCGGCGACCGGCACGCGCAACTCGCCATTGGCGCCGAAGCGCCAGCTGTCCCGACCCTGCGTGCCCGAGAGCGTGTAGCCCAGGCAGTTGTGCTGGATCAGCTCGGCCACGCGCCGCGGCACCCCGCGCCGGCCCAGGTAGCCGGGCGAGGCACAGACCCGCATCGGGCTGTCGCCCAGCTTGCGCGCCTGCAGCGGGCTGTCGGCGAGGCGGCCGATGCGGATGGCCAAGTCCCAGTTGCCGGCGACGAGGTCAAGCCCGGCATCGCTCAGGCCCAGCTCCACCGTCACTTCCGGGTGGCGCTGGCTGAAGGACGGCATCAGCGGCGCGACGAAGCAATGGCCGAACGACAGCGGCACGTTCATCCGCAGCAGGCCACTGGCCGTGACCCGCCGCGAGGCGGCCGCGGCATCGGCCTCGTCGATCTCCGGCAGGATCCGCCGGCAGGCTTCCAGGTAGTCGTTGCCGGCCTCGGTCAGCGCCAGCCGCCGGGTGCTGCGGTGGAACAGCTTCACCCCCAGCCGCGCCTCCAGCGCATTGACGTGTTTGGTCGCCATCGCCGGCGACATGCCGAGGTGGCGCGCAGCCGCCGAGAGACTGCCGTCGGTGGCGGCGCGCACGAACACACGCATGCATGGTGATCCGGTCCATGCCGGCAATCTAACACCAATGGTGTCAGGTGTTCATTGAATCCAGCTGATTCTCTCCCGATGGGACAGAACCCATACTGCCGGTCATGAACACCAACCTCACTTCCAGTACCGCGACGCACAGCGCGCGCATGCCCGTCCTCTTCGTCCCCCACGGCGCCGGCCCCTGCTTCTTCATGGACTGGAACCCGGCCGATACCTGGGACGGCATGGCCGCCTTCCTCAAGGGCGTGGCCGCGACCCTGCCGGCGACACCGCGCGCGATCGTGCTGGTGTCCGGGCATTGGCTGGAACGGGATTTCAGCGTCACCGGCAGCGCCCGGCCGCCGCTGATCCATGACTACAGCGGCTTCCCCGCGCATACCTATGAACTGACCTATCCGGCCCCCGGCCAGCCCGAACTGGCCGGGCGCATCGCGCAGCTGCTGGGGCAGGCCGGCACGCCGACGCGCATCGACCCGGTGCGCGGCCATGACCACGGCGTGTTCATCCCGCTCAAGCTGATGTTCCCGAAGGCGGACGTCCCGGTGGTCCAGCTGTCGCTGCGCCGCGACCTCGACCCGGCCGCACACATCGCCGCCGGCCGCGCGCTGGCCACCCTGCGCGACGAGGGCGTGCTGGTCGTCGGCAGCGGCATGAGCTTCCACAACATGCGCGGCTATGGCGACCCGCGCTACACACCGCTGTCGGCGCGGTTCGACGCATGGCTGACCGCCGCGGTGGAAAGCGAAACGCCGCAGCGCGAGGCCCTGCTGCGGCAGTGGGCCGAGGCACCGCACGCCCGCGACAGCCACCCGCCGGGCGCCGAGGAACACCTGCTGCCGCTGCTGGTCGCCGCCGGTGCGGGTAGCGGCGGCGTGGGCCGCAAGGTCTATTCGGAGGAGGTGATGAAAACGACCTTGTCCGCCTTCCGTTTCGACTGATGGGCCAGTGCCATTCCGGTGCCGCGGTGCGCGGGCGCACCACCGCGGCACAAGTTCCCGAACGCCACGCTTAATTCATGTACTGGTCAGTTTGATATTCAGGGTCAATTCCGTTGGCTAACGGATAATTCACACCTGTCGACCGGGCCCGCAGTCTCCGCCCGGGTCGATGAAACCAAAACAAAAAGGCAAGACCAACATGAAGACTTCCCTGATCGCCCTCGGCCTGCTGGCCGCCCTGCCGTTCGCTGCTTCGGCCACCGACGGCCTGTCCTACAACCATGTGGAAGGTGGTTACGTGAACACCGACGCCAAGGGCGGCGACGCCGATGGCTGGGCGGTGAAGGGTTCGGTGGCGGTGCACCCGAACTTCCACGTCTTCGGCAGCTACAGCGCCCAGGAAACCGACTTCGGCAAGGTCGACCTCGACCAGTGGCGCTTGGGCGTGGGCTACAACTACGGCATTGCCCCGAACACCGACCTGCTGGCCCGCGTGGCCTACCAGAAGTTCGACCCGCAGTACGGCAGCACCTTCAACGGCTACAGCACCGAGGTCGGCGTGCGTACCGCCTTCACCCCGATGATCGAAGGCTATGCGCTGGCCGGCTACGAGGACTACAGCAAGAAGAACGGCTATGACCCGGACGGCGAGTTCTACGGCCGCGTCGGCGCCGCCGCCAAGTTCAACGCCAACTGGGGCGTGAGCGGCGAAGTGAAGCTGGGCAAGGGCGGCGACAAGGAGTGGTTCGTCGGCCCGCGCTTCACCTGGTAAGCGACATCGTTTCAAAGGCGCGTGCTCTCTCTCCCCCGCGCCCCCGGAGCCCGGTCCTCCCCGACCGGGCTCTTTCTTTTCCTGCCCGCCGCGTTCCGCGTAGATGCGGGGCTTGCCCCGCACCCACGATACGGAAGGCCGTGGACCGGAGACAAAAAAGCCCGGCGATGCCGGGCTTCTCTTTGATCGTCGCCGATCCCTATTTGAACAGCGTTTCCGGGTATTCCGGCTTCTGTTCGCGCGCCAGCAGCTGCTTGAGGCCGTCGGTGGGGCTGAGTTCGCCGTGCAGCACCGCCTGCACCGCCTGCGAGATCGGCAGGTCGATGCCGTGGCGGCCGGCCTGGCGCATCACCTCGTCGGCGGTCTGCACCGACTCGACCACCTGGCCGATTTCCTTCACCGCCTCCGGCAGGCTCTGCCCGCGCCCCAGCGCCAGGCCGAGCCGGCGGTTGCGCGACAGGTCGCCGGTGCTGGTCAGCACCAGGTCGCCCAGCCCGGCCAGGCCCATCAGGGTCTCGGGCTTGGCGCCGATGGCCGCGGCCAGCCGCAGCATTTCGTTGAGGCCGCGGGTGATCAGTCCGGCGCGGGCGTTCAGGCCCAGCTGCATGCCGTCGGCCACGCCGGTGGCCACCGCCAGCACGTTCTTCATCGCCCCGCCCAGTTCGGCACCGACCATGTCGTCGCCGGTATAGGCACGGAACGCCGGGCCGTGCATGGCCTCGGCCACTTCGCGGGTGAAGGCGGCATCGTCGCCGTGCACGGTGATCGCGGTGGGCAGGCCCAGCGTGACCTCCTTGGCGAAGGACGGGCCGGTGACCACCGCCAGCGGCACGTCGGCGCCCAGCACTTCGCGCGCGACTTCATGCAGGAAGCGGCCGGAACCGGGCTCGAAACCCTTGGTCGCCCATGCCACGCCGGCACCGGCCGGAAGCAATGGCGCCAGCGTGCGCACGGTCTGGGTGAAGGCGTGCGAGGGCACCACCACCAGGATCCAGCGCGCGCCGGCCACGGTGGCGGCCAGGTCGGTGCTGGCGCGCAGCGACCCGGGCAGCGGAATCCCCGGCAGGTAGCGGGGATTCTCGTGACGCTGGTCGATCGCCTCGATGACGTTGGCGTCGCGCCCCCACAGCACGGTCGGGTGACCGTGCCGGGCCAGCAGGCTGGCCAGCGCGGTGCCCCAGGAGCCCGCGCCAAGGACGGCGATCTTTTCCGCGTCGGTCGTACTCATCCGTTAACGCGCAGCGCCGATCAGGCGTTGCCAGCCGGCTCGGAGTCGGCCAGCGAGGCGCCTTCGGCCTGCTGCTGGCGCTGGCGCAGGGTTTCGGCGTACAGGCCGTCGAAGTTGATCGGCTGCAGGTAGAACGGCGGGAAGCCGCCGGCCTGCACCAGCTCGCTGATGGTCGAACGCACGTACGGGAACAGGATGTTCGGGCACTGGGTGCCGAGCAGCACGTCGATGGCCTGCGGCTCCAGGCCGATCAGGCCGAACACGCCGGCCTGCTCCACTTCGGCCACGTAGGCGGTCTTGTCGCCGGCCTTGCAGGTCAAGGTCACGCCCAGCACCACCTCAAAGGCGTTCTCGGACAGGCGCTGCACCTTCTGGTTCAGGTTCAGCTGCAGCTCCGGCTGCACGTTCTCGTTGAAGATGACCGGCGAATTCGGGGATTCGAAGGAAACGTCCTTGACGTAGATCTTCTCGACGGTGAACGCCGGGCCGTTGGCGGTTTCGGCCGGGACGGCGGCGGCGTTGTTGTTCTCTTCGGACATTTTCCAGGACTCCAGAACGGTTTGTTCGTTGAATGGGATTGTTGCCAGAACCAGCGATGGGGGCGGCTTCCGCCCTATACAAGGGCTGAACGCGAAATGAAGGCTCAGCCGCGGCCCTTGACCAGCGGCAGGTCCGCGGCCTGCCACGCCGCGATGCCGCCGTCGAGCACCGACACCTGCTCGAAACCGGCCTTCTTCAGCGCCTTGGCGGCGGTGGCGGCGGTATTGCCGCTGCGGCACAGCAGCACCACCGGCGACTGTTTGGCCGCGGCCAGCAGCTTGTGCGCCGGCGTCAGCTGCGCCGGCTGCACGTTGCGGCTGCCGACGATGTGGCCCTTCTCGAAGTCGGCGCTGGCCGACAGGTCGATCACCACCGCCTCGCCGGCGTTGATCAGGCGGGTCAGTTCGGCCGGCTTGAGCGACTTGTAGCCACGGAACAGGTGCTTGATCTCGGTGACGATGATGGCGACGGTCAGGCCGGCGAAGGCCAGCGACAGCATCGGGTTTCGGCCAGCGAAGGCCAGCAGCTCTTCGTAATTCACACGGGTCACGGGCAGACAAACGGGCGGCGATTGTCGCACAAGCCAGCCAGGCGGCGGCCGGCGCGGCTTACTGCCCCTGCCACAGGTCCGGCAGCCCCTGCGCCTGCCACCAGCGCTTGCCCTCCGCGTCCCAGCGCCAGCGTTCGTTCACCATCACCGTGCGCTCGGCCTGGGTGTTGCGGTTGACCACCTTCATCTCGATGCGGCGCTCGATCGTGCCATCGGCGCCGACGCCGCTGGAACGCTCGCGGTAGCCGGACACCTGCACCTGCCGGTAGCGCTCGCGCTGCAGGTCGCTCAACGGGTGTTCCTGCCAGTAGGCGGGGTCGATGAAGCCCTCGGCGGCCTCGAAGTCGCTCCAGCGCACCGCCGCCACGTAGGCCTCCTGGGCCTGGGCCAGTTTCGCGCGCTGGGCCCGGCTCAGGCCGGCGGCCTGCACGGTCGTCGCCAACAGCAGCAGCGACAGCGCGATCAGGCAGGGGAAAAGTCGTCGTTGCATGAATCCTCCAGTAGCTGCCGCCATCCTAGCCCTTCGCCAGCGCGACGAAGCGCCCTTCCAGCTCAGCGGCGCCGCCTTCGATCTGCGCACGGATTGTCATCCGCGCCCGGCCGCGCTTGTCGAACTGTTCGAGGAAGGCTTCCCAGTCCTCGCCCGGCGCCGCGCGCGCGCTGGTCTCCAGGTCGCCATAGACCGGCGCCCGGTAGCGGATGCTGCTGTCGGCCACGTAGACCCCGGCCTCGCGCCCGGCCAGCGACAACCGCAGGCTCACCAGCCCCCAGCCGGCCAGGGTCATCACCGAGGCCAGGCTGCCGCCGAAGGCGTTGCCCTTGTCGTTGACGTTGGCCGCCGCCGGCGCGGTCAGGCGCAGCGCGCCCTTGTCGTAGCCGGCGATGCGGATGCCCATCGCCGCCACCGGCGGCATGGCGGCGAGGGTGGTCTGCAGGTCGTGCAGCAGCGGGGCGAGGTCGGCGGTATCGGGCATGGAAGACGGCGGGAAAGAAAAGGGGCGCGAAACGGAAAGCGCCCGGCATAATGCATCGAATGAACAGCCGTGCCTATGCGCCGGCCACCCCGGCCTGGCACCTGATCTCCCTGCGCCCCGCCGGCCAGCACGCCGCGCTGCGCCACGCCGCCGCCCGTTTCGGCGCGCGCACGCTGGCGGTTTCGCCGTGGCGCCTGCGGCTGCACGACGACGACGCCACCCGCGATGCCCTGCTGCAGGCGCTGGCCGGCGACCTGCTGGTGTTCACCAGCCCGGCCGCGGCCACCGCGGCGATGCGGCTGGTGCCGGCGGAGCGCTGGGAAGCCGCCACGCTGGTCGCGGTCGGCGAAGGCACCGCCCGCGTCCTGCGCCGCCACGGGGCAGGCAACGTCTCGGCGCCGGCACGGATGGACAGCGAAGGCCTGCTGGCGCTGCCGGCGATGGCCGGCCTGCAGGGCAAACGGGTGGCGCTGGTCACCGCCCCCGGCGGCCGTGGCGTCATCGCCGCGCAGGTGCAGGCACGCGGTGCGCGGCTGCAGCGCGTGGACGTCTACGAACGCGTGCCGCAGGCGTTGCCGGCCGCCACCCTCGCCCGCCTGCAGGCGCTGGCGGGCCCGGCGGTGCTGGCAGTGAGCAGCGGCGAAGCCCTCGAACGCGTGTTGCCGCAACTGCCCCCCACCCTGCGCCAGCGCTGGCAGCAACAGCCGGCCGTCGTCGCCAGCGAACGGCTGCGCGCACTGGCGGCCGCGCATGGCTTCGCCCACGTGCACGTCGCCGCCGGCCCGCTGCCGGCGCAACTGGCCGCCGCCGCATACGCTGCAATCCGGCCTTCCGGCCGCTGAAGCCACCGCGCCTGCGGCTTGCAGCGGTGCCGCGTCGCGGGCGATGCTTGAAGCGCATGCCGCCGCCCACCACCGCGGCATGCCTGCCAAGGATGCGTACCCCATGAACGACGACTCCCCCACCCCACCGCGCCGCCTTCCGCTGCGCTGGCTCGCCGCCATACTGGTGGTGCTGGCCGCAACCGCCGCCGGCTGGTTCTTCTGGCGCGGCTGGCAGGCCGAGCAGCGGCAGGACGAACAGGCCCGCGCCACCACCGCCCGGCAGCTGGCCGACCTGCAGAAGACGGTGGAAGACCTGCGCCGCGACCAGCGCGCCACCGCGCGCGGCGTGCAGGATGCGGCCAGCACCAACCGCGTGCTGCGCGACGAAGTGCTCGGCCTCGGCCAGCGCAGCGCGCTGCTGGAGGAAAACCTCGCCCGGCTTGCCGACAACTCGCGCGAAGGCACCCAGGCCGTGCGCCGCGAGGAGGCCGAGCTGCTGCTCGTCCAGGCCCGGCAGCGCCTCGTCTACGCCGCCGACCTCGATGGCGCGCGCCGGCTGTATGCATTGGCCGCCGGGGTGATGGAGGACCTCGACGGCCCCCGTTACCTCAACCTGCGCCAGGCGCTGATGCAGGAGCGCAACGCGCTCGACGCGCTCGGCCCCGGCGTCCGTGCGCGCAGCGCGGAGCAACTCACACAATGGGCCGCCGCACTGGACACCCTGCCCGAGCAACCGCAGGCGGCGCCCGCGGACAAACAACCGTGGTGGCAGCAGATGCTGTCGCCGCTGGTGCAGATCCGCCCGGCCGACCCGCAGGTACTGGCCGCCCGTTCCGAGCGCATCGCCGCCCACGACGCCCTGCAGATCGAACTGAGCCTGGCCCGCGCCGCGCTGGAGCGCGGCGATGCCGGCGCCTGGCAACAGGCCCTGCAACGCATGGACGCCTGGCTGCTGCGGCTGTGGCCGGACACTCCGCAGCGCCAGCAGCAACGGCAGCTGCTGGACGAACTGGGCAAGGCCGACCTGCAGATCGCCGCACCTGAACTGGGCAGCACCCTGCAGCAACTGCGCGGCATGCGCGAGGCGAAGGAGGCACCATGAAGGCATTCCGTTCACTGCTGGTCGCGCTGCTGGTCGCCGCCATCGGCATCGCCGGTGCGCAGTGGCTGGGGCATGAATCGGTCCGCGACATCGGCGAGGTGATCGTGCGCGCCGGCGGCAACGACTACATCGCCACGCTGCCGCAGGCCGCGCTGGCGCTGCTGATCGCCGGCCTGCTGCTGTGGCTGGCGTGGCTGCTGCTCAGCGCGCCGTTCCGCAGCTGGGCGCGCTACCGCCGCAAGCAGGGCCGCGCGCGCCTGATCGACGGCCTGCAGGCCCTGGACAACGGCCAGTGGCAGCGTGCCGGAAAACTGCTGCAAAGCGCCGCCGGCGAAGAACAGGCGCGGCCGATCGCCCTGGTCGCGGCGATGCGCGCGGCCGAGGCACGCGGCGACACCGCCGGCGCCGGCCAGTACCTGCAACAGCTGGGCGAAGTGGACGCCCCCCTGCACGCCCTGCACAGCGCCGAGCGCTGGTTGCAGCAGCAGCGCCCGCAGGAGGCCATCGACGCGCTCGACCTGCCTGCGATCCAGCCGCTGCCGCCGCGCGCCCTGTACCTGCGCACCGAAGCGCTGGCCGCCGCCGGTCGTGCCGAAGAGGCCTACGGCCAGCTCGGCGCACTGCGCCAGCAGCAGGCACTACCGGCCGATGCGCTGGCCGCGCTGGAAACCCGGCTCGCCCTGCAGATGCTGGACGAGGCCGGCGACGTCAACAGCCTCGCCAGCCGCTGGGAAGTGCTGCCCAAGCCGCTGCGCGCCACGCCCACGGCCATCGCGCACTATGCCCGCCGCGCGGCCGCGCTGAACTGGAACGATGCCGCCCTGCACTGCATCGAGCAGGCGCTGGACGGCCGCTGGGACGAAAGCCTGATCGCGCTGTACGGCGAACTGCCGGTGGAAAAACTCGACTCCCGCCGCGCCAGCGCGCAACGCTGGCTGCAGACCCACCCGTCCAGCCCGGCGCTGCTGCTGACCCTGTCACGGCTGGCCCGCGGCCAGGGGCAATGGCCGCAGGCCGAGGACTTCCTGCACCGCGCCATCGCCCAGGGCGCGGGCGCCGAAGCATGGGAGGAACTCGGCGAAGGCCTCGCCGCCAACGGCGAGGACGCGCTGGCCCGGCAGTGCCTGCTCAACGCCCTGCGCCAGCGTCGCGGACAGGCACCGCAACCGCTGCAACGCCGCGACCTGCGCCAGCAGATACAGGACCAGGCGGTGGCGGAGGAACGCGACGCGCATGGGTTCCCGCGGTTGCCGGGATGAGCCAAGGCACACCGCTTCGGAAATTCATCGCATCCGGCTGTCTTCAATCTGCCAGCTATTTCTTCTCGAAGCGAAGATAGTCAGTCAGCGCCTTGTCTTCCGTGATTTCATTGTGCGGAATGAGCAGATATTTCCACGGCTTCCCGCCCATGCTCATGGCGTAGTCGGACGCATGCTTGCACCAGCGCACGGCGGCTTCCGCTTTGGCTTGCACTTCTTCTGTCGGGATGTCGTCCTTTTTCTTGGTCTCCGCCATCAGGATTGCAGCGTCGGTTTCCGCCACGAAGTCGGGGATGTATTCCGGCTGCTCGCTGCCCAGCTTGTAATACATCTGGAACTGGCCCTTGGCGGGCTTGAACCATCGCACTGCATCGCGCTCCAGGATGATGGAGAAACGACGCTCCGAGTCGGAGTCGAACCGCTGGAGCGGGTACAGGCACTTGGAAAATCCGCCGAACAGATATTGCTTGATCTTGCCGAGTTCGAAGCCGCCGTCCTTGTAATGAAGCGGCAGCCGGCCCGCAGTGGTCGTGTAGTTGCAGGGCTTGAGTTCGGTAAACCCCCGGCTGACCTGCACGTCGTAGCCAGTGGCCTGCTCCCAGAAATGGGCCTGCATCTGCGCGTGGATTTCCCGCGCAATCAGTTCACGATGCCTGTCCAGTACTTCGATCACTTCCGATTCGGACAGATAGCCTTGCAGGTGCCTCACCATCTGGCCGGCCAGGTCGTACAACAGTTCGGCCTGGGTGAAATAGTCGATGTCGTCGAAGTTGACGAGAGCGTGGACGACATAGTCTTCGGGCCGCTTTTCGGTCAGGCCGACATCCGCTGCAAGCGTGGTCTGTCCGTCGGTATGCAGGTTATGGATGAGGATTTCGCGCTGGCCGGGTTGCAGGTGGAGTTGGCTGACATCCAGCGTGAACGGATGAAAGCCGGTCGTCACTTCGCCCGTGGGGACGACGGCGATGCGCGGAATGTCGATGGTGCCTTCCACCACGATCTTCGACGTAGTTTCGACGATGGAGGCAACATCGACCGGCGCGGCATTCGGATCCGCTCCGCCCAGCAAATCCCCTTGCTTTGACTTCAGCTTCTCTTCGACCTTCTCGACCAGCTTCTTCTGCACTTCCGGCTTGGTCAGGGCAACGCTGTTCGGAACCAGCTCCCTTTCGGTTTCCAGTTCCTTGATGGCCTCCAGCGTGGCGCGCGCCACGGCCTTCTCCGCATCGGTGGTCAATGCGGGCGCAGGCATATATGCCACCCCCGGTTCTCGCACGACAGTGGCCGAATCAGGCTGCGGCAAGGCATTCAGGCCCAGCCGATCCTCCACACCGGAAGGCACCTGCACGCTGGCTTTCCTGTCGTCCTCATCGGGCGCATCGAGGATGAGCTGCTTGAGCTTGATCGGCGAATCGCCCTTGCGCGAGTCGTCGATGATTTCCTGAAACTTGTCGTGGGCGACGATGTTCAGCCGATCCACCGCTTCCACACCGGTGCGCTTGCCATAAGGCAGGCGCAGGCCGCGACCGATGGATTGCTCCACCAGCGTGCGCGCATTGGCGGCGCGCAACGGGACGATGGTGTAAAGGTTGGTGACATCCCAACCTTCCTTGAGCATGTTGACGTGGATGACGATTTCAGTCGGTTCGTCCACGCTTTCCACGGCCAGCAGGCGGGCAATCATTGCCTCCTCTTCCGCACCGGAACGGCTGGAATCGACCTGAATCACCTTGCCCTTGTAACGGCCTTCGTAGAACGCATCGGATTCGAGCAGGGAAAGCAGCGCAGCTGCGTGTGTGGTATCGCGTGCAATCACCAGCATGAAGGGCTTGACCTGCTTTACGCCGTTCTCGCGGGCATAGGTGAGCAGTTCGACCTTGGTGGTTTCGTGCAGGCGTACGCCGTCTTCCAGCTTGATCTTTTCCTGGGCTTCCGGTGTATGCGCTTTCGGATCAAAATTGCGCTGGGTGACAACGGCAGGTTCCTTGACGAAGCCATCGGCCATTGCCCGCGCCAGTGGGTAATCCATCACCACGTTCTTGAACGGCATCGGCCCACGGGCGGATTCCACGAACGGCGTAGCGGTCAGTTCCAAACCGAACAATGGCTTCAACTCGTTGATGGAGCGCACACCCGCGCTGGCGCGGTAACGGTGCGATTCGTCCATCAGCAACACAAGGTCGGGCAGGTTTGCCAGGTGGTTGAAATAGCTGTCGCCCAAGACCTCCCGCATGCGCTTGATGCGCGGCTCCTTGCCACCACGCACCTCGGAGTTGATTTTGGAAATATTGAAGATGTTGATGCGTACTTCACCGAACAAGTCGCTGGTGATGTCCAGACCCGATTGATCGTAGTTGTCGCCGGTGATGACGCGCGGGGCATTGATGGCGAACTCACTGATGCCCTTGAACACGTATTTCGGCGTGTTCGGCGTGAAATCGGCGATCAGCTTGTTGTAGATGGTCAGGTTCGGTGCGAGCACGAAGAAGTTGTTGATGCCGTGCGCCAGATGCAGATAGGTGATGAACGCACCCATCAACCGCGTCTTGCCCACGCCGGTTGCCAGTGCGAAGCACAGCGAAGGGAACTCGCGCTCGAAATCTTCCAGCGTGGCGAACTGCGCCTTCAACGTGGACAGAACGGCGGATACGTCCCGTTCCTGCTCCAACATCTCGGGCGCACTGTCCAGCGCCGTTTTCAACTTCGCCAGCGACTCGGCCTGCGGTGGGCGCAACGACAGGCGCCCGGCGACGTGATGTTGCACGCGGGCGTTCATGCGCCTTCCTCGTTGTTTTCGTCTGCGACTTGCAGTATCAAGCGGTCAAAATCGCTCTGAAAAAGCCGATCCTGCACGATGCGGTATTTCTCGAATTCGCTTTCGGCGTGCGCCCTGGCGATTTCAGCCGTCACACGACCGGCATCCTGCAAGACTCCGCGGTCAGTGGCCTCAATGAAGCGGTTCAAGCGGATTTCCCAATCCTGCATGGTCATGGGGAGCTTGCGTTTTGCCATGTCCTCGGCCACATCCAGATAGGCGTTCACCAGCCGGGAAAGCTGCGCCAGTTCATCCTCCGTGAGGTAGTTCTTGGCAACGACCACATCGTATTTCTGGATTTTCCCGCGCGGAGCGTCTTTCCACGATGTCAGCCCCATGCTGGTTTTGTCCGCATCGGCGCGTGCAACGATCACTTCTGCCGCCGTCTGCCCATGAATGGCCCAGTGCAGTTTGTTTTGCACGGTGGCAAAGAACCGCTTGGTTGCCTGTGCCGTCACGTCATAGTCGATGGCGGTGGCGTAAATGTCGGTAATCTTCTGATAGAACTTGCGTTCCGAAAGGCGTATCTCGCGGACACGCTGGAGCTGCTCCTCGAAATACTGCTCGGACAGGATCGAGCCGCCTTGCTTCAGGCGCTCCACATCCATGGCCCAGCCCTTGATGGCAAACTCCTCGACAATGCCCGTGGCCCACTTGCGGAACTGCACCGCCCGCTCGGAATTGACCTTGTAGCCAACGGCAATGATGGCCGCCAAGCTGTAGTGCTTGGTGTCGTAGTTTTTTCCATCGGCGGCAGTTGTTAGAAAATTTCTAATAACTGAATCTTCCTGCAGTTCGCTGTCGGAAAACACTTTCTTCAGGTGATAGTTGATGGTCGGAATCTCCACGTCGTAGAGCGCCGCCATCATTTTCTGCGTCAGCCAGACGTTCTCATCGGCATACACCGCCTCCACGCCGCCATTGCCGCTGGCGGCCACAAAGGTCAGATACTCCGCTGCCGAGGAGCGAACAAGGGAAACCTCCTTCTTCCTCTTCGCCATCACGCATCCTCCTCATTGCCGAACAAATCAGGCCCGGATGCCGCCTTTGCTTTCTGCGCTTTTCCGCCGGAAAGAGAAGGCTTGAGCAAGGGGGCCTCTGGCTGCGCCACCGGCAAGTTCGCCACGTTCAGGCTGTAATCGTCGTGGCCCCATTCGCAGTGGGCCAGCACGGCCTTGGGAATTTTCTTGACGGTCAGGTTCGGCCAGCGTTCCACCGCCTTGGCGGCAGAGACGCCATGGAAGGCCGAGCACATGATGAGCAGGCTGTTGTCGCTGCCTACGTCATCGCTCAACGCCTGCAACTGTTCGGCGCTCAGGTTCTGCGTGGTGACGTACAGGAAATCGTGTTCGCTGGAATGGCCATGCTGCCACCACCGGGTTTCCGAGGGCGCGTAGGTGAAGCCTTCCAGCTTGCACAGGGCTTCGGCCAGTTGCGTAGCGTTGTAGTCCGGATTGATGACCGGGTTGCCCCAGCGGTCATTGACGATCAGGCTGGGCGCGAGCTTGTAGTAACGGAAGCCGCCGCCACCTTGCCAGCCGGTGCTTTCGGTCACGCCGCCCTTGTCCTGCCCGTCAATCACTTTTTTAAGGCGCGGGATGATGTGCGTGTGGATGTGTTCACCCAGCTCGACCATGATCCAGCGGCGGCCCATTTTGTGAGCGACTGCGCCAGTGGTGCCGGAGCCGGCGAAGGAATCCAAGACGAGATCGCCGGGGTTGGTTGCCATATGAACGATGCGCCGCATCAGTCCTTCTGGCTTCGGCGTTTCAAATGACGCTTTTTCTCCGAATAGCAATTCGATTTCGCGTGCTGCATGTTGATTCAAGCCGACATCATCCCAAATGGTAGGCGAGGACATGCCGGGTTTTGCTTCTGATTTGAAAAGCTTTCGCATTGGCGTTGATGCTTTCCCATCTTTTCCCCAGAAAAAACGCCGATCTTCGATCATTGCCTCCATTTCTTCTTTCTTATAAACCCAGCAGCGCCCCTTGCGTGGCCACACTTCCTCGCCCGTGAATGGATTTTTTACAGCATAGAACAGGCTTTCGACATACCGTCCACCTTTGGCGTTACCTGTGCTGTCCACTTTGCGGAATGGGCCGCGCGGGTCTATGCCAAACGGCTCATCATAAGCTTGATATTGTGAATTCGCCTTTTCAGTTCGCTCCATTAAATTGAAAGAATCTTCGGCTACGGTTTTCTTTGCGGAGCCATTGCGAGTTTTTGCATAAACAAGAACGTGATCATAGGTTGAGCCAATCTTGCGATCATTCGGTGCCCCATCTCGACGCTTCCACGCTATGTCAGCAATAAAGCAAAGGCGCCCAAAAATTTCATCGCACAACACTTTCAGATAGTGCGCCTCATTGTCATCAATCGTGATCCACAACGAGCCATCGTCCGACAGCAACCGCCTGATGATTTCCAGACGGTCACGCATCAACCCCAGCCAGATCGAATGCTCCAGCCCATCGTCGTAATGCGTGAACGCGCTACCCGTGTTGTACGGCGGATCAATGAAAACGCACTTCACCTTGCCAGCAAACTCCTGCTCCAGCGCCTTCAACGCCAACAGGTTGTCCCCGAAGATCAGCCGGTTGTCGAAGATGTCGCCCTCCGTCACACGATGCGCGGCGTGATGGGACAGCGACGAATCCTCCAGCAGAATGCGCGGTTCCAGCTTGGGGCGCTTGTCCTTGCCGACCCAGGTAAGTTCGAGTTTTTGCTTGCCATTGCTCATCAGTTCTTAGCTCGGCTTCTTCAGCGGATGAAGACGGCGTGTATCTCCGCCATTTTTCCAATAACTGCCCGTGTCTTTAGTCGGCCAGCCGTGATCGGGGCAGATCAATGCATCCGATAGCTGTTCGACCAATCGGGCAAATCGTATTCCATCGTTTGGGTACAGCTCAAAAGAAAGCTCATTGAAATGCGCACCCAAGACGTTCCTTGCCTGTGCGATAGCCTTGATTTCATCGAATGTTGGCTTGATGGTGAAAGTCGTGACAATCTGATTGCCAGATCCATCCATACCTACGGACTCAACTCTCAATGCATCAAGCAATTTTCCGTTCACGGCACTTAGCAATTCATTAAGCACATAGGCATTTCGAGGATTTCTGGGAACGGCACAGCTGTACTTCAAGGTCAAAAAATCAAGAATTGCTTCCAGAATGACGCCTGCCTTGGCAGTAATGGATTGCACGTCTGGATTCGGGTCGGCCAGAAGCGCCTTCAAGCGAATAATTTCCGGGACGGAACCCGTCAGCACAATGCCATCGCCGAATGACCAATCCTTCAGTTCAACGAACTGGCAGACTTGATCCGGTTTCAGCAGCCCCCAACGGAACTTTTCGCGCCAAGGGCGATAGTGCGTAGTAACGATAGCGTGCTGGAACTTCTGAGTGATCTCGTAAATCAGGCCAATCACTCGCTCAACATGCGGCTCGTCCACGCTGCCAAGCACATCGTCCAGCACCAGAATCTTCATCTCAGGTGCCTCACGTTCCGCCAATGCCAGGAACACGCACAAGCCTAAGGTATCCAAATGCGAATCACTGAAATAAGCCTGCGGCGGCGCGTTGGATTTTCCGCCAAACTCTGTCGCGATATCAAGTGAGCCGCGCTTGGCTGCATCCAGTGCCAATACGATCTTGTTCAATCCCTCACCGGGGTGGATGGCTTCATAAAGTTCGCCAACACGGGTGGAAATGTCGCCAAGAATCTTGTCCGTGTATTTCTTTCTCTCGTCTTCCACGATTTTCAGGATTTCGCGCAATCGCGGAAGAACAGTACCAACGTCCTTCGCAGCCACATCACTTTCTTCGTACTCTTTCAATGAGCGACGCAAGGTTTCGACGAATTTCTTGCTATCCACGCAAGCATCCGATGCCTGCCTCCACCCATCGCGCTTTCCTTTATTTTCATCAATCCACCCCGCCCACTTTTCCGGCTCTTCCGGAAAAGGAAGCGTAGGCAATTCCAAATCAGCCATCTCCTTGGCGTTGTCACAATGAACTTTCAGATTCTCGAAATCGCAGGAAGACTCTTTCAGGAAATCATCCAATCGCTGTTTCGCTTGTTGTTGGGTGGCAGCACACCTATTTAGAGTGCTCTTGGCTGCATCCAGCTTGGCATGCAGCCCTTGTGCTTGAATGCGCCGATTGACTTCGGCCACCAAGCCTTCAACTTTCTCGCTGCTTTCACACAGCGGACAAACTTCAGGGTTCGGGTGCTTGATGAAATGTTGTTGCGCCGCCTTAAGAATGTCCAAAATTTCCAGATAGCCGTCAGCGATCTGATTGGTGACCCCATCCAATGACGCTTGAGCCGCAGCAGACGCCGCTTGAGCCGTTTCCAGCTTCCCGGCGAGGTCAGTCAGCTTATCCGGATGCCCGGCAAGCTTGTCCCAATACGAAACAAGCTCGTCAATGGCCTTTTTACGTTCGTCGAGCTCCTTCTGATCTTTCTGAATCTCAGCCTGCGCCCAAGTAAACGCATCCGGGGCTGGACTACCTGCCTCGTTCCAGAAATGCTCAATATTCGTCTTGTTCGCCCCTAGTCGTGTTGTTGCCGTCTCAAAATCTTTGGCCTTGTCCCCAATCAACTTACGCAGGGATCCTTCAGAAGTTTCCACGCCGGAAACATCAACGAACTTGCCGACCTCCTTGTAGCGTTCAGCCGGCTGCACAGCAACCAGATTCAGAATCTGGCTACGACGCAGAACAGCGACTTGCGGCTTGAGCTGTTCATTTGCCACTACCACATTTGCCTTCCCCAAAGACAATGTGCATGTCCCAACTGATGTCGCAAGAACAACCTTCACATCACTGTGCGCCTTGCCAATGGAAGGCCAATACGAACGTGTAGCTCCGCCAACGCCCCGCTTCTCTAAAGAACCTACGTTGCCATTGCCAAGCAAATCAAAGGCATCCGAAATCGTGGACTTCCCGGAGCCATTTTCACCATAGACAATGGTGAGCCTCTTCCCTTTCTCGAATACCAGAGAAAAGGGCATGACCGACCCGCGGAGATTCTCGATCAACAGACTTTTAAGCACAGCGGCAGTCATGGATTTTCACCTCTGATTACCGCATTTTCGGCAACAAGCAGCCAATCCTCTGCCTTCATTGTTCCGGTAACGATTTTCGTTTTTGACTTCAAGATGTCTTCAGGCAACAGCAGTCCCTTTTCTTCCAGCACTGGAAAAATCACTTCGACGAGCTCTTCGGATGGAGATTTCATGAGCACCTCACCACTTTCTTGCGAAGTTGTCTTTTACGACCGAGGAAATGTACGAGTTCAACCCATGCCCTTGCGCGGCAAGCGCCTTCATTCGCTCAACAGCAACCCGACCCGGACGAAGGGAGTTGTAGAGGTAATGAGTACGCCTGCCACTCTTGAACACGACGATGATTGAATCTTCCGCCACCTCGTAAGAGACAACGTTGGAGTTCCCATTGAGATTGCGGTACGGCGTCATTTCAACTCCCACTCGATAGTGAACAACGTGCGCTCTTCAACCTGCTGACTGAGTTGATCTTCCAGTTCGCCAATCAGCTTGTTCCGCTGCTCTTCCACTTCATCCTGCCGCGCAAACAGCTCACGGCGCAGCTTGCCGCGCTTGGCTTCCAGTTCCCGCTGTTTCTTCTGCCAAGACAGCTTTTCTTCCAATGTCGGCGCGATGGCTGCCGTGCTGCGTACTTCCTTGATCTGGCGGTCGATTTCCTTGATTTCCTGTTCAAGGCCAAGCTTCAGGTCGTCAGCCCACGCATCGAGCTTGCGCACTTCCTGCTCGAAGTAGCCCAGGTTGCGCTGGTTGATGGAGCGCAGCAGTTCGGTTTTGCGGGTGTCGGCATCGGTTGCCAGTGCGTCGCTGGCAGCCAGCGCACCATTGGCCTGCAACGTGGCTGGCAGGCGCAGCAGTTTTTCCGGGTCGTCTTCCGCCAGTACCGTGCCATCCGTGGCGCAGGCGGCCACCAGCAGGTGTTCTTCGCTTTCGCCCAAGGCGGTGACGGTAAGCAATTTGACCGTCAACCAGCCGGCCTTGCCGCGATAGGGTTCCAGCGTGCTGACTTTGGTGCCGTGGGCTTCGTAATCGAAGACGAGTCTTGCGTTTTCCAGCGTGCGGTTTCTGGCCTGCTGCGCAATCCATTCGGCCAGCGGGTGGCCGATGCGGTAAAGATGCGCTTCGCCCGTGCGGCGCGGCAGTTCGTAGCGACCGGGGCTGAGGACTGAAGGTGCAATACCCTCCGGCAGGCGATGCAGTTGGAAGCCTGCGTCGTCGAAACTGGCCAAACCGCCCAATTCGGCGCGGGTGAGATCCATCAGCATCCGCTCGAAGCGGTTGCGGGCGTTTTGGCTGTCTTCGGCGCGGATGCGCAGTTTTTCCTGCACCTGTTCGTCGAAGTGTTCCAGCAGGGTTTGGCGCGCCCTGACCATCGTTTCGCTGATTTCTCCCGACAGGTCGAGCTGGAGTTGCTCGAAGCTGGCCTTGATCTGGCTGGGGTCGCGGCAGTTCCGATAGATGTCCGCGATGCGGCGCTCGAAATCCACGCCGGAGCCGATGGCCCCCAGCACTTCGTCGCTGGCACCGAATACGCCCTCGAACAGTTGGAACTTCTGCGCCAGCAGTTCGTACACGCGGGCGTCGGCTTCGTTGCTGCGATCAACGAAGTTCACCACCACCACGTCGTGCTTCTGGCCGTAGCGATGGCAGCGGCCAATGCGTTGTTCGATGCGTTGCGGGTTCCAGGGCAGGTCGTAGTTGATGACCAGCGAGCAGAACTGGAGGTTGATGCCTTCCGCGCCGGCTTCGGTGGCGATCATCACCTTGCCGCGCTCCCGGAAATGTTCCACCAGTGCGGCGCGGGTGTCGGCTGTCTTGGAGCCGGTGATGCGGTCGGTGCCTTCATGACGCTTCAGCCAATCTTTGTAGATGGCCTGTGCAGCAGGGTCGCTGTTGGTGCCGTTGAACAGCACGATGCCATCGCCATACGAGGTGCCGGACAGCAGGCGCAGCAGGTAGTCCTGCGTGCGCCGGGATTCGGTGAAGATGATGGCTTTGCGTGCTGCGCCGAGCCTGTCCAGTTCTTCGAAAGCCGCGCCCAGTGCCGTGAGCAGCGCGGTTCCCTTGGCGTTTTCGCGGATGTTGCTTGCCAGTGTCTTGAAGTGGCGCAGTTCGTCGATTTCTGCGGAAAGCGCGTCGCGTTCATCCTTGGATAGCGGAATGGCCTTTGCCGGTTCCTGTTCGTCGTTGCCGCTTTCGTCGGTCAGCTCGTCGAGCGCCTCGTAGTCTTCGTCCAATTCCTCGGCGAGATCGGCGACGGGAGCCTGATCCAGCACGCCTTGCAGGCGCTTGCTCATGGTGTCCAGCGCACCGGCGATGGCGTGGCTACTGGAGGCCAGCAGTTTCCACAACACTAGCGAAATCAGTTGTCGCTGGCCTTCCGGCATGGCCATGAGGTTGGGGCGGCGCAGATAGTCGGCGACCAGAGCGGACAGTTCCCGCTCCTCGTTGGAAGGGGTGAACTCCTGCACGATGGCCTTGCGTGTCGTGTAGGAGACATACGGTTGCACCTGCTTGCGCAAGGTGCGTTTGCAGAGACTGGCGAGGCGTTCGCGCAGTTGGCCGAAGCTTTGGCCGCGCGCCTGCCCGACGAACTGGGTGCGGAAGCTGTCCAGATCACCGAACACGCGGTCGTCGATGATACTCACCAGTCCGTACAGCTCCAGCAGGGAGTTCTGCAACGGCGTGGCGGTCAGCAGCACTTTGGACGGTACGTGATCGAGTGCTTCCTTGAGCGTTCTGGCGATGACGTTGCCGGGCTTGTAGGCGTTGCGCAGGCGGTGGGCTTCGTCCAGCACCACCAAGTCCCACGCGATGGCCTGAATGTCCTTTGCCTTGGCCTTGGCGAATTGGTAGGAGCAGATAACCGGGCTGGCGTCTTGGGCGAGGGGGTTGGCTTGCCCTTGCTTGCGCAGCGCGTTGTAGTTCTTGGCTTCGAGGATCAACCCTTGCAGGCTGAACTTGTCCTGCAGTTCCTGATGCCACTGTTTGCGCAGGTTTGCCGGGACGATGATGAGGATGCGGCGCTTGCGCTCGGCCCAGCGTTGCGAGATGACCAGCCCGGCTTCGATGGTTTTACCCAAGCCCACTTCGTCGGCGAGGATCACCCCCCGCGACAGCGGGTTGCGACAGGCGAACAGGGCGGCGTCCACTTGATGCGGGTTCAGATCGACTTGCGAATCCACCAATGTCGAAGCCAGCGCGTCCACGGTGTCGCCTGCTGTCCGGCGGGTCAGCAGCCATGCGATGTATTGGCTTTGGTGGGGAGTCAGTACGGATTGCGGCATGAGGCTTCGTCAAATTTTATCGCTGGTATTTCCTGGCAAATTTCAGAGTGGAAGCTGCCATTGAACGGCGACCAGCGTAACCGGATCCAATCGCACCCCTTGAGATTTCCACCGTAATCCTGACCGAGGCTTTTTCCGCCATCTCGCCAGCAAACCTTCGCCAGCCCATCCAACCCGCAACAACGCATCGGCCCTGCTCACGTCCTCAACCTGGCAGCCAAATCCGCCACCGGCGTGTAAATGAACGCTCGGCCCATCCGTTGGCAGTGCATCAGCTTCAACTCCGCCAGTGCACTCAGGTCGGTCCGCGCGGTTTGGTAGGTGACACCATGTACCTGCATGTGCCGGTCGATTCGATAGACCTTGTCCGAGTGGCGCACGGCATCCAGCAACAGTTCGCGCTGCCGGTGATTCAATGCCGCGCCCAACCGCGAGGTGGGCTTGAGCAGAGTTTCGGCGTGGTTGCGCTCACGCACCTTCTTCGCCAGATAGCTGTGCAAGCCATCCATCGCCTGCACGATGACGTTGAGGTGGTGATCCACGAAGTAGCCAAGGTCCGATTCGTCGGTTTCGGTGTGCAGGTAGGCACGCAGGTATTGCGCTTTGGCCTGCTTGAGAACACTGGAAATGGACAGATACTCGGTCAGCCAATAGCCGGAACGAAGCATCGACCAGTAGAACAATGCACGCGCGGTGCGGCCGTTGCCTTCGCAGAAAGGATGGTCGTAACCGATCTGGAAATGAAGTGCGATAGCACGCACGACCGGGTGCAGGAAGCCTTCTTCGTTCACGCCGTTGGCAAAATCGCACAGCGCCTGCAAACGCTGCGGCAATTCCTGTGCGGCCGGTGGAAGATGCAGCAGGCGCCCGGCGTCGTCCTCGATCACCACGTTGTCTTCCTGCGTGCGCAACCGGCCGCTCTGGTCGGGGTCGTCCAGCGTTCCGTCCGTGACCTGCCGGTGTATCTCGAACACCGCTGCCGGCGTCAGCGACTGATCTTTCCAACGCCGCAAGGCCTGCATCGCGAGGAAATTGTTGTGAATCATCCGCTCGCAGCGGTCCCTCGGGTTGCGCCCGCTGCGCAGCATGTCCTTGGCGACGGCGCGCGTGGTTCCCGCACCCTCCAACTGCGAGGAAGTCATGGCTTCCTCGATCTGCGAACGCATCACGAATTTCTGCCGGGCACGCTCGTCATCGATCTGGTCCAGGCCGCGCAACGAACCGGAAGCCTGTTGGGTAATGGCATGCAGCTTGCTCGCCATCGCGTCGGTGATGGCGATGCGCATCGGCCTGCCGTCCCGGTCTTGCAGCGGCAAATCGCGCGCTGCAGCATGCCGGGCCAGCTTGATGCCCAACCACCACTGCTCGACCATCAGGCCTTGCGGTGGTGTGAGTTGGCGCAGGTGGTCCCAGTGCTCATAAATGCCCTGCACCTCAGGCCCGATGCGCCGGCACAGCAAGTCCCCCAGCACCGGGGCGTGGGTGCGCAGCAAATCAGTGAACAAGGGGGGGCTGACAGGTATTTTCATGGCACCCGCCAATTTACTACTAATTTCACTTTAATTAGTAGTAAACCACATAAAAATTCGCAAGCACCTGTTTGGAAAGGTGTTTTTACCTGCTCCGTTGCACCGAAGCCACCCTCAACGCTCGACGATCGCCACCACGCCCATGCCGCCGGCGGTGCAGATCGACACCAGCGCGCGGCCGCCGCCGCGTTCGGCCAGTTCCTTGGACACGGTGGCGATGATGCGCGCGCCGGTCGCCGCGAACGGGTGGCCGGTGGCCAGCGACGAGCCCAGCGGGTTGATCTTGTCCGGGTCGATGCGGCCCAGCGGTGCGTCCAGACCGAGGCGGGTGCGGCAGTAATCCTCGCTCTCCCAGGCGCGCAGCGTGCACAGCACCTGCGCGGCGAAGGCCTCGTGGATCTCGTAGATGTCGAAGTCCTGCAGGGTCAGGCCGTTGCGCTTGAGCATTTCCGGCACGGCGATGGTCGGTGCCATCAGCAGGCCTTCGCCGTGGACGAAATCCACCGCCGCCACCTGCGCGTCGCGCAGGTACGCCTGCGGCGCGTGGCCGTGGGCGCGCGCCCATTCCTCCGAGGCCAGCAGCACCGCGGCGGCGCCGTCGGTCAGCGGGGTGGAATTGGCGGCGGTCAGGGTGCCGCGGCCGGAAGTCTTGTCGAACGCCGGCTTCAGCGTCGCCAGCTTTTCCAGCGAGGTGTCCGGGCGCAGGATGTTGTCGCGCTCCACGCCACGGAACGGCGCGATCAGGTCGTCGAAGAAACCGCGCTCGTAGGCCGCGGCCAGCTTGCGGTGCGAGGACACCGCCCATTCGTCCTGCGAGTCACGGCTGATGTTCCACTCCTTGGCCATGTCCTCGCAGTGGTCGCCCATGCTCTTGCCGGTGCGCGGCTCGGCCACGCCGGGGAACTCCGGCTTGAGCTCGGAGAACTTGAAGCCGGAGACCAGCGCCTTGAGCTTGTCGCCGGTGCTCTTGGCGCGGTTGGCGGCCAGCAGGCGGCTGCGCAGCTGCTTGCCGTAGACGATCGGCACGTCCGAAGTAGTGTCGGAACCGCCGCCGATGCCCGATTCGACCTGCCCCAGCGCGATCTTGTTGGCCACGGTGATGATGCTGTCCAGCGAGGTGCCGCAGGCGCGCTGCAGGGTGATGCCCGGGGTCAGCGGCGACAGCCCGGAGGACAGCGTGGCCTCGCGGCCGAGGTTCCAGTCGCTGGGGTGCTTGATCACCGCGCCCATCGCCACTTCGCCCAACTGCTGGCCGTGCAGGCCGAAACGCTCGACCAGCGCGCCGAGGGTGCGCACCGACATGCCGAGGTTGCCGACGTCCGAATAGGCGGTGTTCTGGCGGCAGAACGGGATGCGGACACCACCGAGGATGGCGACGGGACGGGCGCTGGACATGCGGTTACCTGCAGGGGGAGTGGACTGGCACGGAACTGCCTGCAACGGCAGGCATAATGGACATTGAGTGTAGCTTCGAGCCCGTGACGGGCCAACCGCAAACGATGAGCAATCCCAATCCCGAGATGAACGCGCTGGGCGTGATGGCGCTGGAACTGGCCGGTGGCGAGCAGCCGCGGGCGGCCGCGCTGTCGTCCGTGCAGGCCGGCGAGCTGGCCACGCTGGTCGGCCGCGACCTGGCCAAACTGGTGCCGCAGGCCAGCGGCCTGGACCTGGTGCTGGCCGCGGCGCATTTCGACCCGGCCGAGGTGCTGCGCCCGGGTTGGCCGGTGCATCGCCGGCTGGAAGAGCTGCAGATGCGCGCCCCCGGCCGCAACCAGGGCCCGCGCCAACTGGCCTTCGGCGCCGACGCCAGCGGTGACGTGCCCCTGCCCTTGCAGGCCGACGCCACGCTGGCCGGCGGCGGCCTGCGGGTGCTGCCGTTCGTGCTGGCCGGCGGCGACGCCGCGCTGCTGCGCGAAACCCGCGACGCGCTGGAAGAGGTGCTGCTGGCCAACGGCATGGCGCAGCCGGATACCGCGCTGCTGGCGCAGGACGCCTTCGGTGCGCGCATCGAGCATGCCCGCTATTTCACCGTCAACGACCTGGCCGCGATGATGGCCATGCAGTACGACAACCAGGGCCTGGCCGCGCTGTGGCCGCTGCTGGAGACGGCGATGTTCGACCCGGCCGGGGAGCAATGGCTGGAAACCGCGCCCGAACCGCTGCTGCGCTACGCCGGCGGCGAGGCGCGCATGGCGCTGTTCGACCCGGCCGGCTGGTGCGCGCACTACGGCCATGAAAACGGCGACTGCGACCGCCTGCAACGCATCTACGAGCAGTTCCTGATGCGGCAGCGGCAGATGGCCGCGGTGCTCGAAGCACATGGCATCGACGTGCTGTACGTGCACGTGGAAGCCGGGCAGGACGCGAAGGCGCTGCTGGTGCGCTGAGCAGGTAGTGCCGGCCGCTGGCCGGCAGCCTCGCAGGACGTCGATCCCGCGGATGCCGGCCAGAGGCCGGCACTACTTGGTGGTTGTCGGCACTGTCGCTCCACCGGCAGAGAGCCGCCCGACCAACGGTCGGGCGCTACCCGGCAGTCCGGAAACCAAGGGTGCCGGCCGACTGGCCGGCACTGTCCCGATGCGGGAGCCTTATTCGGCCTTGGCGATCACTGCGCAGGCCAGGCGCGCGCCGGCGTTGCCGGTGGGCTGGCTGTGGTAGTCGTCGGGATCGGCGTGGACGATCAGGCCGCGGCCGAGGATGTCGAATTCATCACCCTTGCCGACGTTGACGTTGCTCGACACCGGGCCGTCGACATGGGCGTTGCCCTGCGCGTCGGCGACGATGTTCGGCATGTCGCCGCCGTGGTGCACGGCCGCCTCGACGCTGCCGTGGTCGGCGTTGCCCGGGTTGAAGTGGCCACCGGCGCTGCTGCCGTCGGTCGAGCTGCAATCGCCCTTTTCGTGGATGTGGAAGCCGTGTTCGCTGTTCGGCGCCAGGCCGCTGATGTCGCCGCTGGCGCGCAGCTGGCCATCTTCGGTCACGGTGAAGGCAATGCTGCCGGCGACCGTGTTGCCCTCGGTGGGCTGCAGCGTGGCGGTGGCCACCGGCGCCTGCATCGGCGGCGGCGCGACCGGGTCGGCGGCCGGCGCCTCGATCGCGGCGTCGGCGGCATCGCTGGACGGGGTGGTCGGCTCGGTGCCCGGCTTGCAGGCGCTCAGGGCCAGCACGCTGGCGGCGAACAGGGCGGTATGGATCATGCGCATCGTCGTACTCCCTTGTGGGGTTGGATTTGCGGGTGGCCGCATTCAGCGGGTGACGCGGATCACGCCACAGGCGACCCGGGCGCCGGCGTTGCCCGCCGGCTGGCTGCGGTAGTCGTCGGCATCGGCGTGGACCACCAGCGCGCGGCCGGCAATGTCGTTGGCTGCACCGCCGCCAAGGGTAACCCCGTGCAGGTGCATGTCCATGTGTACGACGCCCGCGGCGTCGGCCTGCAGGTTGTCCATGTCGCCGGCGTGGTGCGTGCCACTACCGGCACGGCCATGCGGCTGCGCAGCCGGGTTGAAATGGCCGCCGGCGCTGGCGGCATCCACCGCGCTGCAGTCGCCCTTTTCATGCACGTGGAACGCGACCTGCCGGCCACGCGGCAGGCCGCCGATGACGCCGGTGATGTGCACGCCACCGGCCTCCGGCACCAGCGCCAGCCGGCCGCTGACCAGGCTGGCCGAGGCCGGTGCCAGGTTCGCTTCGGCCAGTTGCGCGGTGCTGACCGCGGGCGGTGCGGGCGGCTCGGCAGGCGGCTGGGTGGCGCAGGCGCCGAGCAAGGTGGCGCCGGCAAGCGGCAGCAGGGGCAGGCGAAAGCGCATGGGGATTCCTCGGGTGGGACGGCCGGCATTGTGCCGGGGATGACGGCAGGGTTCATGGCGGCGGAAGTCCGCTCCGGGCCACCCGGTGTCGCTTGCAGGCATGGACTTGCCCGCTCTTCGTAGTGCCGGGCAAGCCCATTGCATTACAGGTGCGTTTGGGCTTGCAGCCCGGCCTTTTCCACTTTTTGCAGGGTTTCACGCATGTCGCGCAGCGACGCTTCATTCTGCTCGCCATAGATGTCCTGCATCACCTGCAAGGCCGCGGCGGCGTGCTGGCGGGCGGCGGCGAGGCGGCCCAGCGCCAATTCGGCATCGGCCAGGCCACGCAGGATTTCGGCGGTGACGGCGCTGTTGCGGCCCAGGGTGCGCTCGGCGATTTCCAGCACGCTGCCCAGCTCGTCCGCCGATTCCTGCGCACGGCCGGCGGCCAGCAACCAGTTGCCGTAGTTGCCACGGGTGGCCACCGACGAAAACGCTTCCGGGCCGGAGTGGGCAATATGCCATTCCATCGCCGCGCGGTAATGCGGGCCGGCTTCGGCCACCTTGCCCAGTTCGCGCAAGGCGCTGCCGAGCATGCCGCGGGCACCGGCGACGTAACCACTGTCTTGGCCGTAAAGGCGGGTGTAGGCGGCCACCAGCCGTTGCAGCTCCGGCTCGGCGGTGGCGAAATCGCGTTGTTGCAGGTGAGTGATCGCCAGGTCGCGGCGCACCGCCAGCGTCAGCGGGTGGTCGCGGCCGCGGATGCGTGTGTGCTGCCCGATCACCTCGCGCAGCAGAGCCATGGCCTGGTCGTGATGGCCGCTGAAGGACAGCACGTTGGCATAGCGCCGGGTGGCATCCTGCCGCTTGTCGTCGCCGGCAGGCCACGCCGCAAAGCCCTCGTAGGCGCCGCGCGCCAGCCGCAGCGCCTCGTCCGCCCGCCCCTGCGCGAGCGCCACCCAGGATTGGCGGGATTGCATGTCCAGCAGCAGCCAGCGGTATTCGGGCTGGCTGCGCTCGGCCAGGGCGATGCCTTCGTCGAGCGTGGCCTGTGCCTCCTTGAGGCGATCGGCGGACAAGTAGGCGTCGCCCAGCACCTGCAACGCGCGCAGGTGCTGGAAGCGCAGCGCGTCCGGGCGGCTGGCGGCCAGCTCGCGGATGGATTGCAGGTGGGCGATGGCGCGGTCGTATTCCTCCAGGCTGATCTGGTTGATGGCGATCAATAGCTCCACGTCGGCCTGGATGTCCGGCCAGGCCGCCAGTTCCCGCCCCGCACGCTTCGAGGCATCGTCGAGCACGCGCAGCATCAGGGTCTTGTCCAGGTCCTGCGAGATCGCCGGGTCCACGCTGTCCAGCACCGAGGCGAGGAAGTCCGAGGTCACCTTGGCCCGTGCCGCTTCCTGCCGTGCCTGCCGCAGGGACCAGCTGGTGACCAGCAGGCCGGCGACCAGCGCGGTGGCGATCACCCCGGCGGCGGATACCACCAGCCGGTTGCGGCGCACGAACTTGCGGGCCGCCAGCCAGCGCGCACGACCCGCCGCGCGTGGCGGATGGTGCGCGAGCCAGCGCCGCAGGTCGTCCAGCAACGAGGACACCGATTCGTAACGTGCACTGCACTCGGCCTGAGTCGCCTTGAGCACGATGGCATCCACGCCATCGCGCAGTTCACGGCGCAGCGCGCGCGGCGTGGTGGCGCGCAATGCCGCCAGTTCGTGCTGCTTGTGCGCCGGCAACGCCTGCAGGCACTGTGACGGTGCGAGTACCGCGCCGGCTTGCGGGTGCATGCCGCAGGCCAGCTCGTGCAGCATCGCGCCGAGCGAATAGACATCGCTGCGCGCATCGGCCTCGCTGCCCGCGCGCGCCTGCTCCGGGCTCATGTAGCCGGGCGTGCCACCACCGGATACTTCACCTTCGGCGTCGGTTTCCACGGCGATGCCGAAGTCGATGATCTTCGGCAGAAGCTGGCCATCGATGTTGCCGACCAGCACGTTGCCGGGCTTCAGGTCGCGGTGGATCACACCCTTCTGGTGCGCGTGCTGCACGCCCTCCCCGGCCTTGACCAGCAGTTCGACGCGCTGGCGCAGGCTCGACGCGTGCTGGTCGCACCAGGTCGAAATCGGCTGGCCGCGGATGTATTCCATCACCAGCCAGGCGTGGCCGTCGGGCTCGATGCCGGCGTCGTGGATCTGCGCGATGGCCGGGTGCTGCATCTGCGCCAGCAGCCGGCATTCGTATTCGAAATGGCCGTGGCGGCGCGCGTCCAGCGCCGGCGTGCGCACCCGCTTCAACGCGACTTCGCGCTCGTAGGCGCCGTCGGCACGGCGCGCCAGGTAGACCCGGCCCATGCCGCCGCTGCCGATGACCCGCTCCAGCGCCCACGGGCCGAAGCGGGTACCGGGCGGCAGCTCGGGGTCGCTTGCGCGCAGCGTCGCCTCGGCCGCGTGTTGCAGCGGGTCGCGCAGGCGGCGGGTGGCGTCGGTGTCGGCCGCGATCAGCGCCAGCAGTTCGCGCTGCAGCTCCGGATCATCGCCGGTATGGGCGTGGACAAAGGTGGTGCGCTCGGATTCGGGCAGCTCGGTGGCCTGGTGGAACAGCTCGCCCAGGCGGGCCCATGCGTCGGCGTTCAACATGACAGGCGGGTCGCCAGCCAGGCGCGGGTGAAGCGCAGGTCACGCTGCAGGGTGGCCGGGGAAACCTCGAGCAGCTCGGCGGTTTCGGCTACGCTGAAGCCGGCCAGTTCGTTCAACGCGAACGCCTGTGCCTTGCGTTCGTCCATCTGCGTGAGCTGGTCGAAGGCCTCGGCCATCAGCTGCAGGTCCTCCGGTTGCGGCGAGGGATCGAGCAGCGTCACCGTCAGGGTCAGCGGGCGCAGCTCGCCACCGCGCTTCTGGCTGGCCTGCATGCGCGCCAGATCGACCAGCAGGCAACGCATCTTCAGCGCCGCCACCGCGTAGAAGTGAGCGCGCGACTGGAATGGATGCCGGTTCGCCGACAGCCGTATCCAGGCCTCGTGCAGCAACTCGGTAGCCTGCAGGCCCGCCTGCCCGCCATGCGCCAGCCGGCGTACGGCGATGCCGTGCAACTCCTGGTAGACCTCTTCGGCCAATACCGCGCTGGCCTCACGGTCGCCATGTTGCCAACGCCGGATCAGACCGGTGATGTCCGCAGAGGGGGGCTGTGTTTCCATCGATGGCCGATCATACACGGCCCGTTCACGCGGCAGGATGGCAACACTCAGCGGCGGCGACCGGAGCCGAGTTTGCGGGTGATGGTGTTGCGGCCGATGCCGAGGCGCGCGGCGGCTTCGCCACGGTGGCCGTCGGTGAAAGCCAGCGCCGCTTCCAGCAATGCGGCCTCCATGCGCTCGCGCGCTTCGGCGTGCAGGCCGCTGGCGCCTTCGGACAGGCGCTGCCGGGCCCATGCGGCCAATGCATGATCCCACTGTTCGGGCGTGGCGTCGGCGGTGGCGGGGCGGCGACGGCCGCCGCGCGCCAGCGCCGCGCGCACGTCGGTGGCGGAAATGGCGTCGGCCACGGCCAGCGCGGCCAGCCGCCAGCAGACGTTTTCCAGTTCGCGTACGTTGCCGGGCCAGTCGTGCTGGCGCAGCGCCTGCACGGCGGCGGTGGACAGGTGCTTGCGCGGCACGTCGAGCCTGCGTGCGGCGCTGGCCAGGAAGGTGGCGGCCAGTTGCGCCACATCGTCGATGCGTTCGCGCAGCGGCGGCAGCCACAGCCGTACCATGTCCAGCCGGTGCAGCAGGTCGGCGCGGAAGCGGCCCTGTTCGACCAGCGTTTCCAGGTCCTGGTGGGTAGCGGCGACCACGCGCACGTCGACGCGGATCAACTCGCGACCACCGACGCGGAAGAATTCGCCTTCGGCCAGCACCCGCAGCAGGCGGGTCTGCAGCGGCAGCGGCATGTCGCCGATTTCGTCGAGGAACAGGGTGCCGCCATCAGCCTGCTCGAAGCGGCCGATGTGGCGCCTGCTGGCGCCGGTGAATGCGCCGGCTTCGTGGCCGAACAGTTCACTTTCCAGCAGTTCGGCGGGAATGGCGGCGGTATTGAGCGCGACGAACGGACCGCGCGCGCGCGGCGATTCGCGGTGCAGCGCGTTGGCCACCAGCTCCTTGCCGGTGCCGGTTTCGCCATTGATCAGCACCGACAACGGCGCCTGTGCGAGGCGGCCGATGGCGCGGAACAGCGCGCGCATCGCCGGGGTGTCGCCGATCAGTTGCGGCGGGCCGGCGTGCTTCGCCGGAGCGGGCGTGGTTTCCGGCGATGCGGTATCGGTTTCCGGCAGCGTGCGCCGCGCCAGTTCCACCGCGTCGTCCAGATCGAACGGCTTGGACAGGAATTCGTGGGCGCCACCGCGGAACGCGCCGGCGGTGCTGGCGACGTCGGTATGCGCCGACATCACGATCACCGGCAGTTGCGGATGCGCGGCCTTGAGTTTCTCCAGCAATACCAGGCCGTCGTCGCCGGGCATGCGCACGTCGGTGAACAGCAGTGCCGGTGGCGGGCGCCGCGTGAGTGCGTCGAGCGCGGCGGCGGCGCTGTCGAAGCCTTCGACGGCGTAGCCGGCATCGCGCAGGGCGGTGCTGAGGACGAAACGCACCGAGCGGTCGTCATCGACGACCCAAAGCGTGTGGGCTTGGGTGTCAGTGGGTTTCATTGCGCCCCCGCAAGTGATGGGCGATTCGGCCGCCAGGATGCATGCCGTTGCAGGCACGAGAGGAGCCAGCTGTTGCTGTTGCTGTTGCTGTTGCTGTTGCTGTTGCTGTTGCTGTTGCTGTTGCTCGTGATTTTGCTTTCAGCTTTTGACGTTCGGGTTCCCTTCCGCAGCGACGGAGCCGACGGACAAGACCCCGCAGGGGCGACGTGCACGGATGCACGTCGTTTTTCGACACGACAGGGATGTCGTGTCGAAAAATCCCGGCGGCGGAGTGGACCCGACGCGCGTAGCGCGTTGGGCGCGGAGGCAGGGCGTGCTTTCTTTTGGCTACCTTTTCTTTGCACGAGCAAAGAAAAGTAGCTCGCTCCCCGAAAGGGGAGCGAAAGCCTTTGCTCCTGCTTCCCTGCTTCGTATGAAGGCAGAACTTCAAGAAAAGCCTGAAAGCAGGGCTTTCACTCCTGCTTCGCAGGAGCGAGTCACTTTTCTTTGCTTGTGCAAAGAAAAGTAACCAAAAGAAAGCACAGCCGGGACGCGAGCCGATGCGGCTGCGCCGCATCGGTCCCCTGCGCTCCTCGCGGGCCGGGGGGACGGCGCACAACTCGCTTCGCTCAGACACGTGCGCCTCTTTGCCCCCCGTCCCGCTGCGGTGCTCGGCTCGCTTTACGGCGGGGGAAGTCAAAAGCTGGGGAGCAAAATCACGGGCAACAGCAGCAGCAGCAGCAGCAGCAGCAAAAGCAGGCTCCGTTCTGAACGAAAACGAAGAGGAGAATTTCCGCCGGGGGCAAGCCCCCGACCTATGGGAGGCAAAGACGCGGACGGCCCTGTCACAAGACGCATCAAGCATCGCCTGCCTCCACGCCCGGCAACGGCAGCAGCACCGTGAATACCGTATGCCCCGGCCGCGAGCGGTAGCTCAAGGTGCCGCGATGCTCGCGCGCCACCTGCTGCGCCAACGCCAGCCCCAGCCCCGTACCCTCCGCGCGGCCGCTGACCAGCGGCAGGAAAAGGTGTTCGGCCAGTTCCTCCGGCACGCCGCGGCCGTCGTCGGCCACTTCCAGCCGCAATGCCAGCGGGTGCAATTGCTCGGCGATGCGCAGGCCGTGCTCGACGCGGGTGCGCAGGGTGATGCGGGTGGCGCCGGCCTGGATGGCGTTGCGCACCAGGTTGAGCAGTGCCTGGGTGAGGCGGTCGCCGTCGCCGGGCAGCTCGGGAATGCTGGGGTCATAGTCGCGTTGCAGTTGCAGTGACCAGCCGGCTTCGCTTTCGACCAGCCGCAACACGCGCTCCAGCACGGCGTGGATGTTCAGCGGCGCGTGCGGGCGCGGCGGGGCCGGCGACAGCAGTTGTTCGAGCAGGGTGTTCAGGCGTTCGATCTCGACGCCGATCAGCTCCACCAGCTCGCGCTCCTCGACATCGCGGCCGTGGGCGCGGCGCGCCAGCAACTGGGCCGCGCCCTTCAACCCGGCCAGTGGATTGCGCAGTTCGTGCGCCAATCCCTTGAGCGCGGCGCTGAACGCGCCCGGCAATACCTGCGCCGGGTCGGCGGCGGGAAACTCGTCCACCGGGTGCGCCTCCAGCAACCAGCCATCTTCCCGCCCACTCAGCCAGCCGTCGGCGAAGCGCGGCGCCTCGCCGGGCAGGGCCAGCGCCAGCCGCGGCAGGCGGATGGTTTCCGCGTCCGGGGCCAGCAGGCGGCTGGCGAGTGCGTCGTCCTGCACTTCCAGCGAGGCCAGCGGCTGGCCCAGCAGGCGCCGCACGCTCACCCCCAGCCAGCGGCAGAACGCGGGGTTGGCACCGACGATGCGTCCGTCGGCGCCGGTCCACACCAGTGGCGTGGCCAGTTGTTCCAGTGAAGGGGCGGCGTGGGCGGCATCCATTGCACCAATATAGTGCAAAGCCTCCCCGTGAATGGCGTCATGCCGGCCCACGCGCACCATCGGCTCAGGCCTCGTAGGCCGATTCGCCATGCGTGCTGATGTCCAGCCCGGTGCGCTCGGCTTCCTCGCTGACGCGCAGGCCGACCAGCGCGCGCACCAGCAACAGGATCAGGGCGGTGACCACCGCGCACCATGCCACGGTGAAGCCGATGCTGACCGCCTGCACCCACAGCTGGTGGCCGATGTCCATGTCCGCCACGGTCCCGCCCAGCGACTGCGCGCTGAACACGCCGGTGAGCAGCGCGCCGACGATGCCGCCCACGCCGTGCACGCCGAACACGTCGGCGGTGTCGTCGGCGCGCAGCAGGCGCTTGAGCCCGGTGACGCCCCACACGCAGGCCATGCCGCTGGCAAGACCAATCACGATGGCGCCCAGCGGCCCCACCGTGCCGCAGGCCGGGGTGATGCCGACCAGCCCGGCCACCGCGCCGGAGGCCGCGCCCAGTGCCGACGGGTGGCCCTTGGTGACGGCTTCCAGCCCGGTCCAGCCCAGCACCGCCGCGGCGGTGGCGAGCAGGGTGTTGATGAAGGCCAGCGCCGCCACGCCATCGGCGGCGGCGGCCGAGCCGGCGTTGAAGCCGAACCAGCCCACCCACAGCAGCATCGCGCCGATCCAGGTGAGCGGCAGGTTGTGCGGCTTGAGCGCGGCGTGGCCGTAGCCGAGCCGCTTGCCGACGAACCAGGCCGCCACCAGCCCGGCCACGCCGGCATTGATGTGGACCACGGTGCCGCCGGCAAAGTCGATGGCACCCATCTCGCCCAGCCAGCCGCCACCCCAGACGGTGTGCGCCATCGGGATGTAGCTCAGGGTGAACCACAGCGCCGAGAACAGCAGCACCGCGCGGAAGCGGATGCGCTCGGCGAACGCGCCGACCACCAGTGCCGCGGTGATGCCGGCGAAGGTGGACTGGAACGCCACGAACAGGTAATCCGGCAGGCCGGCGACCGGCGTGTTGCCAACCGAATCGGGGGTGAAGCCCTTGAGGAAAGCGAACTGCGTGAACGACCCGAACAGCGTGTTGCCATCGCTGAACACCGCGCTGTAGCCATAGGCCACCCACAGCATCAGCACCAGCGAGAACACCACCAGCACCTGGCTGAGCACCGACAGCACGTTCTTGGCGCGCACCAGCCCGCCGTAGAACAACGCCAGCCCCGGCACCACCATCATCAGCACCAGCAGCGTGGCGGTGAGCATCCACGCCACGTCGCCGCGCTCGAATGTGGCTGCCGTCTGCGCGGCTTCCTGTGCCGATGCGCCGAGGGGCAGCACCGCCAGCGCGAGGCCGGCAAGCAGGGATGACAGGCACAGACCACCGAACCGGGTGTTCAACCCGGTGAAAAATTCCGTTCGCATTTTCGTCTCCGGTTATGGCTGGATCAGCGCCCGGGGGTCGGCTTTCAGAGTCCCTCTCCTATCAGGAGAGGGGTTCGGGTGAGGGGCAAACGGAGTCCGGATGGTTCAGACATGATGGACTCCGTCCGTCCCTCATCCGCCCCTTCATGCCCCCTTCTCCCGCAAGGGACAACCGCGCCGATCCGGGCAGTGGGGGTCAAAGCGCGTCTGCGCCGGTTTCGCCGGTGCGGATGCGCACCACCTGTTCGAGCGGGGTAACGAAGATCTTGCCGTCGCCGATCTTGCCGGTGCCGGCGGCCGCCTGCAGGGTTTCGATCACCGCGTCGACCTGCTCGTCGGTGACGGCGGTTTCGATGCGGATCTTGGGCAGGAAATCGACGACGTATTCGGCGCCGCGGTACAGCTCGGTATGGCCCTTCTGCCGGCCGAAGCCCTTGACCTCGGTGACGGTGATGCCGGAAACGCCCTGCTCGCCCAGGGCTTCGCGCACCTCGTCGAGCTTGAACGGGCGGATGATGGCGAAGATCAGTTTCATGCGCAGGTCCCGATGTGGAGGAAACCGGCCCGCGGCTGCGGGCCGGCGTCGTGCCATCCACCGGCCATGGAGCGGCCGCTGGCTGTTGCGCCGGAAACACGCTGCGGTCGAATCACGCGGGGAAGGAAGCATTGCCCGCGCCGCGCGTTTCCGGGTGCTCTTGCCACTGCTCTGGTGTTGCTGGTGCTGCCCGGGTTGCCGCCGGGCGGCGGCGATGGCGAAAGCGGGAGGGAGGGACTTTGCCATCGCCGCCATTCCCGGCAGCAAGGGGGTGCAAGGCGGCCGCCGCACCGCGACGGCCGCCCCTGCATCAGCAGGCGTAATACAGCTGGTATTCCAGCGGGTGGGTGGCGGCGCGGAACGCGGTCACTTCCTTCATCTTCATGGCGATGTAGGCGTCGATGAAGTCGTCGCTCATCACGCCGCCGGCCTTGAGGAACTCGCGGTCCTTGTCCAGCGCTTCCAGAGCCTGGTCGAGCGAGGAGCAGACCTGCGGGATCAGCTTCTCCTCTTCCGGCGGCAGGTCGTACAGGTCCTTGTCCGAAGGCGCACCCGGGTCGATCTGGTTCTTGATGCCATCCAGGCCGGCCATCATCAGCGCGGTGAAGGTCAGGTAGCCGGACTGGATCGGGTCGGGGAAGCGCATCTCGATGCGCCGCGCCTTCGGGTTGGACACCCACGGGATGCGGCACGAGGCCGAGCGGTTGCGC
Organism: uncultured Stenotrophomonas sp.; assembly: GCA_900078405.1. Classification (NCBI taxonomy): domain Bacteria; kingdom Pseudomonadati; phylum Pseudomonadota; class Gammaproteobacteria; order Lysobacterales; family Lysobacteraceae; genus Stenotrophomonas; species uncultured Stenotrophomonas sp. Next base: position 2,721,950 of record FLTS01000001.1, on the reverse strand, counting down.
GCCGAGTAGGCCAGCATCACCGGCGCCTCGAAGCCCGGCACCAGGCGCTTGTAGCTGTTGGTGCCGGCGTTGGCGAAGGCGTTGATCGCGCGGGCGTGCTTGAAGATGCCGCCGATGTAGTACATGGCGAACTCGGACAGCCCGGCGTAGCCGTTGCCGGCGAACAGGTTCTGGCCGTCTTTCCAGATGGACTGGTGCACGTGCATGCCACTGCCGTTGTCGCCGACGATCGGCTTGGGCATGAAGCTGGCGGTCTTGCCGTTGCGGTGGGCCACGTTCTTGATGACGTGCTTCATGCGCAGCAGCTCGTCGGCCTTCTTCACCAGGGTGTTGAACTTGGCGCCGATCTCGCACTGGCCGGCATTGGCCACCTCGTGGTGGTGCACTTCGACCTCGATGCCGACCTGCTCCAGCACCTTGCACATCTCGGCGCGGATGTCGTGCAGCGAATCGGTCGGCGGCACCGGGAAGTAGCCGCCCTTCACCGTCGGCCGGTAGCCGCTGTTGCTGCCGTCATAGCTCTTGCCGGTGTTCCACGCGCCTTCCTCGGAATTGACCTTGAAGAAGGTGTGGCCCATGTCGTTGGCGAACTGCACCGAGTCGAAGATGAAGAACTCCGGCTCCGGGCCGAAGAACGCCAGCTCGGCCACGCCGCTGGACTTCAGGTAGGCCTCGGCACGCTTGGCGATGCCGCGCGGGCAGCGGCCGTAGCCCTGCATGGTGGCCGGGTCGAGCACGTCGCAGGTCAGCACCAGCGTCGGGTCGGCGTAGAACGGATCGAGGTAGGCGCTGTCGGCGTCGGGCATCAGCACCATGTCCGATTCGGCGATGCCCTTCCAGCCGGTGATCGAGGAGCCGTCGAACATTTTGCCTTCCTCGAACAGCGACGGCTCGACGACCGAAACCGGAAAGGTCACGTGCTGCTCGATGCCGCGCATGTCGACGAAACGCAGGTCGACGAACTCGACCTGGTTGTCCTTGATCAGCTTCTCAACGTTTTCCAGTGACATCGACAACGCCTCGCTTGGTGATGGATGGCATGAATGAAGCAAACCACATGCCAACATTCCAAAACGTTGATTTTCAATGAAATACAATCCTTTTCCTGCCGGGGTGCGCACCAATTCAGTGCGCAACCATCAGATTTGCACCATAAGCGTGCAATCCTGCCGATGACCTATCCTGTGGCCTTTGCCGCCGCCCGTCCCCCATGTCGAACACGCTCTCCGCCCTGCTGCTGGGCATCCTCGAAGGCCTCACCGAATTCCTGCCCATCTCCAGCACCGGCCACCTGCTGATCGCCGAACGCTGGCTGGGCGCGCGTTCGGACTTCTTCAACATCGTCATCCAGGCCGGCGCCATCCTCGCGGTGCTGCTGGTGTTCCGGCAGCGGCTGTGGTTGCTGGCCACCGGGCTGGGCGAGCGCGAGAACCGCGACTACGTGATGAAGCTGGGCGTCGCCTTTCTGGTCACTGCCGTGGTCGGCCTGCCGGTGCGGCTGGCAGGCTGGGAACTGCCGGAAACGGTGACGCCGGTGGCCTGGGCGCTGCTGCTCGGCGGCGTCTGGATGCTGGTGGCCGAGCGCTTCGCCGGGCGCCTGCCCGACAGCCAGACAGTGACCTGGAAAGTGGCCATCGCGGTGGGCCTGGCGCAGGTGGTGGCCGGCGTGTTCCCCGGCACCTCGCGCTCGGCCGCGGCGATCTTCCTGGCGATGCTGCTGGGCCTGACCCGGCGCGCGGCGGCCACCGAATTCGTGTTCCTGGTCGGCATCCCCACCATGTTCGCGGCCAGCGGCTATGCCTTCCTCGAACAGCTGCGCCACGGCGGGCTCGGCCACGAGAACTGGGGCGAGGTGGGCCTGGCCTTCGCCGCCGCGGTGGTCACCGGCTTCATCGTGGTGAAGTGGCTGCTGGGCTACATCAAGCACCGCCGCTTCACGGGGTTTGCGCTATACCGGCTGGCGTTGGGGGCCGCGCTGCTGCTGTTGCTGCCTGCCGGGAACTGAACGCGGGAAGCCACGGGCAACCCCTTCCGGCGGCAGTGCGCGTTTCCCCTGCCGACCTTTCCACTGCTTCCCAAGGAATACGACATGAAGCGCATCCTGCTGCTTGCCCTGCCCATCGCTCTGCTCGCCGCCTGCAACGCCCCCGACAAGGGTGAGGCCGCCACCGCGGCCACGGCGACCACCGAAACCACCACCCCGGCAGCAGCCATCGACACCGGCCTGCTGGCCGCCAACCACTGGCGGCTGGACGACGCCAGCGACGGCAGCGGCGCGCGCATCGACGCCCTGTTCGTGCGCGCCGACAAGCCGGTCACCCTGGACTTCGGCGATGGCCGCCTGTCGGTAGCCAACACCTGCAACCGCATGGGCGGCAGCTACGGCCTGAGCGGCGACACCCTGACCGTCGCGCCGATGGCCTCGACGATGATGGCCTGCGCGGACGACGCGCTGATGGCGCTGGACCAGGCCGCCGGCAGCCGCCTGGAAGGCACGCTGAAGGTGCAGCAGCTGGACGCCACCACGCTGGTGCTGGCCACCGCCGGCGGCGACGTGCTGCGCTTCCGTGGCGAACCCACCGCCGAAACCCGCTACGGCGGCGAGGGCGAAACCGTGTTCCTCGACGTCGATGCGCAGACCAAACCCTGCTCGCACGGGGTGATAAAGGACGCGCAGTGCCTGCAGGTGCGTGAAGTGCATTACGACGGCAACGGCCTGGAACAGGGCGAGCGCGGCGCCTACGAGAATTTCCACGGCGGCATCGAGGGCTACGACCATGAACCGGGCGTGCGCAACGTGCTGCGGGTCAAGCGCTACACGGTGAAGAACCCGCCGGCCGACGGTTCATCGCTGGCTTACGTGCTGGACATGGTGGTCAGTTCGGAATTGGTGAAATAACACCTCGCAGGCACCGGGCTTGCCCGGTGCTGCGCCCTCCCGGCAATGCCCTGTGCGGGGCAAGCCCCGCACCTGCGACATTCCCACCACACCCATCGCCATGACCGCCATCCGCCCCTTCCTCGACAAACACCCCGTCCTCGGCCAGCGCGTCTATATCGACCCCGCCTGCACCATCATCGGCGAGGTGGAACTGGGCGACGACGTCTCGGTATGGCCGGGCACGGTGATCCGCGGCGACGTCAACCACGTACGCATCGGCGCGCGCAGCAACGTGCAGGACGGCAGCATCATCCACGTCAGCCACGACAGCCCGTACAACAAGGGCGGCTACCCCACGCTCATCGGCGAAGGCGTCACCGTCGGCCACGGCTGCATCATCCACGCCTGCAGCATCGGCGATTACTGCCTGATCGGCATGGGCGCCTGCCTCCTCGACGGCGCAGTCATCGAGGCCAATGCCTTCATCGCCGCCGGCGCGGTGATCGGCCCCGGCAAGCAGGTGCGCAGCGGCGAGCTGTGGGCCGGCAACCCGGCGCGACTCATGCGGCAACTGAGCGAAAAGGACATCGAGGGCCTGCGCTATTCGGCCGACCACTACGTGCGTCTGAAGGACAAGTACCTCGGCATGGCCGGCTGACCCGGATCGCCCACCCGTTGCGGGCCTGCCGGCATCCCGCCCATACCCCGTTGCCTCCATCTTCGGCCTTGCCGCACACTGCCGTCCCCGGGCGTGGGGACGCCCTCCCAAGGAAAAGGAAGACCGATGTCGATCAGATCCATGTCGATGGGCCTGCTGGTGGCCGCGTCGCTGCTGTGCATGGCCCCGTCCACCGCCGCCGCGCAGGAGGACGAGGGCATCAGCGTGGAGCAGTTCCTGCAGTCGCTGCAGTTCCGCAGCGGTGCCATCGAGGTGTCGCAGGCCAAGGCCCGCTTCAATCTGGATGCGGACTTCCGCTACCTCGACCAGACCGATGCGCGACGCGTGCTGGAGGACATGTGGGGCAACCCGCCCGACGAGAGCGTGCTGGGCATGATCGTGCCGCGCAGCCCCGGGCTGGCCGATGACGGCAGCTGGGCGGTGGTGGTCACCTACGCCGACGACGGCTACGTGTCCGATGAAGATGCCAGCAAGATCGACTACAGCAAGCTCCTGCGCGAAATGCAGGAGCAGACCCGCGAAGCCAACCCCGAACGCGAGAAGGCCGGCTACGGCACGCTGCAGCTGGTCGGCTGGGCGGTGCCGCCGCGCTACGACGGCGCCAGCAACAAGCTGTACTGGGCCAAGGAGCTGGAGTTCAACGGCCACCCCGACCATTCGCTCAACTACGACATCCGCGTGCTTGGCCGCCACGGCTACCTGAGCCTGAACGCGATATCGGGCATGGCCGAACTGGCGCAGGTGCGCGAGGGCATGGAAAAGCTGCTGCCGATGGCCGAGTTCGAGCAGGGCGCGCGCTACGCCGACCACAACCCGAAGACCGACAAGGTTGCCGCTTACGGCGTGGCCACGCTGATCGGCGGCGGGTTGGCGGCCAAGGCCGGCCTGTTCGCCAAGCTCGGCCTGCTGCTGGCCAAGTTCTGGAAGCTGCTGCTGATCGGCGTGGTGGTCCTGGGTGGCGCGGCCAGGAAGCTGTTCGGCGGCGACCGCGGGAACCGCACCGTGCGCTGAGCCCGACGCCGGCACGGCCGCGCACAGGCTGGGTTTTGCCGGTGGGGGCGGTTAAAGTCGGCCACTGACAAGGACGCAGCAGAGACCCCCATGCCAGCGGCATCCTCCCGGGCCGGATCACCCGCCCTTTCCGGCGGCGACAACGCCCCTTCCCGCGCAGTGCCGGTGGCCGTTCGTTGAGCACTGCGCGGCCCATGCTCGACACCTTCCGCGAGGTCGTCACACCCGAGGGCGTGCCGCTGCAGCTGCCAGCCGCCGGACCGGTGCCGCGCGCGCTGGCGTGGCTGCTCGACCTGGGCGTCCGCTTCGGCGTGCTGGCGCTGATGAGTCCGCTGCTGGCGGCGCTGGGCGGGCTCGGTCGCGGCCTCTACCTGGGGCTGATGTTCCTGATGTTCTGGGCCTACCCGATCGTGCTGGAAGCCTGGCACGGCCGTACCCTCGGCAAGCGCGCGCTGGGCCTGCACGTGGTCGCACGCGACGGCGCGCCGCTGGGCTGGATGCCGGCGATCGTGCGCAACCTGCTGCGCACCGTGGACATGCTGCCGTTCGGCTATGCGCTGGGGCTGGTGGCCTGCCTGTGCGACCGCCACGGCCGCCGCCTCGGCGACCTCGTCGCCGGCACCCTGGTGGTGCACACGCCGGCACCACCGGCGACGCCACCGGCACGCATCGACACCGTGCTGGCCCCGCCATTGCCACTGCAACCGGCCGAGCAGATGGCGGTGATCGCCTTCGCCGACCGCGCGCCGGCGCTGGCCGACGCGCGCCAGTGCGAGCTGGCCGACATCGCCAGCCCGCTGAGCCAGGCGCAGGGCAAGACCGGCGTGCTGCGCCTGTACGCGATCGCCAACTGGCTGCTGGGGCGGCGATGAGGCAGGAGCAGTTCGTCACCCGCCACCAGCACGAATGGCAGCAGTTCGAGCAGTGGCTGCAACGCCGCGGCGGTCGCGCGCGCAAGCTGCGCGGCACCCTCGATGCCAGCCTTCCCGGCGACGAAACCATTCCCGAGCGCTACCGGCGCCTGTGCCAGCACCTGGCGCTGGCGCGCCAGCGCGGCTACAGCCCGCAACTGGTCGAACACCTGCAGCAGCTGATGCAGCAGGGCCACAACCTGCTCTACCGCACGCCGCCGCCGCGCTGGCAGCGCGCGGCCGAATTCCTGTTCGCCGGCTTCCCGCAGCTGGTGCGCAGCCAGGGCGCGGCGATGTGGGCCGCCTGCGCGCTGTTCGTGGCGCCGCTGGTGGCCGTGTTCGTGCTGCTGCAATACCAGCCCGACCTGGTGCAGTTGCTGCTCGACCCGCGGCAGATCACGCAGATGGAAAAGATGTACGACCCAGCCGCCGACCGCCTCGGCCGCGACAGCGGCACCGACTGGGCGATGTTCGGCCACTACATCATGAACAACATCAGCATCGGCCTGCGCACCTTCGCCAGCGGCCTGCTGGCCGGCGTCGGCACGGTGCTGGTGCTGCTGTTCAACGGCATCACCATCGGCGCGGTGGCCGGGCATTTGCAGCAGATCGGCTCCGGCGACCCGTTCTGGCGCTTCGTGGCCGGGCATGCGCCGTTCGAGCTGACCGCCATCGTGATTGCCGGCGGCGCGGGCCTGCAGCTGGGCCTGCGGCTGCTGGCGCCGGGCCGCCAGCGCCGCATCGACGCGCTGGTGGAAGGCGGCACGATCGGCGCGCGGCTGTGCCTCGGCGTGGCGTTCATGCTGCTGGTGGCGGCCTTCATCGAAGCGTTCTGGTCGTCCATTCCCTGGGTGCCGGCGTGGGGCAAGTTCACCGTCTCCGGCGTGCTGTGGACGCTGGTGATCGCCTGGCTGTGGCGCGGCGGGCACGGGGGCGGCGATGCGGCTTGACCGGCTCGACGTGGTGCTGCGCAGCCGCAGCCAATGGGAGGCGATGGAACTGGGCACCGCGCTGGTGCGCCGCCACGCCGCCGCGATCTGGAAGCCGTGGCTGCTGTTGACCCTGCCGGTGTTCGCGCTGCTCAACCTCGCCGGCTGGTGGCTGGACAGCTTCTGGCTGCCGGCACTGCTGCTGTGGTGGCTGAAGCCGGCGTTCGAGCGCATCCCGCTGTATGTGATCTCGCGCGGTGCGTTCGGCGCCGAGCCTTCCACCGCCGACACCCTGCGCGCACAGCTGCGCTGGGGCTGGCACGGGCTGTGGGCTTACCTGGGCTGGCGCCGGCTCGGCCCGGCGCGCGCGCTGCTGATGCCGGTGGACCTGCTCGAAGGCGGCGACGGCGGCCACCGCCGCGCGCGGCGGCGCGTGCTCAGCAGCGCCGCCTATGGCCACGCCAGCCTGCTCACCTGGGTGTGCTGGCATTTCGAGGCGATGCTGCAAATCGCCGGCATTGCGTTGATTTTCATGTTCGTGCCGCTGGACGCCCTGCCCGAATCGCTGCGCGCGGCGGCCTCGCTGATCGGCAAGGACACCCCGGCATGGGCGTGGCTCGGCTTCAACCTGCTGGCTTGGGCGGCGATGACCCTGATCGGCCCGTTCTACAGCGGCGCCGGCTTCGGCCTGTACCTCAACCGCCGCACCCAGCTGGAAGCCTGGGACGTGGAAATCACCTTCCGCCGCATGCGCCAGCGGCTGACCCATACCGCGCCCCTGCTGCTGGTCCTGCTGGCATGCATGCCGCTGGCGCAGCCGGCGCATGCGCAGGGCCACGCCGACGACGCGCCAAGCCTGCATGCCAACCGCAAGGGCGCGGTGCCGGCCAACGACGGCACCCCAGGCAGCCTGTTCGGCACGCGGCAGCAGGCCGATACCGCCGGTTTCCGCCAGGCCGCCGCACGCGCCTACGAAGACCCGCAACTGGGCGCCACCCGCAACGTCGAACGCTGGAAGCGCAAGGCCGAATCCGCACCGGAAGAGCAGGAAACCAAACGGGAGCGGAACTTCCCCGGCGCCGACCTCGTCCGCACCGCCGGCAAGCTGCTGGCGCTGGCCGGCGAAGGCATCCTGTGGATCGTGGTCGGTCTGTTGCTGCTGGTGCTGGCGTTCACCGCGCGCTGGTGGCTGCCGTGGCTGCGTGGCAGCGCGCGCCGTCGCCCCGCCCCCGAATCACCGCTCAGCGAGCAGGCGGTGCAACTGCCGGAAACGCTGCCGCAGGACGTTCTCGCCAGCGCCCGCCAGCTGTGGCGGCAGGGCAAACCACGCCACGCGCTGGCGTTGCTGTACCGCGCCAGCGTGGACGAGCTTGGCAAACGCGCCGACCTTGCGCTGCCACCAGGCAGCACCGAGGCACAATGCCTGCGCGCCGCGCGGCGCATGCCGGTGGAAGCCGACCGCGTGCTGTTCGCACGCATCGTGCGCACCTGGCAGTACGCCGCCTACGCCGGCCGCCTGCCGACGCCGGATGAATTCGACGCGCTCGTCGACGCGCTGCACCGGCACTACGGGTGGCCGATATGACCGCGCGCTGGCGCATCGCGTTGGCGACGCTGGCCGCGCTGCTGGCAATGGCGCTGGCGACGCTGTGGTTCCTGCGCAGTTTCGAGCGCGTACCGGAGCAGGTCGCGCTGCCCGCCTACGGCGAACCGACCTACAACCCGTTGTACGCCCTGCGTGAAACCCTGCGCCGCGACGGCATCACGGCCGAATCACGGCGCACGCTGGACCTGCGCGCGATGCAGCTGCAGCCCGGCGACAGCGTGCTGATGCTGGACGACCCGCGCACGCTCGCCCCGGCCGAGGCCGGGCAGCTGCTGGACTGGGTGCAACAAGGCGGCCACCTGCTGCTGCGCGTGCCCGAAGCCGATCCCGAGCGGGACGGTGACGCCACCCTGCTCGGCCGCCTTGGCATCCAGCCCAGCGATGTCCCACCGCGCTGCCAGCCGTGGCGGGTGAAGGGACAGGACGAACACAGCGAATTCTGCCGCGGCCACCGCTTCACCCTCGCCGCGCCATCGAGCGCCGAACTGCGCTGGGGCGACGGCCACGACGCCACCCTCGCGCACGCGCGGCTGCGCCACGGCAGTGGCCGCGTCGACGTGCTGTCCGACATGGATTTCCTGCGCAACGGCAGCGACGAACACGACACCGGCCTGCGCGACGTGCCGCACCGCGACCTCGCCCGCCTGCTGCTCGCACCGAACTACGGCCGCGGTACGGTCCACCTGGTCTATGCGGTGCAGGCACCCTCGTTGTGGCGCACCCTGCTGCGTGACGGCTGGCCGGTCTGGCTGCCGCTGCTGCTGGCCCTGCTGGCGTGGCTGTGGATGCGCAGCCAGCGCTTCGGCGCGCTGCTGCCCTCGCCGCGCGAGGAGCGCCGCTCGCTGCTCGAACACGTGCGCGCCAGCGGCGAACACCTGTACCGCTACGGCAAGACGCCGCTGCTGCACGCCGCCATGCGCCAGGCCTTCCTCGCCCGCCTGCGCCGGCGCGCGCCGTTGGCCGCTGCCCTGGGCGGCGAGGCCCAGGCCCGCGCCATCGCCGAGCACCTGCACCTGCCGCCCGAACAGGTACGCACCGCCCTGCAAGCCCCCGCCTCGCGCGACGACGCCGCGCTGCGCGAACGCATCGCCCTGCTGATCCGGATGAGAAACCAGCTATGACCGACCCGACCGCTCCCCCCGCCCTTCCCGGCGACACCCCCGCCCCCGCGCCTTCGGCCGGCAATGCCGAACTGATCGAACGCGTCGAGCGCATCCGCGACGCGGTGGGCCAGGCCTTCATCGGCCAGGCCGACGTGCTCGAGCAGATCCTGATCGCACTGCTGGCCGGCGGCCACGTACTGATCGAAGGCGTGCCCGGCCTCGGCAAGACCCTGCTGGTGCGTGCACTGGCACAGGCGCTGGAACTGGACTACGCGCGCGTGCAGTTCACCCCCGACCTGATGCCCAGCGACGTCAGCGGCCACGCCGTGTACGACCCCAAGACCGAGAGCTTCAAGATCCGCCGCGGCCCGGTGTTCACCCACCTGCTGCTGGCCGACGAGATCAACCGCGCCCCGGCCAAGACCCAGTCGGCGCTGCTGGAAGTGATGCAGGAAGGCCAGGTCACCATCGAAGGTCGCGCGTTCCCGCTCACCCCGCCGTTCCTCACCTTGGCCACGCAGAACCCGGTGGAGCAGGAAGGCACCTACCCGCTGCCGGAAGCGCAGCTGGACCGCTTCCTGCTCAAGATCCTGATCGACTACCCGCAGTTGGACGACGAGAGGCGCATGGTCGAGGCGATCACCACCGGCCGCAGCGCCGGCGACTTCAACCTGTCGCAGGTGCCGCGGGTGATGAGCGGTGCGGAAGTCGTCGAAGTGCAGCAGGCGGTGGCGGCGATCACCGTCGACCCGCAGGTGATCGACTATGCGGTGCGGATCGTGGCGGCCACCCGCAAATGGCCGGGCATCGCACTGGGCGCCGGCCCGCGCGGCAGCATCGCACTGGTGCGCGCGGCGCGGGCGCAGGCGGTGTTGTCCGGGCGCGACTTCGTCACCCCCGACGACGTGCGCGAGATCGCGCGGCCGGCGCTGCGCCACCGCATCGCACTGTCGCCGGAGTTGCAGATCGAAGGCCAGTCGGCCGACGACGTGCTGACCGCGCTGCTGGCGAAGGTGGAGGCGCCGCGCAAGTGAGCGTCAGCGCGCGCCAACCCGCTCCTACTCCCTCTCTTTTCACCGAAGGCGAAAGGGGAGGGTTGGGGAGGGGAGCCTTTGCTCCTGCCGTTGCCCGTGATCTTGCTGATGCCTTTCGGCTTTTGACTTCCCCTGCCGTAGAGCGAGCCGAGCACCGCTGCGGAACGGGGGGCGAAGAGGCGCACGTGTCTGAGCGAAGCGAGTTGTGCGCCGTCCCCCCGGCCCGCGAGGAGCACAGGGGACCGATGCGGCGCAGCCGCATCGGCTCGCGTCCGGCTGTGCTTGACCAGCCATTCGGCTGTTGGAAAGGCTCTTCTTTTGGTTACTTTTCTTTGCACAAGCAAAGAGGCGCTTTTTCAACAGCCGAATGGCTGGTCAAGGTGACTCGCTCCTGCGGAGCAGGAGTGAAAGCTCTGCTTTCAAGCTCCTGCTTTGATTCTCGCCGTTGCTCCAGCTTTGGATTTGAGCATTTCTGCGAAAGTCCAAGAGTCAAGAGCTTTCGCTCCCCTGTCGGGGAGCGAGCTACTTTTCTTTGCTCATGCAAAGAAAAGGTAGCCAAAAGAGACGCTTTTCCAACAGCCGAATGGCTGGTCAAGCACGCACTGCCTCCGCGCCCAACGCGTTACGCGCGTCGGGTCCACTCCGCCGCCGGGATTTTTCGACGAGACATCCCTGTCTCGTCGAAAAACGGCGTGCATCCTTGCACGCCGCCCTTCGGGTTTTTCCCGGCGGCTCCGTCGCTGCGGAAGGGGACCCGAACGTCAAAAGCCGGAGCAACAGCACCCCTCCCCCGCCCTCCCCTTTCGCCTACGGCGAAAAGGGAGGGCGCAAAAGCCGCGTCGCTGCGTGCGGGGGTGCAGCCATGAAGCCCGCCCCGCTGCTGATCGCACTGCTGGCACTCTGGAGCCTGCTCGGCCTGCCCGTCGCACTGCACCTGCTGCCCACCAGCACATGGCTGGCGACCGCGGGCGCCATCGGCCTGCTCACCCTCACCGATGCCCTGTGGCTCCGGCACAAGCCCACCCCACAGGTACGGCGCGAACTCCCCGACACCTTGGCGCTGGGTATCGAACGCGAAACCTGGCTGCAACTGGACGGCTACGGCGCGCAACGGCTGGACGTATTCGACCTCGTGCCCGGTGGCTGGACGGCCACCGGCCTGCCACGCCGGCTGAAACTGGCGCGCGCCAGCGAAACCCGCTTCAGCTACCGCTTCACCCCGGACAGCCGCGGCACCTTCCGCTTCGACGGCGTGCAACTGCGCCTGCACTCGTCACTGCGCCTGTGGCGGCACTCGCGCATCACCGGCCCGGTGCAACAGGTGCGTGTGTACCCCAATTTCGTCCCGCTCACCCGGCTGGCGCTGCTCAGCGCGGAAATGGCCTCGCGGGTGGTCGGCGCCCACCTCAAGCGCCGCCGTGGCGAAGGCACCGACTTCCACCAGATGCGCGAATACCGCGTCGGCGACAGCCTGCGCCAGATCGACTGGAAGGCCACCTCGCGCGCGCGCAAGCTGATCTCGCGCGAGTACCAGGACGAGAAGAACCAGCAGCTGCTGATGATGATCGACACCGGCCGCCGCATGCTCGCCGACGAAGGCGGCCTGTCACACTTCGACCACGTGCTCAACGCCACGCTGGTGGTGTCCTACCTCGCACTGCGCCAGGGCGACGGCGTCGGCCTGTTCGCCAGCGGCGGCCAGACCCGCTGGGTGGCGCCGCAACGCGGGCTGGGCGCCATCGACACCCTGCTGCGCGCCAGCCACGACCTGCAACCGCAAGCGGTGGCCACCGACTACCTCTCCGCCGCCACCGAACTGTCGCTGCGGCAACCGCGCCGCTGCCTGGTGATGCTGGTCACCAATGTGCGCGACGAGGACATCGAGGACCTGCTCGCCGCCGTGCGCCTGCTGCAGAAGCGCCATCTGATCTGCGTAGCCAGCCTGCGCGAACGCGAGCTGGACGACGCCCTCGTACGCGAAGCCGGAACCCTGCCCGACGCCGTGCAGGCCGGTGCCATCGCCCGCTACCTGCAGCAACGCGACGATGCCCACGAGGCGCTGCGCAGCCACCGCGTAATGGTGCTGGATGTCACCGCCGAGGAGCTGCCCGCGGCGCTGGTGGAACGCTACCTCGCGGTCAAGCGCGACGGATTGCTGTAACGCGGGCTCATCTCCATTACCCGTGTAGGAGCCCGCTACGCCCTCAAAGCTTCAGTCGCGCAGGTCGGGGTAACGCCCCCGACGTGGGCTTTCCCGGAGTGTCGGGGACGCAGCCCCGACCTGCTCAAGGCTTCAGGCAGCGCGCGAGGAAAGTCTCCGCCACGCGGTAGCGATGCAGTGCATTGCTGCCGGACAGGCCATGCTTGGCGCCCGGGTAGGTCATCAGCTCGAACGGCTGCCCGCGCTTCTGCAACGCGCTCATCAGGCTGGTCGAATTGCTGAACAACACGTTGTCGTCGGCCATGCCGTGGATCAGCAGCAGCGGCGAGGTCAGCCCGTCGATGTGGCTGAGGATGCGCGCCTCGCGGTAACCCTCCGGGTTGGCTGCCGGCAGGTTCATGTAGCGCTCGGTGTAGTGGCTGTCGTACAGGCCCCAGTCGGTGACCGGTGCGCCAGCCACGCCGCAGGCGTACTGGTCCGAGGCCTTGGCCAGCAGCATCAGAGTCATGTAGCCGCCGTTGGACCAGCCCTGCACGCCGATGCGCGCGCCATCCACCCACGGCTGCGCCTTCAGCCATTCCACACCCTTGAGCTGGTCGGCCACTTCCACCGTGCCCTGCACGCCATACAGCGCGCCGCCGAAGTCGCGGCCGCGGCGCGGGGTACCGCGGTTGTCCAGCGAGAACACCACGTAGCCATGCTGGGCCAGGTACTGGTTGAACAGGTGGTCGCCACGGCCGGGCCAGCTGTCGGTGACCGTCTGCGACGCCGGGCCGCCATACACGTACACCACCACCGGGTACTGCCTGGCCGGGTCGAAGCCGGCGGGCTTGATCAGGCTGTAGTGCAGCGCGGTTGCACCGTCGGCGGCGGTGAGGCTGCCGTACTCGACCGGCAATTGCGCATCGCGGTACTTCGCATACGGGTGTTGCGGGTCGGCGAGGTCGTTGTCCAGCAGCGTGGCGATCTTCTCGCCGTTGGCGCGGTACAGCTCGATCTGCGGCGGCGTGGTGCTGTCGGACCAGCTGTCGACGTAGACGCTGGCATTGTTGGCGAACGCGGCGCTGTGCATGCCGCCGCTGCGCGAGAGCCGCTTCGGCTGGCCGCCGGCCAGCGGCACGGCATGGATGCCGCTTTGCAACGGCGATTCGACGCCAGCGCGGAAGTACACGGTGCCGGCATCCTCGTCCACCGCCAGCAATCCATCCACCGGCCAGTCGCCCGAGGTCAGCGCGGTAAGCGTGGCGCCGTCGGCGCTGGCCACGTACAGGTGTTCGAAGCCGCTGCGCTCGGACGACCAGATGAAGCGGCCATCCTCGAGGAAGCGCAAGTCGTTGTGCAACGGCACCCAGGTCTTGCTGGTCTCGGTGACCAGGGTGCGCTGGCTGCCATCGGCCAGCGTGGTCTCGACCAGCTCCAGCCGCTTCTGGTCGCGGCTCTGGCGCTGGAAGGTCAGGTGCTGCGGGTCACGCCAATCGACGCGGGCCAGGTAGATGTCCTGCTCCTTGCCAAGCTCGACCCACGTCGGTGTGGCGCCGGCACGCGGCGCGACGACGCCCAGCCTGACCAACACATTGTGGTCGCCGGCCGCCGGATAGCGCTGCTCGACCATCTCCACGCGGTCGGCATACATCTCGTAGCGCTTCTGCACCGGCACCGGGCTTTCGTCGATGCGGGCGAAGGCGATCGCCGAGTCGTCCGGCGCCCACCAGTAGCCGGTGTGGCGGTCCATCTCCTCGTCGGCGACGAATTCGGCCACGCCATTGCCGATCGTGTCGCTGCCATCGGCGGTCAGCTGCACCTGCCTGCCGCTGGCCAGGTCGATGACCCACAGGTTGCGCTCGCGCACGAAGCTGACGAAACCACCCTTCGGCGAGATCTTCGGGTCGGTGGCGAACCCCTCGCCGCGGGTCAGCTGGCGCACCGCCTGCCGGCCCTGTATGCCGAGGTCGTACAGGTACAGCTCGCCGCCCAGCGGGAACAGCAGCGTCTTCGCATCCGGCGCCCACTGGTAATCGACAATGCCGCTCATCGCGGCGATGCGCTGGCGTTCGCGACGCGCCTTCTCCTCGTCGCTGAGGTTCTCCGCACCGGGCAGTACCACCTTGGAGTCGACCAGCAGCCGGGTCTGGCCGCTGGCGATGTCGTATTCCCACAGGTCCAGCTGGTTGCGGTCGCTGTCCTTGCCGCGCAGGAAGGTCACCCGCGAACCGTCCGGTGCCACCTTCGGCTTCATCAACGTCGGCCCGGACAGCGGCGCGTTGCCGGTAATGGCTTCCAGGGTGAGCTTTTCGGCGTGGACAGCGGGCGTGGCAAGCGTCATGGCAAGGGCGAGGAACAAGGGGCGCATGGGATACCGTCATCGACAGCGGGAATCGCCCCCATCCTAGCCGAGCCGTGCGGCGGCCACCCCTGCCTTTCGTCGCGGTTGCCGAATCACCCGATCGCACCCGCAGGTGCGGAGCAAGCCCCGCATCTGCGAGATGGCAGGCAAATACGTACCTGCAGTCAGGGCATCAACCAATGGTCCGCCAACAGAAAGGCGAACAGCGCCAGCAGGTAGACCACCGAGTAACCGAACATCTTCATGTTGAACATCTCGTCCGGCGGGTTCTGGATCTTCCACGCGTACCAGAGGAACACGAGGTTCAGCACGGTGGCGCCGCCGAGATAGAACACGCCACTCATCTCGATGGCCACCGGCAGCAGCGTCACCACCACCAGCACCACCGAATAGACGAGGATCTGCCGGCGCGTATGCGGCACGCCGTGGGTCACCGGCAGCATCGGCACCGCCGCCTTGGCATAGTCGGCGCGGCGGAAGATCGCCAACGCCCAGAAATGCGGCGGCGTCCACACGAAGATGATCAGCACCAGCAGCGAGGCATAGGCCCAGTCCGACGCGCCCTGCATGCCGGTGACCGCTGCCCAGCCCAGCATCGGTGGCATCGCCCCGGCCAGGCCGCCGATGACGATGTTCTGCGAGGTCGCATGCTTGAGGTACACGGTGTAGATCACCGCATAGCCAATCAGCGAGGCGAAGGTGAGCACCGCGGTGATCATGTTCACCCACAGCATCAGGATGGTCATCGACAGCGCGGTCAGCGCCGCGGCGAACACCAGCACCTGCCGCGACGACACCTTGCCGACCACCAGCGGGCGCCACGAGGTGCGTGCCATCCGCGCGTCGATGCGCGCATCCAGCAACTGGTTGATCGCTGCCGCGGCCGAGGCCGCCAGCCAGATGCCGAGCACGCCGATAGCACCGACCAGCGCGGTGCCGGGGTCGGGCCAGCCGGGAACGGCAAGGAACATGCCCACCAGCGCGGTGAACACGATCAGGGCCACCACCCTGGGCTTGGTCAGATCCCAGTAATCACGCAGACTTGCGTTCATTCCATCACTCCGGTGCACGCAGCCGCGCCAGCAGCGAAACCAGCACGAACAGCAGCGCCACCGCGCCGCCGTTGTGCATCACCGCCACTGCCAGTGGCAGGGCGAGCTTGACGTTGAGGATGCCCAGCGTGACCTGCAGCAGCACCAGCACGATCAGCGCGCTGGACCAGCCGCGCATGCCCGGCAGCCGGAACATGCGCAGCGACAGCGCCAGCAGGTACAGCGCGACCACCACCGCCAGCATCCGGTGCGCCATCTGGATGGCGATGCGCGATGCGCCGTCAAGCACCCCGCCCTCGTAGTCCACGCCGATGCCGCGCCACAGGGTGAAGCCCTCGACGTAGTTCTGCTGCGGCCACCACTGGCTGACGCAGCGCGGGAAGTTGTCCAGCGCGGCACTGCCGCCGCCGCAGGCCAGCGCCGCGTAGTTGGCGCTGACCCAGCCACCCAGCGCAACCTGCAGCACCAGCAGCAGCAGGCCGGCGCGCAGCCACCAGCGCAGCCGCGGCGCCTCGGCCAGGGTGATCGGCAGGTGCGTAGCCTTCCACGCCGACCACACCAGCAGGCCGAACATCAGCATCGCGCCGAGCAGGTGGCCCATCACCACGATCGGCTTGAGCAGCCAGGTCACCGTCCACATGCCCAGCAGCGCCTGGAAGATCACCACCGCCAGCGTCAGCACCGCGGCGCGCGACAGGTCGATGTTGGACCAGCGCAGCGCGGCCAGCAGCAGGATCGCCTCGCCGGCAATGGCCAGCGCGCTGGAGGCGGCATGTTCGCCACGCATGTACAGCGGTATCGCCAGCGCCACCAGCACCGATGCAGCCAGCACCTGCAGCACGCCCCGGCGCCGGCGGCGCGCAGCCAGCAGCGCCAGCGTCAGCACCTCCACGCCGAGCAGGCCGGCGAGGAAGCGGTGCACCTGCTCGCGCCAGGCCTTGTGGCTTTCCAGTGGACGGATTTCGCTGGCCACGTGCTGGGCCGCTTCCATCTGCGTCTGCGGCCAGGTGACGCGGCCATAGCAGGTCGGCCAGTCCGGGCAACTCAGGCCGGCGTCGGACAGGCGCACGAACGCACCGAACAGGATGGTGCTGGCGGTCATGATCAGCGCAAACCACGCCAGGCGATGGAAATTGCGGTGCAGCGCGGGACGCGCAGGGACATTCATTCGGACGGAACTCACTTCAGTTTCAGCAGCCGGGCCAGGTCCGTGCGCAGCCCACCCGGATCGAAGCCGGGTGCGTAGCGCAGCACCACGAAGCCGTTGGGATCGATCACGTACACCGGCGTGCCGGCCGGGTCGTCGACGCCGGGCAGGCTCGCCCGCGTCGCGGTATCGGCGCTCAGCACCCGCAGCGCGGGCATGGCGGCCACCTGTTGCGGCGGCGTGCCCAGCCAGAGGATCTCGACATTATCCGCATTGTGGCCGAACAGCTGCCAGACCGTGTCCAGCTGCTGCGACAAGATGACGCACTCGGGCGCACAACCGGCGGCCGGCGCCAGCGCGATGCGCCAGTGGCGCGCGGTTGGGTTCCATGCGTAGGGCGTGCCGTCAGCCAGTTGCAGGCGCGCGTCGCGCAGGTCCACCGGCGGTTCGAACAACTGGCCGTGGTTGCGGTTGATCTGCGGCATCCAGCCGGAGAAACGCAGGGCGCCGGCCAGCGCCATCGAGCCGAAGAACATCGCGAAGATCAGCAACAGCACGCGCCGGCCACGGGTGCGCACGGCGAGCTGTTCGGGAGTGAGTGCGTTCATGCGCGGCATTTTCCCACGGCTTGGCATTCAGCGCCCGCCGCGCCGCCGCGTGCGCCATTGCAGGACGGCGGCAATCACCAGCACCGCCAGCGCCATCGCGAACCACTGCACCGCGTAACCGAGGTGGCGCGAAGGCGGCAGCGTGTTGGGCAACAGGTCGAGGTCGCGTGCGTGGCCGAACGGCAGTGCCGGGTCCAGCCGCAGCACCCGCCCGGCCAGCCCGTCGGCTGCCAGCCCCAGTTGCGCGGCGATGGCCGGCATGTCCAGCCGCGTGGCCAGCCACGCCTGCGGCTGCGCCGTTGCCGTCAGCGCCGGGCCCAGCGCGATGCCGGCCGAAGGTGGCGGCGCCCACAGCCCCTGCACGTCGATTTCGCCCTGCAACGCACGGATCGGCGGCAGCTCGCGGTTGGCCGGCAACGGCAGCCAGCCCAGATCGACCAGCACCGCGGTGGTTGGCACGTCGGCGCGCGCGGCCTGGTAGAGCTTCACCCCGGCGCGGCCATCGCGCAGCTGGTTGTCCAGCACGATCGTGCCGGGCAGGAAGCGCATCCGCTGGTGCACCCAGTGCAGCGCTTCCGGCTCAGCCAATGCCTGCGCCAGCGATACGGCCGCATCCCGGCCCGGCGGCAACTGCGCCAGCAACGCTTCCTTTTCGTGCATGCGTTGCAGCTGCCAAGCGCCCAGGGCACTGAAGCACGCGGCCACGGCCAGCGCCAGCAGCCAGTTGAGAAACACCGTGTGCTGCCGCGTCATGACAATCGCCGCCGCAACGGGTGATATAACGCGGCCTTCCCATACACCGAGCCGCGCATGAACGATTCACTGAAAACACTGCTGGTGATCGCGTTTCTGATCGTCATCGTCTGGAACCTGGGTGCCGGCCTGTATTACCTGATGATCGACCGCGGCCAGACCAAGCGCACGGTCAACGCACTGACCCGGCGCATCGTGGTGTCGGTGGCATTGATCCTGCTGGTGGTGCTGGGCATCTACAGCGGCTGGATCAAGCCGCATGGCGTGGTCGGCTGAAAGCGGGGAACGGGGAATGATGCTTCATCGAACACCCTTCCCCGCCTCGGCGGTCACGCACACCCCGTTTCCTGATCCCTGTTCCCGGCTCTTCGTCAGAGCACGTAGACGAACATGAACAGCATCAGCCACACCACGTCGACGAAGTGCCAGTACCACGCCGCGGCCTCGAAGCCGAAGTGGTTGTCACGGCTGAAGTGGCCCTTGGCGGCACGGCACCACATCACGATCAGCATGATCGTGCCCAGCGCCACGTGCGCGCCGTGGAAGCCGGTCAGCATGAAGAACGTGGAACCGTAGATGCCCGAGCCCAAGGTCAGGTTGAGCGCACTGTAGGCGTGGATGTATTCCTCGGCCTGGAAGAACAGGAACACGCAGCCCAGCAGCACCGTCGCCCCCAGCCAGATCAGCAGCTGCTTGCGGTTGCCGGCCTTGAGCGCATGGTGGGCAATGGTCAGGGTGGCACCCGAGGTCAGCAGGATCAGGGTGTTGATCAGCGGCAGCCCCCAGGCCGGGATGGTCTGGAAGGCGCCGCCGATGGCGCCGGGGCCGTTGCTCGGCCATGCCGCCGAATAGCCGGCCCACAGCAGGTCGTTGGTGTGCACGCCGTGGCCTTCGCCGCCCAGCCATGGCACGCCGTAGGTGCGGGTGTAGAACAGCGCGCCGAAGAACGCGCCGAAGAACATCACCTCGGAGAAGATGAACCACACCATGCCCATGCGGAACGAGCCGTCGACCTGGCGGTTGTAGTTGCCGGCCACCGACTCGCGGATCACGTCGCCGAACCACAGGAACATAGTGAACACCAGCATCGCCAGGCCGATGAAGAAGGTCCAGCGCCCCCAGCTGATGTCGTTGAGCCAGCTGGCCACGCCGATCATCAGCACCAGCATGGAAACGGAGCCGGCAAATGGCCATTTGCTCTTGCTCGGCACGAAGTAGACGTTGGCATCGGGCGTGTTGTGGGCCATTGCGTGTGCTTCCAGGTGCGTGATCAGGGGGCTGCGTGCGACGCACCGCCGGCGGTGGCCGGTGCCAGTTGCGTCGTCAGCGCGTCGTTCTTGTAGAAGGTATAGGACAGGGTGATGGTGCGGACGTCTTCGGGCAGGTCCGGGTCGACGATGAAGCGCACCGGCATCTCGCGCTGCTCACCGGCCTGCAGGGTCTGCGCGGTGAAGCAGAAGCATTCGGTCTTGTTGAAATAGCCCGAGGCGCGCGCCGGCGCCACCGACGGCACCGCGCTGCCGACCAGCGCATGGTCGCTGTCGTTGCGGGCGAAATACAGCGCCTCGTTCAGCTCGCCCGGCACCACGTCCATCGTCAGCTTTTCCGGGTGGAACGCCCACGGCAGCTTGGAATTGACGCCGCCGTCGAACTCCACCCGCACCGTGCGCTTGCCAATGGCGGCCTGCTGCGCCGCGCCCTGGCTGGCACCGCGCTCCAGGCGCACGCCGAACACCTTCTCGCAGGCGATGCGGTACAGCGGCACCAGCGAGAAGGTCAGCACGAACACGCCCAGCGCCACGCCGACCAGCCTGGGCAGGCCGGCGGTGCGCGCGGGACGCGGCGTGGGCGCGGGTGTGGTCAATGCGCGAGTACTCCGGACAGGATGAAGCCGACGTAGATCAGCACCGCCATGAAGCCGACAACCAGCGCGGTGCGCCGCGAACGGCGGCGACGCAGGGCGAGGTCATCGGTTTTCGGGTCGTTGCGGCTCATGCCGTGCGGTTCCTCAATGCGAGATGTCGTCGTGGGCCAGGTCGCCCGGCTGAATCACCGGCGGCACCGTGAAAGTATGCGCCGGCGCCGGCGACGGCACCGTCCACTCCAGGCCCTTGGCGCTTTCCCAGGCGCGGGCATCGGCACGCTTGCCGCTGCGCAGCGACGCCAGCAGGATGCCGGCCATCAGGAACGGGGTGACGAACATGCCAAACGCGCCGATCGAGCTGATCAGGTTCCAGTCGGCGAACACCGGGTTGTAGTCGGGGATGCGGCGCGGCATGCCGGCCAGGCCGAGGAAGTGCTGCGGGAAGAACAGCAGGTTGACGAACACCATCGTCCACCAGAAATGCACCTTGCCCCAGAACTCGTTGTACATGCGGCCGGTCCACTTCGGCCACCAGTAGTAGACCGCGGCGATCAGCGCCAGCACCGCGCCGGTGACCAGCACGTAGTGGAAGTGCGCGACCACGAAATAGGTGTCGTGGTACTGGAAGTCGGCCGGCACGATGGCCAGCATCAGGCCGGAAAAGCCGCCGATGCTGAACAGCACCACGAAGGAGATCGAGAACAGCATCGGGGTCTCGAAGGTCAGCGAGCCCTTCCACATCGTGCTGACCCAGTTGAACACCTTCACGCCGGTCGGGATCGAGATCAGCATGGTGGCGAACATGAAGTAGACCTCGCCTCCCAGCGGCATGCCCACCGTGAACATGTGGTGCGCCCAGACGATGAACGACAGGAACGCAATCGCCGCGGTGGCATAGACCATCGCCTGGTAGCCGAACAGCGGCTTGCGACTGAAGGTGGGCACGATCTCGCTGATCACGCCGAACGCCGGCAGGATCATGATGTAGACCTCGGGGTGCCCGAAGAACCAGAAGATGTGCTGGTACATCACCGGGTCGCCGCCACCGGCGGCGTTGAAGAAGCTGGTGCCGAAGAACTTGTCGGTCAGCAGCATGGTCACCGCACCGGCCAGCACCGGCATCACCGCGATCAGCAGGAACGCGGTGATCAGCCAAGTCCAGCAGAAGATCGGCATCTTCAGCAGGTCGATGCCCGGCGCGCGCATGTTCAGCACGGTGGCGATGATGTTGATCGCGCCCATGATCGAGCTGATGCCGGCCACGTGGATGGCGAACACGCTGAAGGCCACGTTGTAGCCACCCTGCAACGACAGCGGCGGGTACATGGTCCAGCCGCCGGCCGGTGCGCCACCGGGCAGGAACAGGGTCATCAGCAGCAGGGTGAAGGCCACCGGCAGCAGCCAGAACGACCAGTTGTTCATGCGCGGCAGCGCCATGTCCGGCGCGCCGATCTGCAGCGGGATCATCCAGTTGGCCAGGCCGACGAAGGCCGGCATCACGCCACCGAAGATCATCACCAGCGCATGCACGGTGGTGAGCTGGTTGAAGAATTCCGGCTTCATGTGCTGCAGGCCCGGCTCCATCAGCTCCCAGCGGATCAGCACCGACATGAACGCGCCGACGATGAACATCAGGAAGCTGAACAGCAGGTACAGCGTGCCGATGTCCTTGTGGTTCGTGGAGAAGAACCAGCGCTCGATGAAGCCCTGCTGGTGGCCGTGATGATCGGCGTGATCGACTGCGTGGTTTGCCATTGCAACTAACCTCGATTATCCAGTTTCAGGCATCGCGCCGGCACGGGCCGGCGCGCGGCAGTATCAGGCGCCGGTCGCCGGCTGTTCGGCGGGTTGGGCGTCGGCGGCGTCCTGCACCGCTTCCTCCGTGGCCGGCTCATCCGGCGCGGCGGCTTCATCGGCCGCGGCGGGCTTGCGCGAGGCCAGCCAGGACTTGAACGCTTCCTTGGACACAGCCTTGACCACGATCGGCATGAAGCCGTGGTCCTTGCCGCACAGCTCGGCGCACTGGCCGCGGTAGATGCCTTCCTGCTCGATGTTGGTCCAGCGCTCGTTGACGAAGCCCGGCACCGCGTCCTGCTTCCAGCCCAGCGCCGGCACCCACCACGCGTGCACCACGTCGTCGGAGGTGATGACGAAGCGCACCTTGGTATCCACCGGCAGCACCAGCGGGTTGTCCACGTCCAGCAGGTAGTGCGGGTCGGACTCCATCGTCGGCACCGCGCCGCTCTGGCGGACCTGGTCGGAGTTGCGGTCCAGGCGGCTGGTGAACGCCACGTTCTCACCGAGGTACTCGTACTTCCACATCCACTGGTAGCCGGTGACCTTCACCGTCATTTCCGAGTCGCGGGTGTCGTACATCGCGATCAGCTTGGCCGTGGCCGGCCACGCCATCACCACCAGGATGATGATCGGGATGACGGTCCAGATCACCTCGGCCCTGGTGTTGTGACTGAACTGCGCCGGCACCGCGCCCTTGGACTTGCGGAACTTGAAGATCGCATAGCCCATCGCGCCGAACACCAGCACGCCGATGATCACGCAGACCCACAACGCGACCATGTGCGCGTCCCACGCCATGCGTGCGGTGTGGGTGACGCCCTTGCCCATGTTGAGTTGCCACCGTTGCGGATCGGCCGCCTGGGCCCATGCCACCGTGGGCAGCGCCATCGCCGCCAGCGCCAACCCGGAGTTGCACAACCTGCCCCACACACTGCTTTGCTTCATTGCCTAGACCCTTGACGTCATCGGTTGCGGCCATCGCTGGCCGCGAGCAAGCCTGCCAGCGTCGCTGCCAGTTCCCGGCGTTCGGCAGGCGCGAGGAAACTCCCCACTTCGACCCGCCTGCCGCTGGAAACCAGCAGGACCCGTTCCTCCTCGACAACCACGCGCACCCAATAGGGATGCGCCCGGAATGCCGCCGGACCACCGGCCGCGGGAATCACTTCCACGCAATCCGGCCCTACACGAACCTCTTCCCGGCGGTCGCCGCTGCGCCACGAAGCCCGCAGCGCCGCCCCCACGAGGAAGCAGTGCAACAACGCGAAGGCGGGAGCGAATACGTTCCCGGACAGCCAACCCAGGCCGGCCGAGAACAGCATCAACCCCGCCAACACGGCAAACAACAGGACGAACTGCCGGGCACTGAGCGCCCGTGGGGGATGCAGCACCAGTTGCGCACGCGAGTCGCCGGGAACCTGCCGAAGCACCTCGATCATGTCGCAACCGCGTCCCTACCGCGGAAAACGCTTTCGATGGTAGCCCTGCGCCTCCGGACCGGCAAGCTCCCGTTCATGCTTGTGGAATGCTGCGGTGCACACAAAAATCGCCACCATACGCCTCCGACATCGGCCAATTAGATGACGGAATCAGCACAAACAATGAAAACTCCCCGAAAACCCGTGAACTGCCCTTGTGCCAGTGCTTTCGACCCATCCGCGAAAGCTCCGGAGGGGCTATGAAATCCTCTCTTCCGGATTAAAATGGCCGAATCCAACCGTGGCCATGCGCAATGAACGCGATACCGTCCAGCAATACCGCCCCTCCCCCCGGGAACCTGCTCTCCGCCGAGCTGCCGACGGCGACGTCCGTGCTGCGTCAGGCCATCACCAACGCCTGGCTGAAGGACGAAGCCAGCCACGTCCGCGAACTGTTGGAGCAGGCGCGCCTGCCGGCCGCCGAACAGGCGCAGGTGCAGGCCATCGCTGCCGACCTGGTGCGCCGGGTGCGTGCCCGTGCCAGGGACCAGGGCGCGATCGAGGCCTTCATGCGCCAGTACGACCTCGGCAGCGAGGAAGGCGTGCTGCTGATGTGCGTGGCCGAGGCGCTGCTGCGCATTCCCGACCGCGCCACGCGCGACGCGCTGATCCGCGACAAGATCTCGCGCGGCGATTGGCGCGCGCACATGGGCGGTTCGCAATCGCTGTTTGTGAATGCGGCTACCTGGGGCCTGATGCTGACCGGGCACCTGGTGGATCTGGCCGACGACACCAAGCGCGACGTGCACGGCGCGTTCAAGCGCCTGCTCGGCCGTGTCGGCGAGCCGGTGATCCGGCTGGCCGTGCGCCAGGCGATGAAGATCATGGGCCACCAGTTCGTCATGGGCCGCACCATCGACGAGGCGCTGGCACGCTCGCACAAGGGCGACAACGGCAACTACCGCTATTCGTTCGACATGCTCGGCGAGGGCGCGCTGACCATGAAGGACGCGCTGCGCTATCTGGAAGACTACAAGCGCGCCATCCACGCCATCGGCAAGGACAACCTCGCCCGTGGCGGCAAGGCCGACGGCGACGTGACGAAATCGCACGGCATTTCGATCAAGCTCTCGGCGCTGTACCCGCGCTACGAACACGCCAAGCGCGAGCGCGTACTGGCCGACCTCGTGCCCGGCGTGCTGGAGCTGGCGCAGCTGGCCAAGCACTACGGCATCGGCTGCACGGTGGACGCCGAGGAAACCGACCGCCTCGAGCTGTCGCTGGACATCATCGAGCGCGTGGTCAGCGACCCGTCGCTGAAGGGCTGGGAAGGCTTCGGCATCGTCGTGCAGGCCTACCAGAAGCGTACGCCCTACACCATCGACTACCTCGCCGATCTCGCCCGCCGCATCGGCCACCGCTTGCAGGTGCGCCTGGTCAAGGGCGCGTACTGGGACGCGGAGATCAAGCGCGCGCAGATCGATGGCCTGCCCGGCTACCCGGTGTTCACCCGCAAGCAGAACACCGACGTGTCCTACATCGCCTGCGCCAAACGGCTGTTCGGCCATGCCGACACGCTGTACCCGATGTTCGCCACCCACAACGCGGCGACGATCGCGGCGATCAAGCAGATCGCGCAGGGCCGCACCTACGAGCACCAGAAGCTGCACGGCATGGGCGACGACCTGTATGCCGAAGTGATTCCGGCCGACCGCCTCGACGTGCCATGCCGCGTCTATGCGCCGGTCGGTTCGCACGAGGATCTTCTGCCGTACCTGGTGCGCCGCCTGCTCGAAAACGGCGCGAATTCCAGCTTCGTCAACCGCATCACCGACGAGGATGTTTCGATCGACGAGCTGATCCGCGACCCGGTGGAAGCCGTGTCCTCGTTCGACTCCATCCCGCACCCCAAGATCCCGCTGCCGGTTGACCTGCTGCGCAGCCAGAACCACGACAGGAACAATTCAATGGGCATCAACCTCGCCAACGACAACGAACTGCGTGCGCTGGCCGAACAGCTCAATGCCGCCGTCAAATCCTGGCAGGCCGCGCCGCTGGTGCCGGGCGCGAACGCCACCGGCCCGTCGCTGGCGGTGACCAACCCGGCCGACAACCGTGAAGTGGTCGGCCACTGGCAGGCCGCCGACGCCGCCACCGTGCAACAGGCGCTGGCCAATGCCGTGGCCGCGCAACCGGACTGGAACCGCACCCCGGCCGCCAGCCGCGCCGCCATCCTCGAACACGCCGCCGACCTGCTCGAAGCGCGCATCGCCGAGTTCATGGCGCTGTGCGTGAAGGAAGCCGGCAAGAGCCTGCCGGACAGCATCGCCGAAGTGCGCGAGGCGGTGGACTTCCTGCGCTACTACGCCAAGCAGGCGCGCGAGCAGTTCAGCGCAGGCGAGAAGCTGCCCAGCCCGACCGGCGAGAGCAACGAGCTGCAACTGCACGGCCGTGGCGTGTTCGTCTGCATCAGCCCGTGGAACTTCCCGCTGGCGATCTTCCTCGGCCAGGTGGCCGCCGCGCTGGCCGCCGGCAACAGCGTTATCGCCAAACCGGCCGAGCAGACCAACCTCGTCGGCTACTACGCGGTGAAGCTGCTGCACGAAGCCGGCGTACCGGCCGGCGTGCTGCAGTTCCTGCCGGGCGACGGTGCCACCGTCGGCGCGGCACTGACCGCCGATGCGCGCGTGGCCGGCGTCGCCTTCACCGGCTCGACCGAAACCGCGCGCGCAATCAACCGTGCGATGGCCGCGCGCGATGCCGCCATCGGCGTGCTGATCGCCGAGACCGGCGGCCAGAATGCCTTCATCGCCGACTCCTCTGCGCTGCCGGAACAGCTGGTCAAGGACGCCATCGGCTCAGCCTTCACCTCCGCCGGCCAGCGCTGCTCGGCCGCGCGCGTGCTGTTCGTGCAGGACGACATCGCCGACAAGGTGATGGGCATGCTGGCCGGCGCGATGGCCGAGCTGAAGGTCGGCAACCCCGGCGCACTTTCCACCGACGTCGGCCCGGTGATCGACGCCGACGCACTGAAGATCCTCACCGACCACGCCGCGCGCATGGACGGCGAGGCGCGCCTGATCGCCGCCGCGCCGCTGTCGGACGAAGTCGCACACGGCACCTTCTTCGCTCCGCGCGCCTATGAACTGAAGTCGCTGGAGCAGCTGCACCGCGAGATCTTCGGGCCGGTACTGCACGTGATCCGCTGGAAGGCCGACCAGCTCGACGCGGTGATCGACCAGATCAACACCACCGGCTACGGCCTCACCCTCGGCGTGCATTCGCGCATCGACGAAACCGTTGACCGCATCACCTCGCGCGTCAACGTCGGCAATGTCTACGTCAACCGCAACCAGATCGGCGCGGTGGTCGGCGTGCAGCCGTTCGGCGGTCAGGGGCTGTCCGGCACCGGCCCCAAGGCCGGCGGCCCGCACTACCTGCTGCGCTTCGCCACCGAGAAGACGGTGACGGTGAACACCACCGCCGCCGGCGGCAATGCCTCGCTGCTGACCCTGGGCGACTGAGCCCGGCAGCCCTCTGCAACACCCGGCAAGCCCCGCCCATGCGGGGCTTGCCACTTCATGGCCCGGCGCACGCCGTCGCTGCGCTAGGCTGGTGCGGTCATCCGGCAATGGAGCGGTCCGTGCGCAGCACATGCTTTCTGGCCGGCAGCCTTGCGCTGCTCACCCTGCTTTCCAGTCCCCCGGTCGAGGCCGAAGACACCGGGCGCATCCTGATTTTCAGCAAGACCGCCGGCTTCCGCCACGACGCCATCCCGGTCGCCGTGCAGACCGTGCAGCGGCTCGCACACGAACAGGGCCTGCAGGCCGACCACAGCGAGGACGCCGCGCAATTCACCCGCGACAACCTCATCCGCTACCGCGCCGTGGTCTTTGCCAGCACCACCGGCGACGTGCTCGACGAAGCGCAGCAGGCGGCGATGCAGCAGTACATCCGCGGCGGTGGCGGGTACATGGGCGTGCATGCCGCCGCCGATACCGAATACGACTGGCCGTGGTACGGACAGTTGGTCGGCGCCTGGTTCCACAGCCATCCCGAGGGCCTGCAGAGCAGTCGCGTGCAGCCCGAACGGCAAGGGGTGCCCGACGGGCCGGCATGGACGGTGCGCGACGAGCTGTACAACTACCGCGACAACCCGCGGCCACGCGTGCAGGTCCTCGCCACGCTGGACGAAAGCCGCTACCGGGGCGGCACGATGGGAGGGGATCACCCGATCAGCTGGTGCCATGCCTTCGACGGCGGCCGCAGCTGGTACACCGGCCTCGGCCACGATGCCGCGTTGTACGCGGACCCGGATTTCATCGCCCAGTTGCGCCGGGGCCTGCGCTACGCCAGCGGCCTGGACGACGGCTGCTGAACTTCCGGCACCGGGGCCTGCAAACAGAAAGCCCCGCTTGCGCGGGGCTTTCCATTACCACGGTCGAAGCGGCTTCGATCAGAACTTGTAGTTGATCGACGCGGCCAGGATGTCGCCGCCCACCTTGTACTTGCCCTGCAGCACGTTGCCGGTGCTGGAGGTGGCATTGATCGCCGGCTCGTTGGTGAACAGGTGGGTGTAGCCGAAGTTGAACTCGGTGTTTTCCTTCGGGGTCCAGCCCAGGCCGAACGACAGCCACTTGCGGGTCACGTCCGGCACGCGCACGTCGCGGTGCGAGTAGCTGGTCGGGGTCTCGTCATAAGCCACGCCACCGCGCAGGGTGATGGTATCGGACAGCTTGTACTCGGTACCGATCGAGCCGAAGGTGGTGTCGTTGTAACCGAACACCAGCACGTTGTCCGGCTGATTGGAGGCAAAGTCCACGGTCACCTGGTCGAACGCGGTGGACCAGGCGGTGCGCGAGACGTCGCCCATCACCGTCCAGCGGTCGTTGACGCGGTGGCTCACGCTCAACGTGGCCGAAGCCGGCAGGGTCACGGTGGCCTTGCCGCTGGTGTTCACGAAGAGGCCCCGCGCTTCAGTGGCAAGGGCTACCTGCACATTCGGCGGAACATCGAAAGTGGCCTTGCCGCCAGTGATCTTGTGCTCGACCTTGGAGCGGTAGCTCAGCGCGATGTTGGTGTCTTCGGTCGGGCTGAAGGTACCGCCGATCACGTAGCCGAACGCATTGTTGTCGCCCTCGACGGTGGCATAGCCGTCCGCACTGCCCGGGTACAAGCCCAGCGCCGCGCTGGCACCGCCACTGGCGCTGTAGGCAACCGCACCGAAGTCCACGGCATTGGCCAGTTCGATGGTCAGGTGCTCGACGAACACGCTGGCGCCGAAGGATACGTACGGGTTGACGTCATACGAGAACGCCGCACCCAGGTCGACCGCCTTCAGGTCGGTCTTGGTGCCGTGGTAGCGGCCGACCCAGTCGCGGTCGTATTCGGTCTTGAAGCCGAACGGCGCGGTCAACGACACGCCGAAGTGCATGTTGTCGTTCTCGCCGAACGGCAGGTGGAAATAGGCCGCCGGAACCGGGGCGATCATGCCCGCATCGCCGCCATTGCCGCCCGAGATCGGGCTGCCGGTGCCCGCGCCGGTCGGGCCGGCATTGCGTGCGCTGTAGATGTCTTCCATCTTGGCCGAGAAGCTGATCGCACTCACGTCCGCCTGGAACTGGCGGCCATTGAGCAGGCGCATCGAGGCCGGGTTGGTGGCGACGACCGAAGCGTCATTCCAAGCGCTGGTGGAACCGGCGAAAGCACGGCCCAGGCCCTTGGCGCTGTTTTCCTTGAGCTGGAACGCGGCGCCTTCGGCGTGGCCGATGGCCAGGATGCCGGCGATGCCGATGGCCAGGGCGGTGACGCGAGCGAAAGTGGAAGCGGTATGCATTGGAAGCTCTCTCCGTAGGACGGTGATGATTCGGTGTGCGCCTGCGTCGCGGTGCCGCCATACGGTACCGGACGCGCCGGAGTTTCCCTCCCGACATACGACGCCGTATGCAGTATTACCCAGCGCCGTTAACTAAACAATAACGCCGGCGCATTCAGGTTTATCCGTGCGGGGAGCGCCCCTGCCGGTCCCCGGCACGGTAGGCTTGCCACCGCATGTTCGTCTCCATTCCCTCCCGCAAGAAACCGGGCCTGCGCTGGGCGGTGCCGCTGCTGCTGGCAGTGCTGTGGCTGGCATTCCTGTGGTCGGTTTCGCGGCCGGACGAGGCACGACAGTCGCTGTGGCTGGACTGGGGCGCCCTGTCCACCGGCCTGGGGAACCCCCGCGACTGGTGGGCGGCGCTGCGAGATGGCAGCGTGCTGCGGCTGTTCACCGCGCTGTTCCTGCATGCCGACTGGTCGCACCTGCTGGGCAACCTGGTGTTCCTGCTGATCTTCGGCATGCCGGCCGAACGCGTGCTGGGGCCGTGGCGGTTGCTGCTGCTGTTCCTGCTCGGCGGCGCGACGGCCAACCTGGCCGCGCTGTACGCGATGGGCACGCCGGACCGGATCATCATCGGTGCCAGCGGCGCGGTCTCGGCCCTGCTTGGCGCCTACCTGGCGCTGTTCCCCGGTGCGCGGCTGGGCGTAGTGCTGCCGCTGGGGCTGTTCCTCGAATTCGTGCGGGCACCGGCGTTCCTGCTGATCGGCGTGTGGGCGGCACTGCAGGTGGTGTTTGCCTACATCGGGCCGAGTTTCGGCAAGGTGGCCTGGTCGGCGCACCTGGCCGGATTCCTGTTCGGCATCGTCTACGGTCTGTATGTGCATGCGGCCATTGCCCGGCGGCTGCGCCAGCGCCACGGCTTCTAGGCCGGCCCTCCTATACCGGCCCTCCTATAATCGGGCGATGGGCAGCAAACCGCTTTACAAGGTCACCTTCATCAACCACGGCAAGGTCTACGAGCTGTATGCACGGCGCGTGGGCGGCAGCCACCTGTGGGGATTCAACGAGGTGGCCGAGCTGGTGTTCGACCTCCACGACGGGCTGGTGGTCGACCCCACCGAAGAGCGCCTGCGCGAGGAGTTCGGCAACACCCGTGTGCTGCACCTGCCGATGCAGAGCATCGTGCGCATCGAGGAAGTGGAGAAGAAGGGCCAGTCGGTGATCCGTGACGCCACCACCGGCGAGAAGGTGGTCACGCCGTTCCCGGTGCCCGGCAAGCCGCGCTGAATCGCACAGCGGTAGGCCGGCGCCTTCTCCCACAGGAGAAAGGGCCGGCACCGTCACTTGCCGTCGTCGGCCATGGCCGGTTCGGCTTCTTTTTCGGCCTTGGCCGGCGCGGTATCGGCCGCGGCTTCCTGCCCGGTGGCCGGGCGTGCCGCCTGCCTGGTCGCCGTGGCGCTGGCCAGCGCCCCGGGATGCTTGAGTTCGCGCAACGCCGACTGCACCGGCGCGTCGCCCGGCAGCACCACGCCGGTGGCGGTGTCGGTGGCTTCATCGTCACCGCGCAGGTGGCCGGGCAGGCGCGCCTCGCTGAAGTCGGCCACGCCGGCCGGCTCGTCCCTGCCGGCATCGGTTGGCACAAGCTCCACGTCCGGCACGATGCCGGTGGCCTGGATCGATTTGCCGCTGGGCGTGTAATAGCGCGCAGTGGTGAGCTTGACCGAATCACCGTTGTCCAGCGGCAGCACGGTCTGTACCGAGCCCTTGCCGAAGGTGCGGCTGCCGACGATGCGCGCGCGTTGGTTGTCGCGCAGCGCGCCGGCCAGCACTTCCGACGCACTGGCCGAGCCGGCATCGACCAGCACCACCATCGGCGCACCCTGCATGAGGTCGCCCGGCGTCGCCTCGAAACGGGCATCGCTGGCCGCCATGCGCCCGCGCGTGGTCACGATGACGCCCTTGTCCAGCAGGCCGTCGGCCACCTCTACCGCGGCGGTGAGCAGGCCGCCGGGATTGCTGCGCAGATCCAGCACCATGCCCTTCAGCTTGCCGCCGGCCTGCGCCTGCAACTGCGCCAGGTGTTTCTGGAAATCGGCGCCGGTATCGGCCTGGAAGGTGCTGATGCGCACATAGGCGTAGCCCGGTTCGAGCATCTTGCTGCGCACGCTGGTGACGCGGATGGTCTCGCGGGTGACGGTGACGTCGAACGGCTTTTCATCGCCGCGCTCGATGGTCAGCTGCACCTGGCTGCCGGCCGGGCCACGCAGCGGCTCCATTGCTTCGATCGCGGCAATCGGCTTGTCGTCGATGGCAACGATGAGGTCGCCGGCGCGCAACCCGGCGCGGGCGGCAGGGGTGTCGTCGATCGGCGACACCACTTTCAGCACATCGCCCTGCTGCAGCAGCTCCACGCCGATGCCCTCGTAGGCACCGGTGGCCTGCTCGTCGAAGGCCTCAGCGTCCTCCTTGTCGAAGTAGGTACTGTGCGGGTCGAGGTCGAGCAGCAGCCCGCGCACCGCCGACTGCATCAGCGCCCTGTCGTCGACCGGCTCGACGTAGGCCGCGCGCACCGCGTTGTAGACGGCGACGAAGCGGCGTACTTCCTCCAGCGGCACCTTCGAGGTCACCGATTCCTTGGCATCGGGGTTGTCCCCGGCGGACGCCTTGTCCGGGACATCCTGGGCCAGGCCGATGGCCGGCGACAGGGCAAACAGCAGGGCAGCAGCAAGACCGGCTACACGCATGAACCACTCCATCGAAACAGGTACGCGCGATGCGCGTCGCCGTCGATTATGCGCGAAGCATGGCCGAATTCCCGTTGAACGCAGTCCGCTGGTGGGCATCCCGCTCAGCCCGCGGTCACTGCCGCTGCTGCAACCAGGTCGATGGATTCACCGGCTGGCCGTTGCGGCGCAACTCGAAATACAGCGCCGGTACACCCTGCCCGCCGGAATTGCCGACCCGCGCCACCACTTCGCCGCGGCGCACCCGCGCACCGGCATCGCGCAACAAGGTGTCGTTGTGCGCGTACAGGCTCATGTAGCCGTTGCCGTGGTCGACGATCAGGATCATGCCGTAGCCGGTCATCCAGTCGGAGAAGACCACGGTGCCATCGGCCACGGCGGTGATCGTGGTGCCGGCCGGTGCGCCGATCAGCACGCCATTGCTGGTGCGACCATCCGGCAGGCGGCCGCCGTAGCGGGCCAGCAGGTTGCCCGACAGCGGCCAGCCCAGCCCGCCCACTCTCGGCGCCGGCGCATTGGCCGTGACCCGCGGGGGAGCCTTGCCGGGCGGGTTGCGTGCCGGGCCGCCATTCGCCTGTCGCGCCTGCTCGCTCTCGGCACGGCGGGCGGCTGCGCGACGCTCGGCTTCGGCGCGTGCCGCTGCCGCGCGCAGGTTGGCCAGCAGGCGTTCGAGCGAACGCGCGTTCTGCCCCAGCGCCTTTTCCTTGTCGCTGCGGTCCTGGTAGCGCTTGTCCAGGTCTTCGGCCACCTGCGCACGCTGGCGGCGATCGGTCAGCAGCGCGGCGGCCTGCTGGCGCTGCCGCTCGCGCGCCTGCTCCAGTTCCTCGCCACGCGCGACGATCTGCCGTTCGGTTGCCGCCAGTTCCTGCAGGTCGCCGGTGAGCGTGGTGATGGCGCGCGCGCGTTCGCGCTGCAGGTAACGGTGATAGGCGAGCTCGCGGTTGGCATCGGCCACGCTGTCCTGCGCCAACAGCAGCTTCAACGGTGCATGGTTGCCCAACTGGTAGGCACCGCGCAGCAATGCGGCCAGTTGCCGGCGCTGGCTTCCCAGGCTTGTTTCAAGCGTGTCGCGGCGCTGCTGCAGTTCGGCCAGCTCCTGTTGCTGCCGGCGGATCGCCGCTTCGGTCTCGGCCACCGCGCGGCTGCTGCGCGCCACCTTCTGGTCGGCCTCGCGTAATCTCCGGGTCGCGGCGTCGCGGTCGCTTTCCAGCTGGCGCCGCTCCCGCGTCACGCTCTTCAATTCGCCACGCAGTTGCTGCAGCTTCTTCTCCGCATCGCGCGGCGATTCCTGCGCATTCACGGCACCGGCAGCCAGCAGCAGAGCCAGCATTCCGCCCGCACATGAACGCGCCAATGGCGCAAACCGGGCAATCGGGGGACGATGGCGGTACGGTTGCAACGGCATTCCAGTGACTTCAGGCAGATGCGGATTGTACCCAGCCATGCTGCCATCGAACCCTGTCGATCGGAATTCCTGACGGAGACACGCGATGAAACGATTCCTTCTTCTGCTGGCCCTGGGCGCTTGCGCCCCGTTGGCGATGGCCGCCGACGACATCAGCAAGGTCAACGGCAGCATCCACACCGATGCCGGCGCCGGCTACCGCGACCTTGAGACCGTGAACGGCAGCATCCACCTGGCGCAGGGCGTGCAGGCACGCGATGTGGAAACCGTCAACGGCAGCATCAATGCCGGCGACAACGTGCAGGCGCGCAGCATGGAGACAGTCAACGGCGCCATCCGCGGTGGCCGCGGGCTGCAGCTCGGCGGCGGCGTGGAGACCGTCAACGGCAGCATCTTCATCGACCACGGTGGCCGCGTCGCCGGCGGGGTGGAAACCGTCAACGGCAGCATCGGCCTGGTCGGCACCGAAGTCGGGGGCGACGTCGAAACCGTCAACGGCGACGTCACCGTCGGCATCGGTTCGCACGTGAAGGGCGGGGTGAAGGTCAAGAAGCCTTCGTTCAACCTGTCGCTGACGCCGCCGCGCAAGCCGCGCATTGTCATCGGCCCGAACGCCGTGGTCGATGGCGCACTCGTCTTCGAGCGCGAGGTGACGCTGTACGTGCATGCCAGCGCCGCCATCGGCACGGTCAGCGGCGCCAGCGTGCTCCGCTTCGACACCGACACCGCCCCGAAGGAATGATCCCCCATCACCTCACACCCGCAACCCGGAGTCTCTCTTCATGCCCCGCAAACTCCTGCTCTGCCTTGCCACAAGCGCCGCGCTGACCGCCTGCAAGGGCGAACCGCAAGCACCGGTGGCGCCAGCCGCCGCCCCCGCCGCCACGCATGCCTTCACCAGCGACATCAATGCGGCCGATTTCGGCGAACTGGTCAAGACCCTGGCCTCGGACGAATTCGAGGGCCGCGCGCCCGGCAGCCGGGGCGAGGAGTTGACGGTCAACTACATCCGCGACCAGATGCAGCGCATCGGCCTGCAGCCCGGCAATGGCGACAGCTGGTTCCAGGAAGTGCCGATGACCGAAACCACTGCCGACCCGGCCACCGTGCTGAAGATCCGGCGGGGCGACGCCACGCATGAACTGGCCTTCGGCAGCGACATGGTCATCGGTACCCGCAGCGGCCAGCCGGAAGTGCACATCGATGGCAGCGACATGGTGTTCGTCGGCTACGGCGTCGATGCCCCCGAACAGGACTGGAACGATTACGCCGGGCAGGACTGGAAGGGCAAGACCGTGGTGATGTTCGTCAACGACCCGGGCTTCCACGCCAATGACGACGCACTGTTCGACGGCAAGCGCATGACCTATTACGGCCGCTGGACCTACAAGTTCGAGGAAGCCGCGCGCAAGGGTGCCGCGGCCGCGTTGATTGTCCACGACACCGCCGGCGCCTCCTACGACTGGAACGTGGTCAAGCACTCCTGGGGCGGCGCGCAATACGACCTGCCGGTGGCCGAGGACAAGGAGCCTCGGCTGCAGGCGCAGGGCTGGCTCAGCGCCGAAGCCGCACGCAAGCTGTTCGCCGATGCCGGACTGGACCTGGACAAGGCCTACAAGGACGCCAACAAGCGCGGCTTCAAGCCCGTGCCGCTGCAGGCCACGCTTTCGCTGGACCTGAGCAGCCGCATCGCCGAGAAGAAATCACGCAACGTGGTCGGTGTCCTGCCGGGCAGCAAGCGCGCCGACGAAGCGGTCGTCTACATGGCGCACTGGGACCACCTCGGCAAGCACGAGGACGAGCCGGGCGACAACATCTACAACGGTGCCGTCGACAACGCCACCGGCGTGGCCGGCATCCTCGAGGTCGCCGGCGCCATGACCCACCAGCAGACGCCGCCGGAACGCTCGGTGGTGTTCCTCGCCGTCACCCTGGAGGAATCCGGCCTGCTCGGCTCGCAGTATTACGTCAACCACCCCACCTTCCCGCTGGACAAGATCGCCGGCGTCATCAACATCGACGCCATGTCGGTCAACGGTCGCGCCCGCGACATGACCGTCACCGGCTACGGCAGTTCCGAACTGGAAGACATCCTCAAGCCACTGGCCAGCGAACAGGGCCGCACCCTGCGCGCCGAGACCTCGGTACAGAGCGGCTTCTATTTCCGCTCGGACCACTTCAACTTCGCCAAAGCCGGCGTCCCGGCCCTCTATGCCGGTGGCGGTGGCGACCTGCGCGAAGGCGGCACCGAAGCCGGCCGCAAGGCCAGCGAAGCCTATGGTGAGCGCTATCACGGCCCGAAGGACGAATACGATCCCAACTGGAAACTCGACGGCACCATCGAGGATCTGCAATTGCTTTACGGCGTGGGCAAGACACTGGCCGTTGGCGACAGTTGGCCGAACTGGTATGAAGGCAATCCCTTCAAGGCCAATCGTGACGCGATGATGAAGGATCGGGAGCCGGCCTCGGCGCAGTAATCGCGAGCTGGTGTTCGGCCGGGTGTAGTTCTCCGCGGCCCTTGCCCCCAAAGGCCCGGCGATGCCGGGCCTTTTCATATGCAGTCACACCCGGCAGCGGGCTTATCCGTAGAGCGGGGCTTGCTCCGCTGGGGCGTTGTCGAGACAGCTTCAGCGGGGGCAAGCCCCGCTCTACGCGCCGTGGCGGTTGTTTCCACGAGGCAGCGTGGTCATTTTTGACGCGCCCAAAAGCAAACCCCCAGCCTGTTGGCTGGGGGTTTGGGGAAAAAGCCCCTGGCGATGACCTACTCTCGCATGGCTTGAGCCACACTACCATCGGCGCAGCTGCGTTTCACTTCCGAGTTCGGGATGGGATCGGGTGGTTCCACAGCGCTGATTTCACCAGGGAGAGGGTTGGAGGGTCGCTATCCGGAGTATTGGATGAAGCGCCAGCCTCTCGTAGGTACTTGTGACGTAGCGTGCACTTGGATCTATCGACATGTCATGTCGGCCAAGGCAACTTGAGGTTATATGGTCAAGCCACACGGATCATTAGTATCAGTTAGCTCAATGCATTGCTGCACTTACACACCTGACCTATCAACCACGTAGTCTACATGGTTCCTTCAGGGGGCTTGTGCCCCGGGAAGTCTCATCTTGAGGCGCGCTTCCCGCTTAGATGCTTTCAGCGGTTATCGCTTCCGAACATAGCTACCCGGCAATGCCACTGGCGTGACAACCGGAACACCAGAGGTTCGTCCACTCCGGTCCTCTCGTACTAGGAGCAGCCCCTCTCAAACTTCCAACGCCCATGGCAGATAGGGACCGAACTGTCTCACGACGTTCTGAACCCAGCTCGCGTACCACTTTAAATGGCGAACAGCCATACCCTTGGGACCGACTACAGCCCCAGGATGTGATGAGCCGACATCGAGGTGCCAAACACCGCCGTCGATATGAACTCTTGGGCGGTATCAGCCTGTTATCCCCTGAGTACCTTTTATCCGTTGAGCGATGGCCCTTCCATACAGAACCACCGGATCACTAAGTCCTACTTTCGTACCTGCTTGATCCGTCGATCTTGCAGTCAAGCACGCTTATGCCTTTGCACACAGTGCGCGATGTCCGACCGCGCTGAGCGTACCTTCGAGCTCCTCCGTTACTCTTTAGGAGGAGACCGCCCCAGTCAAACTACCCACCATACACGGTCCCCGACCCGGATTACGGGCCCAGGTTAGAACGTCAAGCACGACAGGGTGGTATTTCAAGGATGGCTCCACTGCAGCTGGCGCCACAGTTTCATAGCCTCCC
This sequence comes from uncultured Stenotrophomonas sp., assembly GCA_900078405.1. Classification (NCBI taxonomy): domain Bacteria; kingdom Pseudomonadati; phylum Pseudomonadota; class Gammaproteobacteria; order Lysobacterales; family Lysobacteraceae; genus Stenotrophomonas; species uncultured Stenotrophomonas sp. The sequence goes on along the minus strand of FLTS01000001.1, from coordinate 2,684,918 downwards.
ACCTATCCTACACAGACGAACTCAACGTTCAGTGTAAAGCTATAGTAAAGGTTCACGGGGTCTTTCCGTCTTGCCACGGGAACGCTGCATCTTCACAGCGATTTCAATTTCACTGAGTCTCGGGTGGAGACAGCGCCGCTGTCGTTACGCCATTCGTGCAGGTCGGAACTTACCCGACAAGGAATTTCGCTACCTTAGGACCGTTATAGTTACGGCCGCCGTTTACTGGGGCTTCGATCAAGAGCTTCGCCTTGCGGCTGACCCCATCAATTAACCTTCCAGCACCGGGCAGGCGTCACACCCTATACGTCCACTTTCGTGTTTGCAGAGTGCTGTGTTTTTGATAAACAGTCGCAGCGGCCTGGTTACTGCGACCCTCCTCAGCTTTGACCCGCATGGGCCACCAAAGAGGGTGCACCTTCTCCCGAAGTTACGGTGCCATGTTGCCTAGTTCCTTCACCCGAGTTCTCTCAAGCGCCTGAGAATTCTCATCCTACCCACCTGTGTCGGTTTACGGTACGGTCTGCGTAAGCTGAAGCTTAGGAGCTTTTCCTGGAAGCGTGGTATCAGTGACTTCGCCTGAAAGGCTCGTCTCGGTGCTCGGTCTTAAAGGATCCCGGATTTGCCAAAGATCCAAACCTACCGCCTTTCCCCGGGACAACCAACGCCCGGTACACCTAACCTTCTCCGTCCCTCCATCGCACTTACGCGAGGTGCAGGAATATTAACCTGCTTCCCATCGACTACGCATTTCTGCCTCGCCTTAGGGGCCGACTCACCCTGCGCCGATTAACGTTGCGCAAGGAAACCTTGGGCTTTCGGCGTGCGGGTTTTTCACCCGCATTATCGTTACTCATGTCAGCATTCGCACTTCCGATACCTCCAGCAGACTTCTCAATCCACCTTCACCGGCTTACGGAACGCTCCTCTACCGCGTACACCAAAGGTGTACACCCCAAGCTTCGGTTCTGTGCTTAGCCCCGTTAAATCTTCCCCGCAGACCGACTCGACCAGTGAGCTATTACGCTTTCTTTAAAGGTTGGCTGCTTCTAAGCCAACCTCCTGGCTGTCTGTGCCTTTCCACATGGTTTTCCACTTAGCACAAAATTTGGGACCTTAGCTGTGGGTCTGGGTTGTTTCCCTTTTCACGACGGACGTTAGCACCCGCCGTGTGTCTCCCATACAGTCCGTCTCGGTATTCGGAGTTTGCAATGGTTTGGTAAGTCGCGATGACCCCCTAGCCATAACAGTGCTCTACCCCCGAGAGGATACATATGAGGCGCTACCTAAATAGCTTTCGAGGAGAACCAGCTATCTCCGGGTTCGATTAGCTTTTCACTCCTAATCACACCTCATCCCCTACCTTTGCAACGGGAGTGGGTTCGGGCCTCCAGTGCGTGTTACCGCACCTTCACCCTGGGCATGACTAGATCACCCGGTTTCGGGTCTACTGCCCGCGACTATGCGCCCTTATCAGACTCGGTTTCCCTTCGCCTCCCCTATACGGTTAAGCTTGCCACGAACAGTAAGTCGCTGACCCATTATACAAAAGGTACGCAGTCACTCTTTCGAGCTCCTACTGCTTGTACGCACACGGTTTCAGGTTCTATTTCACTCCCCTCTCCGGGGTTCTTTTCGCCTTTCCCTCACGGTACTGGTTCACTATCGGTCGGTCAGTAGTATTTAGCCTTGGAGGATGGTCCCCCCATGTTCAGACAGGGTTTCACGTGCCCCGCCCTACTCGTCTTCACTGGCATGGCCCTTTCAAATACAGGGCTGTCACCTTCTATGGCCAACCTTTCCAGGTTGTTTTTCTAAAACCATACCAGCTTAAGGGCTAGTCCCCGTTCGCTCGTCGCTACTCAGGGAATCTCGGTTGATTTCTTTTCCTCCGGTTACTTAGATATTTCAGTTCACCGGGTTCGCTTCCAGCAGCTATGTATTCACTGCAGGATACTGCCGAAGCAGTGGGTTTCCCCATTCGGACATTGCCGGATCAAAGCTTGTTGCCAGCTCCCCGACACTTTTCGCAGGCTGCCACGTCCTTCATCGCCTCTGACCGCCAAGGCATCCACCGTGTGCGCTTATTCGCTTGACCATATAACCGCAAGTTGCCTTGGGTCACATGCGCATGGGGGTACAAAGCCCACGCACGAATATAACGACTCAATCAATAAAGAGCATTTCTGCTCTCGCCTTAGCCTCACGACACGTCTGATAGATAATCTCAAACGCTCGCTACGTCACAAGTTGTAAAAGAACAGGTCCCAGCCACAATGCCAGGCCCTTCAAATTCTTCGTATGCGCCAATCATTCAGAGTGGTGGGTCTGGGAGGACTCGAACCACCGACCTCACCCTTATCAGGGGTGCGCTCTAACCACCTGAGCTACAGACCCAATGTTCTGTCATAACTCATGCCGCTCCTTATCCGGAACCGCCGTGGTGGAGCCTGTCGGGATCGAACCGACGACCCCCTGCTTGCAAAGCAGGTGCTCTCCCAGCTGAGCTAAGGCCCCTTGTACGGGACTTCTCCACACCGGCTACCGGTGCAGAACTCTGAATGCAGGTCTCTTGTGGGGGCGCCTGACAGGCGATGCTGCCTTGCTCAAAAGGAGGTGATCCAGCCGCACCTTCCGATACGGCTACCTTGTTACGACTTCACCCCAGTCATCGGCCACACCGTGGCAAGCGCCCTCCCGAAGGTTAAGCTACCTGCTTCTGGTGCAACAAACTCCCATGGTGTGACGGGCGGTGTGTACAAGGCCCGGGAACGTATTCACCGCAGCAATGCTGATCTGCGATTACTAGCGATTCCGACTTCACGCAGTCGAGTTGCAGACTGCGATCCGGACTACGATCGGGTTTCTGGGATTGGCTCCCCCTTGCGGGTTGGCAGCCCTCTGTCCCGACCATTGTATGACGTGTGAAGCCCTACCCATAAGGGCCATGAGGACTTGACGTCATCCCCACCTTCCTCCGGTTTGTCACCGGCAGTCTCATTAGAGTGCCCTTTCGTAGCAACTAATGACAAGGGTTGCGCTCGTTGCGGGACTTAACCCAACATCTCACGACACGAGCTGACGACAGCCATGCAGCACCTGTGTCACGGTTCCCGAAGGCACCAATCCATCTCTGGAAAGTTCCGTGCATGTCAAGGCCAGGTAAGGTTCTTCGCGTTGCATCGAATTAAACCACATACTCCACCGCTTGTGCGGGCCCCCGTCAATTCCTTTGAGTTTCAGTCTTGCGACCGTACTCCCCAGGCGGTCAACTTCACGCGTTAGCTGCGCTACCAAGGACCGAAGTCCCCAACAGCTAGTTGACATCGTTTAGGGCGTGGACTACCAGGGTATCTAATCCTGTTTGCTCCCCACGCTTTCGTGCCTCAGTGTCAGTGTTGGCCCAGGCAGTCGCCTTCGCCACGGATGTTCCTCCTGATCTCTACGCATTTCACTGCTACACCAGGAATTCCACTACCCTCTGCCACACTCTAGTCGCCCAGTTTCCATCGCAATTCCCAGGTTGAGCCCAGGGCTTTCACGACAGACTTAAACAACCACCTACGCACGCTTTACGCCCAGTAATTCCGAGTAACGCTTGCACCCTTCGTATTACCGCGGCTGCTGGCACGAAGTTAGCCGGTGCTTATTCTTTGGGTACCGTCAGAACAACCGGGTATTAACCGGCTGCTTTTCTTTCCCAACAAAAGGGCTTTACAACCCGAAGGCCTTCTTCACCCACGCGGTATGGCTGGATCAGGCTTGCGCCCATTGTCCAATATTCCCCACTGCTGCCTCCCGTAGGAGTCTGGGCCGTGTCTCAGTCCCAGTGTGGCTGGTCGTCCTCTCAAACCAGCTACGGATCGTCGCCTTGGTGGGCCTTTACCCCGCCAACTAGCTAATCCGACATCGGCTCATTCAATCGCGCAAGGTCCGAAGATCCCCTGCTTTCACCCGTAGGTCGTATGCGGTATTAGCGCAAGTTTCCCTGCGTTATCCCCCACGACAAAGTAGATTCCGATGTATTCCTCACCCGTCCGCCACTCGCCACCCAGAGAGCAAGCTCTCCTGTGCTGCCGTTCGACTTGCATGTGTAAAGCATCCCGCTAGCGTTCAATCTGAGCCAGGATCAAACTCTTCACTTAAAACTACATGCCACAAGTGGCAAATACTCTCAGCTGCAGAAGTCGACCTGGCAACGTTTCGCTTGCTTTACAACAATTGATTCATTGCTTGATCAAACGTCTGCAAGATGGACAGTCATCCACTCCTGCAGGCGCCCTCACAAGATACCTGCGCATACTTTCAAAGAACTCCGGATCGGGCCTCAGCGCCTTCTCCGTATGCCGCGACGTTTCCGCCCAGCGAGCCGCCCATCATAGCGGCTTTTCCGTTTCCGTCAACACCTCAGCGAGAGGAAGTTGACCCTTCAACCTCAACCCCGAAGGGTCGGCGCCGAAGCGAGCCGCCTATTATGACCGGCTTTTCGTTTCCGTCAACACCCAAATGAGCGGTGACTTCGATTTCCTTCGCCGTTGACCGCGGAGGCCGGCGGCGAGGGAGCGGAAGTATGTGCCTGTGTTGCAGCTTTGTGAAGGGGGCACGGAAAATTTTCCGCACACCGCCCCATCGCGGTTCAGCTTGCGTGGCGCGGCTGCCTCAACCCGCGACCAGCAGGACCCGTGCGAAATTGCGCTTGCCCACCTGCAACAGGCCCTCGAATCCGGGCTGCAGCACGGTCTGCGGATCTTCGACGACGCTGCCATCGACCTTGACCGCGCGCTCCTTCAGCTTGCGCGAGGCTTCCGAATTGCTCGGTGTCAGGCCGGCGGCGGTGAGCAGCGCGCCGATGCGCAGGCCTTCGGCGGGGATGGCAACTTCCTGCAGGGGCAGTTGGGTGATGTCGCCCTGCCCGGTGACCGCAGCGTTCCAGCCAGCGATGGCCTGTTCGGCGGCAGCGACATCGTGGAAGCGGGTGGCCAGTTCGCGCGCCAAGCGCAGCTTGATCTCGCGCGGATTGATGCCGCCGGCCTCGACGTCGGCACGCAGCTGCGCGGCCTCTGCGATGGAGATGTCGAAGCTGAGCAGGTCGATCCAGCGCCACATCAATGTGTCGTCGATCTTCATGGTCTTGGTGACGATGTCGATGGCCGGCTCGCTGATGCCGATGTAGTTGCCCAGCGACTTGGACATCTTGTTGACGCCATCCAGCCCTTCCAGCAGCGGCATGGTCAGCACGATCTGCGGCTTCTGCCCGTAGTGCTCCTGCAGGCCGCGGCCCATCAGCAAATTGAACTTCTGGTCGGTGCCGCCCAGCTCGACGTCGGCCTCCAGCGCCACCGAGTCGTAGCCCTGCACCAGCGGGTAGAGGAATTCGTGGATGGCGATGGACTGCTGGGCGGCGTAGCGCTTGGCGAAGTCGTCGCGTTCGAGCATGCGCGCCACGGTGTGCTGGCCGGCGAGCTTGATCATGTCGGCCGCGCCCATCTTGCCGAACCATTCGGAATTGAAGCGGACTTCGGTGCGCTCGCGATCGAGCACCTTGAACACCTGTTCTTCATAGGTGCGGGCGTTGGCCAGCACATCCTCGCGGGTGAGCGGCTTGCGGGTGACGTTCTTGCCGGTGGGGTCGCCGATCATGCCGGTGAAGTCACCGATCAGGAAGATGACCTGGTGGCCGAGGTCCTGGAACTGGCGCAGCTTGTTCAGCAGCACCGTGTGGCCCAGGTGCAGGTCCGGGGCGGTGGGATCGAAGCCGGCTTTCACCCGCAGCGGACGGCCGCTTTCCAGACGCTGGCGCAGTTCGTCCAGCTTGAGGATTTCATCGGCTCCGCGGCCGATCAGGGCAAGGGCTTCATCAATCAAGGACACGCGTGGAACTCCGGCTTCGCCGCAAGGCATGAATGGTGTTAAGTGGAGGTTAACCGCCCAATTCATCAAAAAGCCATGCGACTCAATGGTTTGACGCGGTATTTGCAGGTGTCTATGTTACCCGCGTTTGGGCTCACGATCCGGGCCGGCCAGAGAAACGCGAGATGTCCCAATCCGATCACGGCCATGCGCGCAAACAGCGCTTCCAGGAACGACTCCATGTCCTGCACGACACCGCCCTGCATCGGAAGCTGAAACAGCACTTCCCGGCCGCGTTCAACGAGCGCTGGACGCGCCGGCACTGGATCCACGCCAGCCTGTTCGCGACCATCGGCGCGCTGGCGGCGACCATCGTCCCGGGCTTCTCCAACAATTCCATCGAGCCGGTGCTGCCGGCTTCGCAGGCGACGCTGGCGCTGCCGCTGCCGCCGCTTTCCCCTACCCACCGCAGCGAAGTGCCCGGCGACAGCTGGCAGGTGCTGCGGGTGGAACCGGGGCAGACGCTGAGCGGCCTGTTCGCGGCGGTGGGCGTGCCAGCCACGGTGATGCACCAGGTGCTGGAGCACCCCGGCACGCGCGAGGTGCTGACCCGGCTGCGCCCCGGCGCCGAGATCGCCTTCGACCTGCCGGTGGACGGCGAACTGCGTGCGCTGCGCTTCGACCGCGATGCCAACCACCGCGTGCAGCTGTCGCTGCAGGGCGGGAAGATCCAGGAGCAGGTGCTGGAACGCGCCACCAGCACCCGCACCGTGGTGACCAGCGGCGAGATCACCAGTTCGCTGTACGCGGCCGCGCGCAAGGCCGGGCTGAGCCCCTCGGCCATCGCCACAATGACCGACAGGATATTCAACTACGACATCGACTTCTCCCGCGAAGTGCAGCGTGGCGACCGCTTCAGCGTGGTGCTGGACGAAACCTGGCGCGAAGGCGAGCGCATCGACACCGGCAAGATCCTCGCGGCCACGTTCACCACCGGCGGCAAGACCTACACCGGCTTCCTCTATGAACATGGCGGCAAGGCCGAATACTTCGACGCCGACGGCCGGCCGCTGAAGAAGAGCTTCATGCGCATGCCGGTGAGCTATACCCGCATCAGTTCCACCTTCGGCATGCGCAAGCACCCGGTGCTGGGCACGATCCGCGGCCACAAGGGCATCGACTACGCCGCACGCACCGGCACCCCGATCATGGCCGCCGGCGATGCCCGCGTGCAGTTCGCCGGGGTGCAGCGCGGCTATGGCAACGTGGTGATCCTCGACCACGGCCGTGGCTACAGCACGCTGTACGGCCATATGTCGCGCTTCGGCAAGATCAAGACCGGTCAGCGGGTGAACCAGGGCACGGTGATCGGCTACGTCGGCTCCACCGGCCTGGCCACCGGCCCGCACCTGCACTACGAATTCCGCGTCAATGGCCAGCAGCGCAACCCGGCCTCGGTGACGATGCCGCCGCCGGAACCGCTCAAGGGCGCCGAACTGGTCGCATTCCGCGCGCAGACCGCGCCGGCGATGGCACGCATCCGCGGCATGGAGGAGATGCTCTATGCCCGGGCCGGCGGCAAGCCCGGCACCGTCCCGACCGGCAAGCGCGGCTGATCCCCGGGCCAAGCATGCATTGACGATGCGGGCAGGGAGCCTCGAAGCTTCCCTGCCCGTTTTCTTTCCGGATGCTGCAATGCCCACCGCCGATCCACGATTGCCGCTGTTCCTCGGCCTGATGTCCGGCACCAGCGCCGATGGCATCGATGCGGCGCTGGTGCAGTTTCCCGTCGAAGGTGGCTGTCGCCTCGTGCACGGGCACACGTTCGGCTGGTCGCCGGCGCTGCGCGCCGAGCTGGTCGCGCTCGGCCAGGGCCGCGAGCCGGCGTCGCTGGACGCGTTGGGGCAACTGGATGCGCGGGTCGGCATCGCCTTCGCCGAGGCCGCCAACGGGCTGCTGGCACAGACAGGGGTGGACCGCGCGCAGGTGCGCGCCATCGGCTCGCACGGGCAGACCATCCGCCACCGCCCCGCCGCCGAGCCGGCCTTCACCTGGCAGCTCGGCGACGCCAGCCGCATCGCCGAGCTGACCGGCCTCACCACCGTGGCCGACTTCCGCCGCCGCGACGTCGCCGCCGGCGGGCAGGGCGCGCCGCTGATGCCGGCCTCTTTTCATGCGACCATGTGCGGGGCGCCACACGAGCGCGCCGTGCTGAACCTGGGCGGCATCGCCAACCTGAGCCTGATCGCGCGCGACGGCGGCCTGCGCGGTTTCGATACCGGCCCTGCCAACGCATTGCTGGATGGCTGGTGCCAGCGCCACCTCGGCACCCCTTTCGACGCCGATGGCGCGTTTGCCGCCGGCGGACAGATCGATGCGGCATTGCTGGCGCGGCTGCTGGCCGAGCCGTGGTTCGCGCTGCCGCCGCCCAAGAGTACCGGACGCGAGCAGTTCCACCTCGACTGGGTGCAGGCGCGGCTGGGCGAGCCGGCGCCGGCGCCGGCCGACGTGCAGGCCACGCTGCTGGAGCTCACCGCCGCCACGGTCGCCGACGCGCTGCTGGCGCACTTGCCCGGGACGAAGCGGCTGCTGGTCTGCGGCGGCGGCGTGCGCAACCCACCGTTGCTGCGGCGGATCGGCGCACGGCTGCCCGGCGTGGCGGTGGTGTCCAGCGCCGAACACGGGCTGGACCCGGATTTCATGGAAGCGATGGGCTTTGCGTGGCTGGCGCGCGAAACCCTGGCCGGGCGCCCCGGCAACCTGCCGGCGGTCACCGGCGCGCAAGGACCGCGGATCCTCGGGGCGATTCACCCGGCGTGAGATCCCGATGCATCGTCGGGCGGGCAGACGCCGTGCCGGGCAAGTGGTTGTAGATGCGGGGCTTGCCCCGCATTGAGGCTTCACCGGCCAAGCCCCATGCCGGGCGAGCCCGGCACCTACGTCAATCCGTGAAGAATGGTCAGCCGAACTCGGCACCGGCCGGCAGCGCCTGCAAGGCGTGGATGGCCTCGGACAGCGCATCCACTTCGATATTCCCGAAGCCGTGGCTCATTTCGTGCTCGCCAGCGAACAGACCCTGCTCGAGCAGCACCATGCAGGTGTGCTCACGGGTCCAGCCACGCGCCACCGCCAGGCGGCGGATGCGTTCAAGCAGCAGCGGGTCGACATCCCGCAAGATCAGGTCGGCCATTTCATCGCACCCGCCATCCAGCCGATCCCCCCGCTTTGGATCATCGGCGAGGCCGTGGCCGGTTTCAACGGGCGCGGCGTGAAGCTGCGACGTTCCGCTCATGTCGGCGCGGCCCGCTTGCGTGCCTGCATCGCTGCCAGCGCCAGGCACAGCAGCAGCACGGGAACCGCCAGCAGCGCGGTGCCGACGAAGAACAGCGCGTAGCCCTCCAGCAAGGTGCGGCCCTGTGCCAGGTGTTGCACCGCCATGCCGGAAAAGCCCTTCAGCGCCTTGCCCGGCATCGCGTAGAACGAGCTGAGCAGGGCGTACTGGGTGGCGGTGTAGCCGATGCTGGTCAGGCTGGACATGTAGGCAATCAGCACTGTGCCGGCGAACCCACTGGAAAAGTTGTCCACCGCCATCGCAATGGCGAATTGCAGTTTGCCGGGGCCAACCCACGCCATCCATGCGAAGGCCAGGTTCGAGCATGGGCCGAGGATCGCACCGGCCAGCAGCGCCACCATCACGCCCCAGCGCACCGACACCAGCCCGGCCAGCGCGATGCCGAAGAAGGTGGCGACCAGCCCGACCGAACCACGGATCGCCCCTACCGTGTCCTCGTCCAACCCCAGGTCGACGTAGAACGGGTTGGCCATCGGCCCCATCACGAAGTCGGCCATGCGGTAGATGCTGATGGCCGCCAGGATCAGCAGCGCACCGCTGCGGTGTTCGCGGAAAAACATCAGGAACGGGCCGAGCAGGGCGTCGAACAGACCACGCGGCGTCCACAGGCGCGCGGCCTGTTCGTGCACGGCCAGCATCGCCCGCGCCGGTTCGCGCGCAAGCAGCACTGCGGCCACGCCGAGGCCGAGCAGCGCCGCCATGATCTCGTAGGACACCTGCCAGCCCACGCGCGCGGCGACGATCAGGATCAGCGCATCGGTAATCAGCAGTGCGGTGCGGTAACCCAGCGCAGAGGAGGCGGTGAGCAAACCGAGCTGCTCGCCGTTGTCCGCGCTCTCGATGCGCCACGCATCGATGACGATATCCTGCGTGGCCGAAGCGAACGCCACCACGGTTGCCAACACGCCGAATACCAGCAGGTGTTCCAGCGCGAACCCCAGCACCAGCAGGCTGCCGCCCTTGGGCTGCACCAGCGCCATGCCCACCAGCGCCAGCGCGGCAACCAGCTGTGACAGCAGCATCCAGCCACGCCGCCGCCCGAATGCTCGTCCCAGCACCGGTACGTCGGTCTTGTCGACGATCGGCGCCCACAGGAATTTCAGCGAATACGCCAGTCCCACCCACGACAGGAAGCCGATGGTGTCCAGCTCGATGCCTTCCTTGCGCATCCAGAAGCCGAGCGTGTTGCCGACCAGGTAGATCGGCAGCCCGGAGCTGAAGCCCAGCAGCAGCATCGCCAGCACCTTGCGCTGGCGCAGGTTGCCCAGCACTTCGCGCCAGCCCTGGCGGCGCTTCACCGCCGCTTCGCTCACAAGTCGTAGTCCACGATGAAGGGGGCGTGGTCGGAGAAGCGTTCGTCGCGGTAGATCGAGCAGCCGCGCAGGCGCTCGCGCAGGCCGGGGGTGGCGAGCTGGTAGTCGATGCGCCAACCGACGTTGTTGGCGCGCGCCGCGCCGCGGTTGCTCCACCACGTATAGTCCTGCCCCTGCGGGTGCAGCGCGCGGTAGGCGTCCACCCAGCCACGGCCGCTGGCCGGCTCGCCGTCACCGGGCAGGTCGGCGCACAGGCCGTTGAGCCAGTCGCGCTCTTCGGGCAGGCAGCCGGAGTTCTTCTGGTTGGATTTCCAGTTCTTGATGTCCAGCGCGGTGCGGACGATGTTCCAATCGCCGCACAGCACGTAGTCGCGGCCGCTGGCCAGCCATTGATCGAGGATCGGCCGCAGCCACTCCATCACCTCGAACTTGAAGCCCTGGCGCAGCTCGCCCGAGGAACCGGACGGGATGTAGAACGACACCACGCTCAGGTTGCCGAAGCGCGCCTCGATGTAGCGGCCTTCGTCGTCGAACGGCGCCCAGCCCAGCGCGGTGCGCACCTCGTCCGGCTCGCGCCGGCTCCAGATCGCCACGCCGCTGTAGCCCTTCTTGATGGCATCGCAGCGGTAGAAACAGTGGTGGCCGTCGGGGCGGAACAATGGGCCGGTCAGCTGCGCCTCCTGCGCCTTGGTCTCCTGGATGCACAGCACGTCGGCCTGCTGGCGGACGAACCAGTCGCCGAAACCCTTGCTGGTGGCCGAACGGATGCCGTTGGCGTTGAAGCTGATGATGCGCATGGAAACCCGCTGGCGGCCTGGGGAGCGCCACAGCATACCGCCGACGCCAGCATTCGCCGAAGCCATGCTTTACCCTAGTCGCCTTTACCAGACGACAAGAAACCGCAGCACCATGAGTGACCATCGTTCCCGTTTCCTGCAGCTGGCGCTGAATGCGGACGCCCTGCGCTTTGGCCAGTTCACCCTCAAGTCCGGCCGCGTCAGCCCGTACTTCTTCAATGCCGGCCGCTTCGACACCGGCCTGGCGCTGGCCCAGCTGGGCAACTGCTACGCCGATGCCATCGACAGCGCCGACATCGCCTTCGACCAGCTGTTCGGCCCCGCCTACAAGGGCATCCCGCTGGCCACCGCGATTGCCTGCGAGTTCTCGCACCGCGGCCGCAACCTGCCGCTGACCTTCAACCGCAAGGAGGCCAAGGACCACGGCGAGGGCGGCAGCCTGATCGGCGCGGACATGGCCGGCAAGCGCATCCTGATCATCGACGACGTGATCACCGCCGGCACCGCCATCCGCGAGGCGCTGGCCACCATCCGCGCCGCCAATGGCATCCCCGCCGGCATCGTGGTGGCACTGGACCGCCAGGAGATCGCCTCCGAGGACGACCGCCGCTCCGCCGCGCAGGCCGTGGCTGCCGAGACCGGCATCCCGGTGATCGCCGTGGCCAACCTGGCCGACCTGCTTGCATTCGCCTCCGGGAACCCGGAACTTGTCGGCTACCGGGAACCGCTGCTGACCTACCGCGGCCAGTACGGAAGCAATCCAACGAGCTGACCGCAGGGGGCTGCGCGATGATGCGAAATCCGTCCAAGACCGGCGCCACGGCGCTGCTGGTGCTGGCCGCGCTGGCCCTGCCGGCGCTGGCGCAGAACAAGCCGGAAGTCGGCAAGAAGCTGTATTGCTGGGACCAGGGCGGGCGCCGCATCTGCTCGGACACGCTGCCGGCCGAGGCGGTGAACAACGCGCGCGAGGAGTTCAACGCGCGCAGCGGCCTGCGCAGCGCCGAGGTGCAGCGCGCACTCACCGCCGAGGAACAGGCCGATGCCGCGCTGGCCGCGGCACAGGCGCAGGTGGATGCGGCCGCGGTGGAAACCCGCAAGCGCACCGAGCAGGCGATGCTGTCCACCTACGGCAGCGAGGACGCGTTGCGCCGCGTGTTCAACGAACGCGCAGCGATCGTCGACAACAACATCAAGACCGCCGCCTACAACGTGGCCAGCCTGCGCGACGCACTGGCCACGCAGTTGCAGGCGGCCGGCAACAAGGAGTTGTCCGGGCAGAAGGTCGCCGACAAGCAGGCCGACGACATCCGCCAGCGCCATCGCGAACTGCAAGCGCAACTGCGGCTGCAGGCCGCATTCGAGCGCCAGCGCAAGGCCCTGGACGTGGAGATCGACGAAACCCTCACCCGCTACCGGGTGCTCAAGGGCACCGCCCCGCAGTAGCGCCGTATCGCGCCCACGCCGGTATTTCTGTAGGAGCGACGCAAGTCGCGACCGGGCTTTCCAGGTAAAGCTCCGTCGCGACTTGCGTCGCTCCTACAGTGGTCACAGGGGTCAGGTCAGAAGGACAGCTCGACGTCGGGCAGCACCTTCCGCAGCTGTTCGCGGAACACGCCCTTGATGCGCTCCAGCGCGTCCTCGTCCTCGGCCTCGAAGCGCAGCACCACCACCGGCGTGGTGTTGGAGGCGCGCACCAACCCCCAGCCATCGTTGAAATCGGCGCGCAGGCCGTCGATGGTGGAAATACGGGCGCTGGCGAACGGCGAATCCGCGGCCTGTGCGGCGGCCACCACCAGTGCCACCTGCGCATGCTGGGTACCCTCGGCCACGGCCACCTTCAGCTCGGGGGTGGAGACGGCGTCGGGCAATTCGGCAAACACCTCGACCGGCGCCTCCTCGCGCTGGGCGAGGATTTCCAGCAGCCGCGCCGCGGCGTACAGGCCGTCATCGAAACCGTACCAGCGCTCCTTGAAGAAGAAGTGGCCGCTCATCTCGCCGGCCAGCTCGGCGTCGGTCTCGCGCATCTTGGCCTTGACCAGCGAATGCCCGGTCTTCCACATCATCGGGCTGCCGCCGTTGCGCAGGATGTAGTCGGGCAGCTTGCCGGTGCATTTGACGTCGTAGATCACCAGCGCGCCGGGGTTGCGCACCAGCACGTCGGCGGCGAACAGCATCAGCAGGCGGTCGGCGAACACGATCCGGCCGTCCTTCGTCACCACGCCGAGGCGGTCGCCGTCGCCGTCGAAGGCCACGCCGAGGTCGGCGTCGAAGCGTTGGACCATCTGCACCAGGTCTTCGAGGTTGCGCGGCTCGCTCGGGTCCGGGTGGTGGTTGGGGAATTCGCCGTCGACCTCGCAGTACAGCGGGATGACCTCCGCGCCGATGGCTTCCAGCAGTTGCGGCGCCACTGCGCCGGCCACGCCGTTGCCGGCGTCGGCCACCACCTTGAGCGGGCGGTCCAGCTGCACGTCGTCGCCGATGCGCTGCACGTAGTCGTCGATGACCTCGCGCTGCTGCAGGCTGCCCAGTGTGTCGGCAAGGTGCAGGCGGCCGTCGCGGATGCGCTCGTACAGCGCGGTGATCGCCTCGCCGGACAGGGTTTCGCCGCCGACGACGATCTTGAAGCCATTGTAGTCCGGCGGGTTGTGGCTGCCGGTGACCGCCACGCAGCTGCCGGCGCGCAGGTGGTAGGCGGCGAAATACACCACCGGCGTCGGCGCCATGCCGATATCGATGACCTCGCAGCCGGCGCGGCGCAGGCCGTCGATCAGCGCGTTGGCCAGCTCCGGGCCGGACAGGCGGCCGTCGCGGCCGACCACCACGTCGCGCAGCCCCTGCGCCTGCATCTGGCTGCCGATGGCCTGGCCGACCAGCCGGGCCACGGTGGCGTTCAGCTCGCTGCCGACCACCCCGCGGATGTCATAGGCGCGGAAGATCCCCGGCACCACCGCGTCGGCTTCCGGCGCGGCGGGGGCGTCGGCCCCGCCGGCATCGTCGCCCGCGCCTTCCGTTGCCGGCGCCACCGGCAGCGGTTCCTGTTCCAGCGCCTGCTGCAGGGTGACCCCGCCATCGGCCGGCTCCGCAGCGGCCTTGCGGCGCAGCGGCGGCAGGCGCTTGCGGCCGGCCAGCAGCAGCAACGCCACCAGCGCCAGCAATGCGGCCACCACCACGCAGGCAATCGTGCCCAGCCCCATCGGGCCTTCGGTGGCGTCGGGCAGTTCGGCCACCACGCGCAGGCCGGTACCGGGCACCGGCCGGGCCAGCGCGTCGGCACCGCTGCCGAGGCCGGCATTACCCTTCTGCACGATGGTGAAGGCCCCCTGACGCAAGCCGAGGAAGGCGCTTTCCGGCGACTGCAACATGTCGAACACCGCGGTCAGGCGGGCCAGCGGCTGGCGCACGTAGGCCACCGCGGCGCGGTCCTGCAACTGCACCGGTGCGGCCAGCCCCAGCCGCGGGCCGTTGCCGTCGCGCACCACGCGCGCCACCGGCTTGCCTTCGCTCATCGCCAGTTCCAGCAGCGCCAGCCGCGAATAGCCGAAGGCGGCCGGGTCGGCGTAGGCGGCGGCCAGGGTGGCGTCGAGCACCTGCACTTCGTCCACGCCGGTCCAGGTTTCCCGCAGTGCACCGGCGGCGGCCTCGGCATCACCGGCGGCCAGTGCGGCCTTCACCGGTTCCCGTTCGAGCTGGCGGGCGAATTGCGCGTTCTGTTCGGTCACGGCCTTGCCGACCGCGGTCACGGCCTGGTCGCGGGCCTGTTCCAGCGCGATGCCGGTGTCGGATTGCTGCCACTGGTCGAAAGCGCTCCAGCCGAACCAGCCGGCCAGCAACAGCAGCAGCACCGCCAGCAGCGGCGCTGAACGCCCCGGCCCCGCGGCCCGACGCCGGCTTTCATTCCCCTCGCTCATCGCGCATCCCCCAGTCAGCGCACGCCGGTATGGCCGAATCCACCCGTTCCCCGTGCACTGTCAGTGAAAGTATCCACCACCTGCAAGGCCACGCGGGCGATGGGCATCACCACCAGCTGCGCGATGCGGTCGCCCGGCTCGATGGTGAACGGCTCGCGGCCGCGGTTCCACACGCTGATCAACAGCGGCCCCTGGTAGTCGGCGTCGATCAGGCCGGTGCCGTTGCCGAGCACGATGCCGTGGCGGTGGCCCAGCCCTGAGCGTGGCAGCACCACCGCGCACAAACCGGGGTCGGCAATGTGGATTGCGATGCCGCTGGGCAGCAACGCGGTGTCGCCCGGTTGCAGCGTCATCGGCGCCTCGGTCGCCGCGCGCAGGTCGAGCCCGGCGCTGGCCTCGGTGGCGTAGGCCGGCAGTGGCCAGGCGTCGCCGAAGCGCGGGTCGAGCAGTTGTACCTGCAAGGGCTGCAATGCGTTGTCGGTACTCATACGTCCAGCCTCTCGGTGATCAGGTCCAGCAGCTGTTCCGCCAGATGGGTCTTGGCGGTGCCCGGAAAAACCCGCTGGCCGTCAGCCCAGTAGGCGGTGGCGGCATTCTGGTCGCTCTCGAAGCCACCGCCGGCGATGCCGACCTGGTTGGCGATGATCAGGTCCAGGTGTTTGTCGACCAGCTTGCCGCGCGCGTATTTCTCCACGTCATGGGTTTCGGCGGCGAAGCCGACCACCAGCTTCAGCGCGTCCTCCTGCGCCGCCACTTCGGCCAGGATGTCGGCGGTGCGCACCAGTTCCAGCACCAGCGTATGGCTGCCGGGCGTCTTCTTCAGCTTCTGCGGCGACACCTGCTGCGGCGTGTAGTCGGCCACCGCAGCGGCGCCGATGTAGATGTCGGCCGGCAGTTCGGCCAGCACCGCCTCGCGCATCTGCGCGGCCGAACGCACGTCGATGCGGCGCACGCCCGGCGGCGTGGCGATCTGCACCGGGCCGCTGACCAGCGCCACCTGTGCGCCGCGGCGCGCGGCGGCGGCGGCCAGCGCGTAGCCCATCTTGCCGCTGGAGCGGTTGCCGACGTAGCGCACCGGGTCGAGGTCCTCGTAGGTCGGCCCGGCGCTGATCAGCACGCGCACGCCATTCAGGCGGTCGGGCATGGCCGGGGCCTCCGGTGCCAGGTTGACGGCCAGCGCGGCGACGATCGCGTCCGGTTCGCTGAGCCGGCCGGGGCCGGATTCGCCTTCGGCCAGCGGGCCATCCTCCGGCCCGATCACCTGCACACCACGCTCGCGCAACAGCGCGAGGTTGGCCTGGGTGGCCGGGTGCAGCCACATGCGGTGGTTCATCGCCGGACATACCGTCAGCGGCGCTGTGGTGGCCAGGCACAGCGTAGTCACCAGATCGTCGGCATGGCCGTTGGCCAGCCGTGCCAGCAGGTCGGCGGTGGCCGGGGCGATGACCACGCGGTCGGCCCAGCGCGCCAGCTCGATGTGGCCCATCGCCTGCTCGGCGGCGCTGTCCCACAGCGTGGTGCGCACCGGCTGGCCGGAAAGCGCCTGGAAACTCAGCGGAGTCACGAATTGCTGCGCGCCCTCGGTCATCGCCACCTGCACGCGGGCACCGGCATCGCGCAGCCGGCGCACCAGCTCCAGCGATTTGTAGGCGGCAATGCCGCCACCGACGCACAGCAGCAGCTTGCGTCCTTCCAGCGGCCGCGCAGGCGCCTGGGCATGGGGATTTGGGCCAGTCACGGGGGGAAAGTTCCTACCTGCACAAGAATCTTTAGCTTACCCGAAGGGTCTGCCGCCGCTTATTACTCCGGGTGCCCGCCGCACCCATGCTGCGGGCATGCACATCCGCGACTGGCCCAGCACCGAACGCCCCCGCGAGAAGCTGCTGGCGCAAGGCGCCGGCAGCCTGTCCGACGCCGAGCTGCTGGCGATCTTCATCGGCTCCGGCCTGCGCGGCCGCGACGCGGTGCAGACCGCGCGCCACCTGCTGCAGGACCACGGCCCGCTGCGCCGGCTGCTGGATCGCAGCGCGCGCGAACTGGCGCAACTGCCGGGGCTGGGGCCGGCCCGTGCCTGCAGCATCGCCGCCGCACTGGAGCTGGGCCAGCGCCACCTCGCCGCCGACCTGGAGCGCGGCACCGCGCTGACCGACCCGGCCGCGGCCGGGCGCTACTTCGCCCAGCGCCTGCGGCCGCGTTCGCACGAGGTATTCGCCGCACTGTTCCTCGACACCCGGCATCGCGCACTGGCCTTCGAGGAATTGTTCACCGGCACCATCGACAGCGCCGAGATCCACCCGCGCGAAGTGGTGCGGCGGGCGCTGGCACACAATGCCGCGGCGGTGATCGTCGGCCACAACCACCCCAGCGGGAACCCGGAGCCCTCCGCCGCCGACCGCACCATCACCGCCCGCCTGCGCGAGGCGCTGGCCCTGGTGCAGGTGCGCCTGCTGGACCACTTCGTCGTCGGTGACGGCCTGCCGGTGTCGCTGGCCGCACGCGGCTGGTTGTAGATGCGGGGCCCCAGCCCCGAGCTCCCCGTGAAACCCATGCCGGGCAAGCCCGGCGTCCACGCTGCTGGCCATGCCCCGCCGGGGCCGCATGCAGCCCCGCCCTGCACCCTCCAGCAACCCTGCCGACCGCCGCACCCGCAAGGCCGGAGCGGCCGTCACGCCGGTCAGGTAAAATACGCAGTTCCGCGCTTCAAGCAGACCGTCAACGTGAAAGCCCTCCTCCGCGCCCTGATCGGCCAAGGCATCGAAGCCTTGCGCGCCAACGGCACCCTGCCTGCCGACACCCTGCCGCCGGATTTCGTGGTCGAACGGCCCAAGACCCGCGAGCATGGCGATTTCGCCACCAACGCCGCGATGCTGCTGGCCAAGGCCGCGCGCAGCAACCCGCGTGCGGTGGCGCAGGCGCTGGTGGCGGCACTGCCGGCCAGCGACGACGTCGCCAACGTCGAGATCGCCGGGCCGGGCTTCATCAACTTCAAGCTGGCGCCGGTGGCCTACCAGCGCGAGGTGGTCAACGTGCTGCGCCAGGGCGAGGACTACGGCCGCAACCTGGGCGGCAACGGCCGCAACGTCGGCGTGGAATACGTCTCGGCCAACCCGACCGGCCCGCTGCACGTGGGCCATGCCCGCCAGGCGGCGCTGGGCGACGCCATCTGCCGCCTGTACGCGGCCACTGGCCGTGACGTCACCCGCGAGTTCTATTACAACGACGCCGGCGTGCAGATCGAGAACCTCGCCCGCTCGGTGCAGGCGCGCGCGCGCGGCTTCAAGCCCGGCGATGAACAATGGCCGGCCGATGCCTACAACGGCGACTACATCGACGACGTGGCCAAGGCCTACCTGCTCGGCCAGAGCGTGGAACTGGAAGGCAGCACCGTCACCGGCAGCGGCAACGCCGAGGACATCGACTCCATCCGCCGCTTCGCCGTGGCCTGGCTGCGCAACGAGCAGAACCTGGACCTGGCCGCGTTCGGCGTGGACTTCGACATCTACTTCCTCGAAAGCTCGCTGTACAAGGACGGCAAGGTCGCCGAGACCGTGCAGCAGCTGGTCGATTCCGGCCACACCTACGAGGAGGGCGGCGCGCTGTGGCTGCGCACCACCGAACTGGGCACCGGCGACGACAAAGACCGCGTCATGCGCAAGAGCGAAGGCGGCTACACGTACTTCGTGCCCGACGTGGCCTACCACCTGAGCAAGTGGCAGCGCGGCTACGAGCGCGCCATCACCGAGCTGGGCGCCGACCACCACGGCTCGCTGGCACGGGTGCGCGCCGGCCTGCAGGCGCTGGGCGTGGGCATCCCGCAGGGCTGGCCGGAATACGTGCTGCACCAGATGGTGACGGTGATGCGCGGCGGCGAGGAAGTGAAGCTGTCCAAGCGCGCCGGCAGCTACGTCACCCTGCGCGACCTGATCGAGGAAGTCGGCGCCGACGCGGTGCGCTGGTTCCTGATCGCGCGCAAGCCCGACTCGCAGCTGACCTTCGACATCGACCTGGCCCGCCAGCAGAGCAACGACAACCCGGTGTTCTACGTGCAATACGCGCATGCCCGGGTCTGCTCGCTGCTGCGACAGGCGCAGGAGAAGGGCCTGGACCACGATCAGGCGCAGGGCCTGGCCGCGCTGGCGCAGCTGGACGATGCCCTCTCGCTGGAACTGATGAACGAGATCTCGCGCTACCCGGAAGTAGTGGAAGCGGCCGGCGTCGCGCTGGAACCGCACCTGGTCGCGCAGTACCTGCGTGAATTGGCCCACGCCTTCCACACGTGGTATCACGGCACGCCGGTGCTGGTGGACGATGCCGCCGCGCGCAACGCCCGGCTCGCCCTGGCCTGCGCGGCACGGCAGACCCTCGCCAACGGCCTGGGCCTGCTGGGCGTGAGCGCACCGGAAAAGATGTAAGCAAGGAGACGTGGCGGAAATGGCAGCACGACGCGGCAAGAGCCAGGCGCGGCGCAACAGCAGCAACGGCACCCCCGGCTGGGTATGGCTGGTCGCCGGCGCGGCGATCGCGGCCGTGGTGTTCCTGGCCGCCCCCGGCCTGTTCAAGAAGGACGGCGACGGCTTCCTGCGCGTGGGCCCGCAGCCCAATCCCGACGCCCGGCCGGTACCGGTGGCCGATGCCGACCTCGATGCCGGCGTGGACCTGCCGCGCCCGGCCACTGGCGACGGCAAGCCGGCGGACAAGCCGGCCGCGACCCAGTACGACTTCTACACCCTGCTACCTGGCAAGGAAGTGCAGATGACCGACGCCGAGCTGGCCGCCAGCGCCAAGGCCGAGGCCCAGCGCCGGGCCGCCGCCGAGCGCGCCGGGCAGGACAGCGAGGCCCGGCGCGCACAGGCCGCCCTGGAAGGCCGCCCGGTGCCGCCGACCGCCGCGCCGTTGCCGACGCCGGTGAGCGAGGCACCGCAGCCGGTGACGACAGCGGGCACCGCGCCACAGGCGACCCCCACCGCAGCGGCCATCGACCGCAAGCCGGCCGGAACCGCCCCGGCCACGGCTGCCGCCCCGGCGGTGGACAACGTGCGCTACATCCTGCAGGCCGGCGCCTTCGGTGCTTCCGGCGACGCCGAGGCGACCAAGGCCAAGCTGGCGATGATGGGCCTGAGCGCGCGCGTGGAATCGGCGCAGATCAACGGCAACACCGTCTACCGCGTGCGCATGGGGCCGTATGGCAGCGCCAGCGAACTGGCCGAGGCCAAGGCCAAGCTCGACGGCAGCGGCTTGCAGGCGATGGCGATCAAGGCGCAGTAACGCCGCCGATGGCGGTGTTACCCCAAGGTTTGCCTTGCAGACCTTGGGCCCCATACCCGTTGCTTCCATATCCCCGCGCCTGTCGGCGCGCCCCCTTGACTCAAGCGGGCGGCTACTCGGCTGGAACCCGCGCAGGAGCGCCTTGGTGCGCTCCTGCGGGAAGCAAAGTGCGAAAATCGCGGGCTCCTTCCCACGGAATCCGCCCATGTCCAAGACAGCCCTGATCACCGGTGCCACTTCCGGCTTCGGCGCCGCCGCCGCCCGCCGCTTCGCCGCCGCCGGCTGGAAGGTGGTCGCCACCGGCCGCCGCGTGAAGCTGATGGCGTCGACCCGCTTGTCATCCAGGATGGTCTGGCCCACGATGCCATCAGCTTCACGGGCTCGGTCGCCACCGGCCGCCGCGCCGCGCGCCTGCAGCCGCTGGTGGACGAGTTCGGCGCGGACACGGTGCACGCCGCCGCTTTCGACATCCGCGACGGCGTGGCGATGGAAGCAGCGCTGGCCGCGTTGCCGCCGGCCTTCGCCGGCATCGACCTGCTGGTCAACAACGCCGGCCTCGCCCAGGGCACCGCACCGGCCCAGCACGCCAACCTCGCCGACTGGCGCACGATGATCGACACCAACGTCACCGCGCTGGTCACCCTCACCCACCATCTGCTGCCGCAACTGGTCGAGCGCCGTGGCGCGATCATCAATATCAGCTCCACCGCTGCCATCCACCCGTACCCGGGTGGCAACGCCTACGGCGGCACCAAGGCCTTCGTCAGCCAGTTCTCGCTGGGCCTGCGCGCAGACCTGCACGGCACCGGCGTACGCGTGACCACGATCGAGCCGGGCATGGCCGAAACCGAGTTCACCGTGGTGCGCACCCACGGCAACCAGGCCGCCAGCGACCAGCTCTACAAGGGTGCCAACCCGATGACCGCGCAGGACATCGCCGAGCAGATTTTCTGGGTAGCCAACCTGCCGCCGCACCTGAACGTCAACCGCCTGGAAATCATGCCGACCAGCCAGTCCTTCGCCGGCTTCCAGGTCGCGCGCGAAGGCTGAGCTCCACTATTGGCAGGCTTCAGGCCCGCGGCTGCCGCCGGCATGGATGCGGCAGCCGTTCTTGCCGCCGCCCCTGATCCGGTACATGGCGCGGCCGGCACATTCCCGTGGTCCGGCCAAGGTGGGGCCATGCCGTGGGTACGGGCTTACGCCAATGCTCGCGACCGGTGGGGTACTGCCGGCCCTCCACCCCCGGCACCGTGGTGAACGCCTGCAGCATGCCTGCGCGTGATCCGGTGCAGGCGCAGTCATTGATCGGCTTGAACGGGCCCGCGCGGCGCCGCCATGTTCAACCCAGTGGTTCGTCGGACAGGTAGGTGTAGCCGGTGAGGCCGGCTTCCAGCGCGGCGTCCAGCTCGGCGGTACGCCCGGCCGGCAGGCCGGCCGCGGCCACACGCTGCTTGTAGGCCGCGCGCAGGTCATCGAGCTTGTAGCCCACGTAGTCCAGCATCACGTCGGTGGTATCGCCACGGCGCTGCTGGGCGATGCGGTAGCCGTCGCTTCCGACGATGACTTCCACCGCGTCGGTGTCGCCGAACAGGTTGTGGATGTCACCGAGGATTTCCTGGTAGGCGCCGACCAGGAAGAAACCGACGCGGTAGCTCTCGCCGTGGCGCAGCGCATGCAGCGGCAGCGAGCTGTCCAGGCTCTCGTTCTCGACGTAGGTCTCGACCATGCCGTCCGAGTCGCAGGTCATGTCGGCAATGATGCCGCGACGGTCCGGACACTCGTCGAGCCGCTCGATCGGCACGATCGGGAACACCTGGTCGATCGCCCATACGTCGGGGATCGATTCGAACACGCTGAAGTTGACGAAATACTTGTCCACCAGCCGCTCGTTGAGTTCGTCCAGCACCGGGCGGTGGCTCTTTTCGTCATAGCTCAGGCGCGCGCGCACGCCGTGGGCGATGGCGTAGAACAGGTCGTCGATACGGGCACGCTGCGGCAGGTCGATCTGGCCCAGCGCATAGGCGCTCAGGCCTTCGGCATGGAAGTGCTGGGCCTCGTGGAACAGCTCCACCGCCGGGCGCACGTCCAGCTCGCCGTGGATCTCGCGCAGGTGGCGGATCGCCGCTGGCTCGTCGTCGTGCGCTTCCGGCACGCGGCCTTCCGGTGCCTGCTCGACCTCGGCGACGTTGGCGATCAGTACCGCGTGGTGCGCGGTCATCGCGCGGCCGCACTCGGTGATGATGCGCGGCTGCGGCAGGCCGTTGCCCTCGCAGGCTTCGGCCAGCGGCTGCACGATGTTGCTGGCGTAGGAGTTGAGCCCGTAGTTGATCGAGCAGTAGCTGCGCGAGCGGGTGCCTTCGTAGTCGATGCCGAGGCCGCCGCCCACATCCACATGGCTGATCTTCGCGCCCAGCCGCGACAGTTCGACGAAATAGCGGGTGGCCTCGCGCATGCCATTGGCAATGTCGCGCACGTTGCTGATCTGGCTGCCCATGTGGAAATGCAGCAGGTTCAGGCAATCGGCGTACTCGGTGTCGCGCAGGGTCTTCCACAGGTCCAGCACCTGCCGCGGGGACAGCCCGAACTTGGCCTTGTCGCCGCCGCTGTTCTGCCACTTGCCGGCACCCAGCGAGGCCAGGCGCATGCGCACACCGATGCCGGGCTTCACGTCCAGCGCGCGCGCTTCCTCCAGCACCAGCTTCAGCTCGGAAGGTTTCTCGATGACGATGAAGGTCTGCAGGCCGAGCTTGCGGCCGATCAGCGCCAGGCGGATGTACTCGCGGTCCTTGTAGCCGTTGCAGACGATCAACCCGCCCGGGCGGCTCAGCGCCAGCACCGCCATCAGTTCCGGTTTGGAACCGGCTTCCAGCCCGAAGCCCTCGCCGTGGTGCGAGGCCAGCGTGCCGGCCACGCCCTGGTGCTGGTTGACCTTGATCGGATACACGGCGGTATAGCCGCCGCCGTAGTCCCAATCCTGCTGGGCCTGCGCGAACGCCGCCTGCAGCTTGCCAAGGCGCTGGCCGAGGATGTCGGGGAAGCGCACCAGCAGCGGCAGCTTGGCGCCAGCGGCGCGCGCCGCATCGACGATTTCCGGCAGCGACACGGTCGGCCCCTGCATGCCGATGGGGCGCACCACGACATGGCCGTTGCCGTCCACGTCGAAATAGCCATCGGACCAGTGCGGGATCGAATAGGTCTTGCGGGCCTGGTCGAGGGACCAAGTACGGCTGGAGGTCATGGCGGTTTGCTGTATCCGGTGCGTGGCGACGCGTTCTTCATTGCCGCCACGGCAAGGGCCGGGCGGCGCGGACGCGCATTCTAACGCCTGCCGGGCAAGGCTCCGTTACAATCCGCGCCCGCGCTCCAAGGCCCGTCTCCCTGCAGGAGAGGGGTCGGCATCTCTTTCTTCAAGGACCATCGCCATGACCACCAACGACAACTGGTTCATCGAACATTTCCAGCCGACCGGTTCGGCCATCGGCTTCCGCATCACCGGCAAACTCGATGAAGTGCAGTCGCCGTTCCAGAAAATCGAGATCTACGACAGCACCGACTGGGGCAAGCTGATGGTCATCGACGGCGCGATGATGCTGACCACGAAGGACAACTTCTTCTACCACGAGATGATCAGCCACCCGGTGCTGTTCACCCACCCGAACCCGAAGCGCGTGGTGATCATCGGCGGCGGCGACTGCGGCACCCTGCGCGAGGTGCTCAAGCACCCGGGCGTGGAAAAGGCCACCCAGTGCGACATCGACGAGCAGGTCACGCGCATGGCCGAGAAATACTTCCCGGAGCTGTGCGAATCCAACGGCGATGCACGCGCCGAACTGCTGTTTGACGACGGCGTGGCCTACATGGCCAACTGCGAACCGGGCAGCGTGGACGTGGTGATCGTGGACTCCACCGACCCGGTCGGCCCGGCCGAGGGCCTGTTCAACAAGGCGTTCTTCGAAAGCTGCTTCCGCGCGCTGAAGGACGATGGCCTGCTGGTGCAGCAGAGCGAGTCGCCGCTGGCGCTGCTCGACCTGATCCGCGACATGCGCGCGGAGATGGGCAAGGCCGGCTTCACCGCGTTCAAGACCCTGCCGTTCCCGCAGCCGTGCTACCCGACCGGCTGGTGGAGTGTGACCGTGGCCAGCAAGCAGGCCGGTTTCGGTTTCGGCTTCCGTGAAGCCGACGCCGCCGCCAAGCCGTTCGACACCCTGTACTACACCGCACCGCTGCACACCGGCGTGCTGGTCAGCCCGCCGTTCGTGGCCAGGGCACTGGGCGAATAAGCCCGCACGCCACCGCAGTGCTCCACCCCAGCCCCGCGCCGGCTACCGGCGCGGGGTTTTTGTTGGCGCCATCCGTGGTGGCCCCCTTCGGCCAACGGCAAGCGATGTCAAAACCGCTCGCGGCATTTTTCATCACAACGCCCACCCCGGAGCCGGAAGTGAACGCCATCGCAACAATCCGTTGCGCCATTTCTGCTCTTACATTTTTTTTACATTCAGAATTGGTGAACTGTTCAGTTCTAAAATTAAGCCCGCGTTTCAACCCCCCGCAAGACCGGCAGCCCACGGCGCTCTCCGCGCCCCGCGCCGGGTAAGGAAAGCCTTCATGAACACCCTGTCCGCCTGCTGCGGCGATATCACCATTCCCGCCCCCGTCCAGTTGCTCAAGCGCGGCGAACGGCTGCTGGAGCCCGACGTCTATTGCACCGAATTCAATGGTCAGCCGGCCGTGTTCAAGGACTACCGCCGCTACCGTGGCACGCTGTTGGCACCCGTCGCGCACCTGCTGGTGCGGCGCGAGGCCGGGGTGCTGCGGCGGTTGCAGGGCTGGAAGCACGCACCGGCCTTGCTCGGCACCATCGGCGGGCTGGTGCTGGGCATGGAGTTCGTCCCCGGCGATACCCTGAGCAGCGTGCAGCATGCCGGTCAGGAAGTATTCGACCAACTGCAACATGCGCTGTCGCGCCTGCATGCGGCCGGCATCACCCACAACGACCTGCATGGCACCAATATCGTGGTCAGCGCCGGGGTGCCGGTGCTGCTGGACTTCACCTCGGCCCTGCGCACCCCGCGCTGGCTGCGCAACGGCCCGATCAGCCGCCAGCTGCGCCGCAGCGACATGAAGAACCTGGTCAAGATGCGCCAGCGCCTGACCGGGCTGGCGCCGACGCCGGAACAGGCTGCACTGCTGGCTGAACCGGGCTGGGTGCGCACGTTGCGCAATGCCTGGAAGCGGCTGTACCGGCAGATCAAACAGCAGGATTGAGCCATCTTCCGTGGCCGTCGGGCTTGCCCGGCAGGGGTGATTGCCGGCGGGGCAAGCCCCGCCGTTACAGGGCAGGGCGGGCGGTCAGAGCGCGTCGGCGTCCAGCTCACCGGTGCGGATGCGCACCACGCTGCCCAGGTCATAGACGAACACCTTGCCGTCGCCGATCTTGCCGGTGCCTGCGGCCTTGACGATGGCTTCCACCACCTCGTCGGCCTGGGCGTCGGTGACCGCCACCTCGATCTTCACCTTGGGCAGGAAATCGACCACGTACTCGGCACCGCGGTACAACTCGGTGTGGCCCTTCTGCCGGCCGAAGCCCTTGACCTCGGTGACGGTGATGCCGGCCACGCCACGTTCGGCGAGCGCTTCGCGCACGTCATCCAGCTTGAACGGCTTGACGATGGCCATGATCATTTTCATCGGTCGGTTCCCTGTCGGTGTACCGTCGAAGGATACCCCGCGCCACCACGGGCAGGGCAAACGCGCGTGCGAGGGATTATCCTTACCGCCCGACGCAACAGAGCCTGATGGCCGCGCGTGCCGGCACCGAGCAAGATCGGCCGGCCCCCTGCGGAGACTGCCCATGATCGACCTGAACCACATCGACGCCCTGGCCCGCCGCCTGAGCGAACTGGTGCCACCGGGACTGCGCGAATCGCGCGAGGAACTGCAGGCCACCTTCAAGGGCGCGCTGCAAGCCGGCCTTGCCAAACTGGACCTGGTGACCCGCGAGGAATTCGAAGTGCAGCGCGCGGTGCTGCTGCGCACCCGCGAGAAGCTCGACGCGCTGGAACAGGCCGTCGCCGCGCTGGAAAAATACCCCGCCAACGACGCCTGAGGCGCCGGCCGTGAGCCTGGCGCTGGTGCACGCCCGCGCCCGTGCCGGCGTGCACGCACCGCCGGTACGGGTGGAAGTACACCTGTCCGGTGGCCTGCCCTGTACCCAGATCGTGGGCCTGCCCGCGGCAGCGGTGCGCGAGGCCCGCGACCGCGTGCGCGCGGCCATCCTCTGCGCGCAGTTCGAGTTCCCGGCGCGCCGCATCACCATCAACCTTGCCCCGGCCGACCTGCCCAAGGACGGCGGCCGCTTCGACCTGCCGATCGCGCTGGGCATCCTTGCCGCCAGCGGCCAGATCGACCGCCAGGCACTGGCCGGCCACGAGTTCATCGGCGAGCTGGCACTGACCGGCGAACTGCGCGGCGTCGATGGCGCGTTGCCGGCCGCGATCGCCGCCGCGCGCGCGCAGCGCACGCTGGTGGTGCCACCGGACAACGCCGAGGAGGCCGCACTGGCCGGCGGCACGCAGGTGAAGGTGGCCCGCACCCTGCTGGAAGCCTGCGCCGCACTGGCCGGCGAGAAGGCGCTGCCGGATGCGCGGGTGGCCACCGTGGCGCCCGCGCCACTGCCCGACCTTGCCGACGTACGCGGCCATGCGCAGGCACGGCGCGCGCTGGAGATCGCCGCTGCCGGCGGCCACCATCTATTGCTGGTCGGCTCGCCCGGCTGTGGCAAGACCCTGCTGGCCTCGCGCCTGCCCGGCATCCTGCCCGAGGCCAGCGAGGCCGAGGCACTGGAAGCGGCCGCCGTCGCCTCGGCCGGCGGGCATGGCGTGGACCCGGCGCGCTGGCGGCAGCGGCCCTTCCGCTCCCCGCACCACACCGCCAGCGCGGTGGCCTTGGTCGGCGGCGGCTCGCAGCCGCGCCCCGGCGAGGTTTCCCTTGCCCACAACGGCATCCTGTTTCTCGATGAATTGCCCGAGTGGAACCGCCATGCGCTGGAAGTACTGCGCGAACCTCTGGAATCCGGCGTGGTCACCGTCTCGCGGGCCGCGCGCAGCACCACGTTCCCGGCCCGCTTCCAGCTGGTCGCGGCGATGAACCCCTGCCCCTGCGGCTGGGCCGGCGACCGCAGCGGACGCTGCCGCTGTTCGGCCGAGGCGGTTGCCCGCTACCGGGCGCGCATCTCGGGGCCGCTGCTGGACCGCATCGACCTGCACCTGCAGGTGCCACGGCTGCCGCCGGCCGACCTGCACGGCGATGCGCCGGGCGGCGAAACCAGCGCCGTCGTGCGAGAGCGGGTAATGCAGGCCCGTGCCCGCCAACTGCAGCGGGCCGGCAAGGCCAATGCCTGCCTCGACCCCGGCGAAACCCTGCGCGACTGCGCGCTGGCCCGCCCCGACCAGGCCTTGCTGGAACAGGCGATGGAACGCCTGCAGCTGTCCGCGCGCTCGATGCACCGCATCCTGCGCGTGGCCCGCAGCATCGCCGACCTCGCCGGCGCCGACGCCATCGAACGCCCGCACCTGGCCGAAGCCATCGGCTACCGGCAGCTGGACCGCGCGGCGGAATGATGCCGGCTGCCGGAAACCCGTGGATGCGGGACTTGCCGCGCATGGCGCTTTCCCGGTGAAGCCCGGTCGCGACTGACATCGCTCCTACGGATATGGCAGATGCCGGCGTCACGGTCGCCGCCGATGCGACGACAATGGGCGACGATCGCCCTTCCCCGCTGCGGAGCCGGACATGGACAGGATCGAACGCCCGTACTACCCGATCATCTACGTGCGCGGCTATGCGATGACCCGCGCCGAGATCGTCGAGACCACCTCCACCCCGTTCATGGGCCTGGAGGCCGGCTCGACCAAGATCCGCCAGGCGCAGGACGGCTCGGTGGTGAAGTTCGTGTTCGAGTCGCCACTGGTGCGGTTGATGAAGGACCACGGCTACCGCGACGTCTACGACGGCGGTGCCGAGCTGCGCAGCCGCATCCCGCCGCGCAGCATCGTCATCCACCGCTACTACGACGTGGCCGACCCGGCCTTCGGCGGCGGCAAGGCACCGTCGATCACCGAGGCCGCCGCCAGCCTCGGCAAGCGCATCCTGGAACTGCGCGACAGCGTGTGCGGCGACAACGCCGGCATGCGCCGCGACTTCCGCGTCTACCTGGTCGCGCACTCGATGGGCGGGCTGATCTGCCGCTGCCTGCTGCAGAACCCGGAGGTGGCCGGCGCCGAGGCGCGTGCGCTGGTGGACAAGGTGTTCACCTACGCCACCCCGCACAACGGCATCGACATCGCCGGCATCAACGTGCCCGACCTGCTCTCGCTCAACGACCTGAACAACTTCAACCGCGGCAACATGGCCAAGTACCTGAAGGTGGCCAAGGACAAGGTCAACACGCTGGGCGACTCCGGCTTCCCGCCGTCGCGGCTGTTCTGCCTGATCGGCACCAACAGCCGCGACTACGCGGTGGCGCGCGGGCTGTCCTCGTTCGCGGTCGGCGCCTTCAGCGACGGCCTGGTGCGCATCGCCAATGCTTACGTGGAGGGCGCACCGCGCGCCTTCGTCAACCGCAGCCACAGCGGCCACTTCGGCATCGTCAATTCGGAGGAGGGCTACCAGAACCTGACCCGCTTCCTGTTCGGCGACACCTGCGCCACCGCGCAGCTGGACATCAGCGCACTGCCGCTGCCGCCGGAGATCGAAAGCGCGCGCAAGCGCGGCAAGCAGGTGCGTTCCTCGTACTACATCGAGGCCACGGTGGCGCCGCGCGGCGCCTACACCTACCAGCTCACCGCACGCACCCAGGCCAACGAGTGCGCGGTGCGCCGCGAGTACGGCGAGCTGTTCGACGACGACGACGACGGCAATCTGCGACGCGACGCGCGCTCGCCGGTGCTGTTCTCGGTGTTTTTGGACAGCCGCCGCATCACCGCCGGCAGCGAGATCGCCTTCTCCATCGAGCTGGCAGTATGCAACGCCGGCTACGAGGTCGATGGCGCGCTGTTCCTGAAGAACCACATCCCCGGCGAATACCTGTTCCGCAACACGCTGGTGCTGTTCGCCAAGCCCGGCGAGGACGGCCCGTGGCGGCTGCGCTACGTGTGGGGCGACGACCAGTGGGCCGGCGGCCCGAAGACGCAGGCCGAGCTGGACAACGCGCGCAGCCGCGCCATCGGCATCGTCCAGCAGGCGCCGGACGTGTTCTCGGTGCCGCTGTCCTCGGCCAAGGGCTTTGCCGCCGAACTGAAGATCGCGCTGTCGGCGTGGACGTGAGCCAACGCCCGCCGACGCGGTGAAATTCCCGGCTATTCCGGTCCTTCACCCAGCGCATCCACGACGACCTTGCCGAAATCGCGGATGAAGCGGGATTGTTCGCGGTTGACGTTGTGCAGGTACAGCCGCGAGACGCCGAGCCGGGCATATTGGCGCAGCCATTCGACGTGCCGCTCGAGGTCGGCGCTCACGTGCACGGCCCGGGCGACGTCCTCCACTCGCACCTCCCGCGCGGCGCGTTCTAACTCGGCCGGGCTGCGCAGGTTCTCCGACGCGATGCGCGGCAGCGCATTGGTCCGCCACTGCTCGCATGCTTCCCGCATGGCCAGTTCGTCGGTACGCGCATACGACAGCTTGGCCTGCACGAATACCGGTTTGCCTTCGCCGCCGGCACGGCGGAAGGCGCGGATGATGTCGGCCACCGGCGAGGCCGGCGTGCCCAGGGTCAGCCCACGGCGCCCCCTAGGCCGCGGTCTGCACGCTCAGTGCCGCCAGCAGGAGCGGCGGCGGCCGCGCCGGCAGGCTGTAAAGCCGGGCCTGGCGGACGACGAAACTGCCGGCATGGTCCACCTCCTCGCCCCGCCACAAGCGCCGCATCACCTGCACCGCTTCGAGCAGGCGCGCATTGCGCGCGGCCTTGTCCGGCCAAGGGGTGCCGGCCGCGCATTCGTTGAGTGCCTCGCCGCTGCCCACGGCCAACCACAACCGGCCCGGGAACATCCGTTCCAGCGTTGCCGCCGCCTGGACGACGAGCAGCGGGTGGTAGCGGCCATTGGGCGCATTGACCACGCCCAGCCGCTGGCTACCGCCGGCCAGCGCGGCACCGAGCAGCACCACGCGTTGCCGCTGTGTCCCTGCGCGCGGCTCCACGGTTGCAGGTGGTCCGAACACCTCGCCTCGCCGAAGCCCGCCTCTTCGGCCATGCGCAGCAGGCCCAGCAGTTCCTCGGACGGGAACTGCTCGTGCGATGCGTGGTAGCCGACAAACGCCACGGTGCCCTCCTTGGAATCCGAATATCCAGCTCCTGCATCGTGATGGCGTGAACCCGCGTGATGGCCCGGATGATTCCTTTGCCGCGTGTGAAGCGTGGGGCGAACGGATTCACCCGGCATGGCAGGCCGGTCACTAGAGTCCGATGCCCGCGCCGCATCGGAGGCAACCCTTGGACTCGCGTTCGATCGTCTATCAGGTCGACCCCTGCCTGTTCCGCGATGGCGACGGGCACAGCTGGGGCACGCTGGGCGGAGTGACCGAAAAACTCGACCATCTCGCCGGCCTCGGTGTCGATGCGCTCTGGCTGCTGCCGTTCTACGCCTCCGGCGACCGCGACGGCGGCTACGACGTGGTGGACCACTGCCGGATCGACCCGCGGCTGGGCGACGACCGCCAGTTCGACCTGCTGGTCCGTCGCGCCAACGCACTGGGCATGCAGGTCATCGTCGAGCTGGTCGTGCAGCACACCTCCGACCGTCACCGCTGGTTCCGCCGGGCGCGCAGTTCGCCGCACTCGCGCTACCGCGACTACTACATCTGGGAGCGACAGCCACGGCGGGACGAACCGCAGACCATGTTCCCGCCGGTCGAATCCGGCACCTGGCGCCGGGACGCCGCCGCCGGCAGCTACTACCGGCACCGCTTCTACGCGCATGAACCGGACCTGGAGATCGCCAACCCGCGGGTGCGCGAGGAAATCCACCGGATCATGGCGCACTGGCTGGACCGCGGCATCCTCGGCTTCCGCGTCGATGCGGCGCCCTACATGGTCGAGCGCGCCGCGCTGGCGGACCCGCGCGACGACGGGCTTGCGCACGCCCATGCAATGGAGCGCCGGTAGCGATGGCGGCTTCAGCGATGGCGGCCTGCCCTGGCGCGCGCCGATAAGCGACGGCCCTATGACTACGGGAAGATCAACGTGGCGGCGCAGGCCGGCGACCCCGCCTCCCTGCTCGAACGCATCCGCGCGATGTTGCTGGCGCGGCGCGCACTGCCGGCATCGGCGCCGCAGCTGCTGCCTTCGTCTTCGCCGGCACTGCTGGCCGTCGCGCTGGGTGAGGGCAATGACCGCGTGCTGATGTTCGTGAACTTTTCAGGGGACAGCCATGACGTGGCGATCCCCCCAGACCAGGCGGCCGGCGGAACCCTGCTGGAAGGCAACGCCACCCGCCTGCCCGATGGTTCGCTGCGCCTGTCCCGCTACGGCTATGCGTGGCTGCGCTCGGGCACCGGTACCTGCACGTCGTCGGACTCCTGAAGCGGCACGTCGACCCGGCATTCCACGCCGCCGCGGGTCAGCCGGTAGCAGGTGCGCGCCTTGAGCTGGTAGGGAAGCGCGCGTTCGATCAGCTCGCGCCCATAGCCTCCCGCGTGCCGTGGCTGCGGCACCACCGGGCCGGTGGACTGCTCGCTCCATTCCATCACCAGCGCCTTCGTGCCGTCCTCCCAGCGGTGCAGCCGCCAGCGCACGCTCAGGCGCCCGGTTTCATCGGCGAGCGCACCGTACTTGACCGCGTTGGTCGCCAGTTCGTGCAAGGCCAGCGCGAAAGCCTGCAGCGTGGTCGAGCGCAGCCGCACGCCGGCCGGGCCGTCGAGGACGACCCGGCCGTGGTCGGCGCCATGTGCCTTCAGTTCCTCGTGCAGCAGCCTGTCGAAGGTGACCTTCTGGCCTTCGTCGAGGTTGGAAAGCAGGGTATGCACGCGCGCGATCGCGGCGAGGCGGCTGCCGTAGGCATCGCGGAACTCGTCCAGCGTCGCGCATTCGGCCAGGGTGCGCTCGGCGATGGAGCGCACCACCGCCATCAGGTTGCGGGTGCGGTGCTGCAACTCGGCAAACAACACCTGCACGCGGGCGGCGGCCTCCTTTTCCTCGGTGGCGTCATGGCCGATACCGCCTATGCGCACCACTTCGCCTTCGCTGTCGAGCAGCGGGAACTTGGTGTTGCGCATCCACCTGATCGTGCCGTCGCCCCGACGGACCCGGTACTCGACCGTCACCCGCTCACCCGCGCGGACCCGCGCCAGCGCCGCGTGCACCCGGTGCCGGTCCTCGGGCAGGATCAGGCTGGTCCAGCTTTCAAGCGTGGGGTGGGCGAGCATGGTCCCGCGCTCGTGGCCGTAGAGCTGGTCGAAGGCCTGGCTCAGGTACTCCAGGTGCAGCGTCCGCGCATTGCGGATCCACAGCACGTCGGACGACGCCTGGCCGAACTGCACGAAGCGGGCCGCGCTTTCATGCAGCGCCTTCTCCGTATCGACGTTGTCGCTCACGTCGTGCAGGGTGCCGGTCACCCGCCCGGCATCGGCGCCGGCCTCGATGCGGAACAGGGTGCGCAGCAGCAGGCGCCGCTGCCGGCCGTCCGGCAGCAGGTAGCGGAAACGGCACGAGTGTTCGCCGCCTTCGCCGCCCGCGCGCCGCAGCGTATCGCACACGCGTGCCCGGTCCCGCACGTGGACCTGCGCCAGCAGGCGTTGCAGGTCGGGGGCGAGGACGCCCGGGCGGTAGCCGCCCAGGCTGAAGCCTTCATCGGCCCAGTGCAGCGCGTCGTTGCCGGCGTCCCACAGCCACCCGGCCATGTCGGCAGGCGTGGCGGCACCACCGCTGGCGCAACCATTGCCCGCGTCAGCGGACATCGGCACCGGCATCGGCGCCCACATCCAGCAACGCCAGCAGCTGCGTCCTGACCTGGTCCACGCCGAAGGGCTTCGCGCAACGCGGGCTGTCGGCGTGGCGCACGGGAACCAGTTCGCGATCGTAGCCGGAGGTGAACAACAGTGGGACATGGCCGTCGGCCAGCCGGTCCGCCAGCGGGTAGACGTTCTGGTTGCCGAGGTTGATGTCCAGCACCGCGGCATCGGGCAACGGACTGCCGTCCAGCAGTGCGTCGGCATCCTCCATGCAACTGGCCGGCCCCAGCACCTGCGCGCCCTCGTTCTGCAGCAGGTCGGCCAGGCATTGGGCAAGCAGGTACTCGTCCTCGACCACCAGAATCCGCCGCCCGGCAAAACGCTTGCTCATGGTCATTCATCCAATGGCCGGATTGATGAATATCGGCAGCGGTTCGTTTGCTTTGCGTGATGACAGGTGCAGGCCACGTGAAGCCCGCCCTTATCCGTGCATCGCCGTGCATGGCATGTGTGGTGGCGGTCAACGGATTTCCCCCGCCGACGACGAACGGCTAACACTCCGGCGCCCAGCATCATTGGCCCCAGCGCGGAGGAATGGAAGTGATCGGCCCCACCTTGGCGATCGTCGACGACGACCGGGATTTCTCCGTGTTCCTGATGAAGGTCGCCCACGGCCAGGGGTTCCGCACGCGCCAGTTCCACACCGTGGCCGAGGCCACGTACTGGCTGGCCAGCAATGATGCCGATCTGACGATCCTGGACATGGCGCTGCCGGACGGCACCGGCCTGGACGTGCTGGAACGCCTGCCGCCGGATCGCCACGGCCAGATTGTGTTCGTTTCCGGTACCGGCGATGCCGAGCAGATCCGTCGCGCGGTCGCCAGCCCGGCCACCGGCTTCATCGGCAAGCCGGTCGGCACGGACACGCTGGAACGGCTGTTGCGCAAGGTGCAGCAGGACTTCCGCAGCCGTCACCGCGAGCACCAGCCGGGCGACGGCGCGCTGCTCGGCGACAGCGCGGCGATGCTGCGGGTCAGGCAGGACATCGCGCACGTGGCCGCCACCGGTTTGAACGTGCTCATCCTCGGCGAGACCGGTACCGGCAAGGAGCTGGTCGCCCGCGCCATCCATGCGCGCAGCGGGCGCCTGGGCCGGCTGACCTGCGTGAACTGCGGCGCGGTACCTGCCGACCTGCTGGCCAGCCAGCTGTTCGGCCACGAACGCGGCGCCTTCACCGGCGCCTGCGGCCGCCACATCGGGGTGTTCGAGCAGGCCACCGGCGGCACCCTGTTCCTGGACGAGATCGGCGAGATGCCGCCGGCCCTGCAGGTCTACCTGTTGCGGGTGCTGGAAACCGGCAGCGTGGTGCGGGTGGGCGGAAGCGCGGAAACACCGGTCGATGCACGCATCGTGGCTGCCACCAGCCGGTTGCCGGGCGAGGGCATGCTGCGCGAGGACCTGTTCTACCGGATCGGCCATTACCTGATCGAACTGCCGCCGCTGCGCGCCCGCGGCAACGACATCCAGCTGCTCGCCCACCGTTTCATCGCCGCGTTGAACGTGAGGCATGGCGGCCCGCCGAAGCAGCTGGACCCGGCCTGCATCGACCGGCTCCACGGCCATCCGTGGCCGGGCAACGTGCGCGAACTGCTGGCCGCCACCGAGCGCGCCTACCTGAGGAGCCGCGACGGGCGGGTCCACATCAATCCGTTCGCGCCGGGCCGCCGCCATGCCGAGAGCGACGACGTGGTGCGGTTCCGCATCGGCACCCCTCTGCAGGAGATCGAGGACGAGATGCTGCGGCGCACGCTGGCCTTCCACGGCGGCGACAAGACCGCCACCGCACGCAGCCTCGGGGTGAGCGTGCGCACCGTCCACAATCACCTGGCGCGGGCCAGACTTCATGGATGAAAAAAGCCTGCACCGCCTGCGCAACGACCTGAACGTGGTCACGGTCGGGGTAGCGCTGCTCAAACGCCAGCTGGAAGACCAGGCTTCCAGCGATGCGCTGGACAGCCTGCGCCGAATCGAACAGGCGGCGCTGCGTTGCACGGCACTGGTCATGGCCGGCGATCCGCGACCGCACGATTAGCCGCGCACCATGCAGGTGCCGTGCGCAGAAGTTTCCGGCCACATGCACGAATTGCAGGCCGGCCGCACGACATCCCGTGCGCGGCACCGCTGTGGCGGCTTCCGCCGCTGGCACGGGAGTTGCGGAGGGAGAACGTGCCCGTCCTCCGGCAACCGCGGCCCATCGCCGGCGGGCCGCTCGCCGCAGGGCGCGGCATCGGGCAGCGGCAGCCCGGAAACCCAGCGCCGCCTGCGGCATGCGAACCGCCAGGGGACGGGCCCTTCCCCACTCCCACCACCACGCAGGAATCCGGAGATGATCAGCAACACCAGGTGCGGCTGGTACGTGGCGGCCCTCGCCATCGGCTGCTGGTTGTTGGCCCGCGCCGACGCCCGCCACCGCGCCGACCCGGCACGACAGGCCGACGAGGTGCTGCTGCGGCAGCTCGGCAGGGACATGGCGCAGGCCCGCTCACTGTCCGCGCAGGCCGGGGAACACGGCGGCAACGACGAATTGCAGGCGGCGGCGGAGCGCTGGCGCGAAGCACTCGCGCCCGCAGGTGGCTGGCATCCATTCGTCCGGAACAGGAACGCCACCGCCGATGGCCAGTGGCAACTGCCATCGCAGGCGGATGGCGAGGCTTTCGACGCCAGCGCCGCGCAACGCATGCAGGAATGGCTGTGCCTGGCGCGCGAGCACGCGCAGGGACTACTGGGCTCGACGCGGCCACGCCTGTGCCGGCAGGCCGCCGACGCGATCGCGATCATCGATGCCTCGGCCTGCGACCTCGACCTGTGCCAATGCGCCGAGGCGCTGGCCGATGCATCGCCTTCGATGCGGCGATGGCCGCTGGCCACCGGCACCTTCCCGTACTGAACCGGACGGAGAACCCGCATGAGCAGAGCCGCCCCCTGCCGCCTTCCCGCGCCCTTCGGCTGGACCGAAGGGGAAAACAGCAGGCATCTGTTCCTCGGCAAGGTGGAAGTGCTCGAAGTCCGTACCCAGCGGCGGGGCTGGATCGTGCAGATCCACCTGCAGGATCCGCTGCGCCCCCAGCCCAAGGTCGCGGTCCGTTCGCCCAACGCCGGCATGCGCTGGGGCGCACGCTGGGCCAAGGCGCGGGTCCATCTGCTGACGGCCATCGCCGCCGCCGGCCCTGCTGCCGCGCCGACGCCGCGGCACGTGCTTTGCAGCCCACGCACCGGGAGCCAACCATGAACCACGAAGTCCCCGCATCGGCCTGCGGCCACCGGCGCTGGGCCATCGCCGAAGGCTACCTGCCCGCCTCAAGCCACGGGCCACGCCCGGAGCTGGCCAGCCACGAGGCCTGCTGCATCCTCAACACTTCGCCGCAGGATGCGGAAATCCGGATTTTCATCTACCACGGCGACCGCGAGCCCACGGGGCCCTATCGCTTCCGCGTTCCGGCCCAGCGCACCGCGCACCTGCGCTACAACGACTTCGCCGACCCCGAACCCGTTCCCGTGGGCACGCCCTTCGCCAGCCTCATCGAATCCACCGTGCCGGTGGTGGTGCAACACACGCGACTGGACTCCCGGCAGGCGGAGAATGCGCTGATGACCACGATGGCCTACCCCTGCTGAGCAGCCGGCGCATGCCGGCCTGCATGCAGGGCATGCCGGCGCCGCTGCTTGCGCCATCGCACGGTTCCAGCAGCATGCCGCCTTGCTTCCGGAGAACGCGGTGGCGCATCACACGCCACCGCTGCCGTCACTCTTCCTCGTCGCGGCCGTCACCATGGTTGCCACTGGCCTGGCCGCCCTTGCGGCCGGCTTCGCGCACTTGTTCCGAGCCGAATTCATGCGTATTGCCGCCGGCGTGCACCGCCTTGCCACCTTCGTCGGCGATTTCACGTTGCTTCCTTTCATCCATGCCGGCGAAACCGCGTCCTTCGTTGTTCTGGTCACGATTCTGGTTGGCCATTTTCATTCTCCTGTCTGCAGGTGCGCCCAATGCGCACCCACGGAAGCCAACGCAACTACCGTGCCACCCTTGCAATGCGGATTGCCGCGGGTTTCCCGGCATGAAACGCGGGAAATCCCTGAAGTCCGTGCATCCGGCCTGCAGCTTTTTCCCTGCCCTCCATCCGCTGGAACATCCCGAACCCGGGCGGATCCATGTAGGTGATGCGGGTGACGATTCCGTCACTGCGGTGCACAAGCCCGGCACGCATCGGCACCGACCATGACCACGCGCAGTGGCGGACGCATGCATCTGGTGCATCCGGCCATGCGCGAGCGGGCGGTGTTGTCCGCCCATCCGGAACACCCGATGTGGAGTCTCACCATGAATACCCGTCCAAGGATGCTTCTGCTGGCCTGCCTGCTGCTGCCGCTTGCCGCATGCAGGGATGAAAACGAACCCGATGGTCCCGCCGAAGCCGTGGTCGGCATGCGCCGCGATGCCGCCGTCAGCGCCGACAGGCAGGCCGCCATCCTGCCGGCCGATCGCACCGCGGCGGCGGCATCGATCAGCGCTGCGGACAGGTCGGCGCTGGGCGTGCTGAACGCCATCAACGACCACGAGATCGTGCTCGGCAAGCAGGCGCTGGAGAAGGATGTCGGCGACGCCGTTGCCAAGCATGCGCAGCGGATGATCGACGAACACGGCCGCAACAGGACGCAGACCGATGCGCTGAACCCCAACCCGGACAGTGCCGATGCCAGGGCCCAGGCCGCCGCGGGCCGGAAAATACTCGACCAGCTGAGCGAAAAGAGCGGCGATGCCTACCGGCAGGCCTACGTGCAGGCGATGGTGGCCGGGCATACGGACGCGCTCTCGACGCTGGACCAGCGCCTGCTTCCGGCCGCGACCAACCCGCAGGTGCAGGCCCACCTGCAACGGACGCGCGAGCGCATCGCGCAGCATCTGGAACAGACACTGGCCCTGCAGGATGCCGACGGCCAGGAACCGGAACCACCGCGCAAGCCGTGATTCCCGCCCGCGGCAGACCTGCCGCTTTTACCGTGGAGCCGCCATGAACAAGCTGCCCTTCAACCCCACCGCCGATGTCAGCGACCAGGACAAGGCGCATACGCCCGACAAGCTGCGCAACGACAAGGCCGAGTGGAAACGGCCAAGCATGGACGATGCCGAACACGGTGCCCGGCCGGAAGATTACGAGCGGCCGCCGACGCCGGAGAACGAAAAACGCTGAGCCGCGCTAGCACGAGCCCAGGCGCACGAAACGCTCCACCTCGTCCAGCCAGACGAGGTGGATGCCGCCGTCGCCGGTATCGATGCGGAGCTGGCCATTGGTGCCCTCGGTGCCATCGGGGCCGAAGAACTGCTGCACCGTCGGCCGATCGGGCAGGGTGCCGGCCAGCACCGTTCCATCGTGCAGGTGCAGCTCGACCACCATTTCAGCATCGAGCACCCGCTGCAGTTCCTTGAGCTGGTCGATGCCGGGCTGGCCCACATGAACGCGGGGGGCGGTTCTGCTCATCGTCGTTCCTCGCTTGTCATCGGGAAGTGCGAAAGTGCTTGCGACAGGGCTCAGTGATACCCCTGCCCCGGCTGCAGCTTGCCGCGGAACACGTACCAGGACCACGCGGTATAGCCCAGGATCAAGGGCAGCAGACAGGCCACCCCGACCAGCATGAACCCCTGCGACGATGGCGGTGCTGCGGCCTGCCACAGGGTCAGCGACGGCGGCACCAGCCACGGCCACAGGCCCAGCAGCAAGCCTGCATAGCCCAGTGCGAACAGCGCCAGTGCCAGCAGGAATGGGTGCGCGTCGCGCCGCGGGTGCGCGGCCGCCTTCCACAGCAGCCACACGTTCACCGCCACCAGCACGGGCACCGGCGACAGCCACCAGAAATTGTTGCCGGCGAACCAGCGTGCCATCACCCGCGAATCGAGGAACGGCAGGCAGATGCTGACCACGGCCATGAACCCGGCCACCGCCAATACCAGCGGCCGCGCCAGCCGGCGCGCCTGCACCTGCACGCCGGCGGTGGTCTTCAGGATCAGCCAGGTGGCGCCGAGCAGCGCGTAGCCGGCCATCAGCGCCACCCCGGTCAGCAACGCGAATGGATCCAGCCACGCCCATGCACCACCACCCACCGGCAACCCGCGCACCAGCGCGCCGAGGATCACGCCCTGCCAGAACGCCGCGCAGATCGAGCCGGCGGCGAACGCCCAACCCCAGATCCAGCGCGTGCGGGTGGCCTTGAAGCGGAACTCGAACGCCACCCCGCGGAACACCAGCGCGATCAGCATCAGCAGCACCGGCAGGTACAGCGCCGGCAGGAGGGTCGCATAGGCGGCCGGGAACGCGGCCAGCAGGCCGGCACCGCCGAGTACCAGCCAGGTTTCGTTGCCGTCCCAGATCGGCGCGGCGGTGTTCATCATCGCGTCCAGTTGTGCATCATCGCGCGCCAGCGGCGCCAGGATGCCCAGCCCCAGCACGAAGCCGTCCAGCACCACGTACATGAAGACGCCGAAGGCGATCACCGCGAACCACGCCACCGGCAACCAATAGGCAACGTCCATCAGCCCTCCTCCAGCGACGCGTCGGCGGCGCTGAGCGGCCGTGCCGGGGTGTGCTCGCCGCCATCGCTGCGCGGCTCCGGCTCGTGCGGCAACGGGCCGCGGCGCAGCATGCGGTACAGGTAGGCGATGCCGAAGCCGAACACGAACGCATAGGCCAGCACGTAGACCGCCAGCGAGGCGGCGACGCTGCCGGCACCGACCTCGCTCACCGCCGCCGACGTGCGCAGCAACCCCTGTACCACGTAAGGCTGGCGCCCGATCTCGGTGACGAACCAGCCGGCGACGATGGCCACGAAGCCGGCCGGCAGCATCAGGTTCCAGGCCCGGTGCAGCAGGCGGCTGCCGGCCAGCCTGCCGCGCGCCCAGGCCACCGCCGAAGCCAGCGCCAGCAGCAGCATCAGCACGCCGGTGCCGACCATGATGCGGAAGGCGTAGAACACCGGCTTCACGGGCGGCCGTTCGCTGCGCGGGTAGTCGCCCAGTGCCGGCACCTGGCCATGCCGGGAATGGGTCAGCACCAGGCTGCCCAGCTCCGGCACCGCCAGTTCCTGGCGGTTGCGTCCGGCCTGCTCGTCGGGAATGGCCCACAACACCAGCGGCACGCCCTGCCCGGGTGCGGCCGGGCGCCAGTGCGCCTCGATCGCGGCCACCTTGGCCGGCTGGTGGCGCAGCGTGTTCAGCCCGTGCAGGTCGCCGGCGATGATCTGCAACGGCACCACGATGATGGCGAACAGCGTGGCCAGCCGCAGCATGCGCAGCGCCGGCTGCAGGTGCAGGCCCTTGCGCAGGTACCAGCCGGCGACGCCGCCGATCACGAAGCAGGTGGTGAGGTAGGCCGCCAGCGTCATGTGCGCCAGCCGGTAGGGGAAGGATGGATTGAAGATCACCTGCCGCCACGACACCACCCGCACCACGCCATCGACGATCTCGTGGCCCTGCGGCGTGTGCATCCAGCTGTTGGCCGAGAGGATCCAGAACGTGGACAGCAGCGTGCCCAGCGCGACCATGCAGGTGGACAGGAAGTGCAGTTTTTCCGGCACCCTCGACCAGGCGAACAGCATCACCCCGAGGAAACCGGCCTCCAGGAAGAACGCGGTGAGCACCTCGTAACCCAGCAGCGGGCCGAGCACCGCGCCGGCGAACGCGCTGAAGCGCGACCAATTGGTACCCAGCTGGAAACTGAGCACGATGCCGCTGACCACGCCCATGCCGAAGGACACGGCGAAAATCTTCAGCCAGAAGAAATACAGGTCGCGCCACAGTGTGTCGCGCGTGCGCAGCCAGCGGAACTCCAGGAAGGCCAACCAGCTGGACAGGCCGATGGTGAACGCCGGGAACAGCACGTGGAAGCTGATCACGAAGGCGAACTGGATCCGGGAGAGCAGCAGAGCATCCATGCACCCACCGTCCCAGTGGCATTGCAAAGAGAAAGTGAATGTTTGCGATCACGCACCCGCCCGGGTTTCACATGCGATGCATCGGCATCCTGTTCTGCTGTCGCCCGCAGGCCGCCGATCCGCCTTCCATCCAGCGCCATGCGCCACACTCCCCTGTACGTGTGGCCGGACCACCGGGACCCCTACATGACTTCGCAGGCGCCGCGCGAGGACCACCGTATCGCCAGCCACCCGCCTGGCGAACCGCCACGCTGCTGGCGCCGGATCCTGCGCGACGGCGGCATCGCCAGCGTGCTGTCCACGCTGGTGGTGTCCACCTGCAGCCGGCACCGCACCGGTTCGGCCAGCGCCGGCACCAACGCCGCCAGCCAGTGGCTGTGGTACCCGCGGGCACGCTTCGTGCACGCGCCGTCCTGGCGCCACACCGTGGTCGGCTACCTTATCCACCATGCCTGCTCGGTGTTCTGGTCCATCGGCTACGAAGCCACCCGTCCGACGCAGGCCGACACCGCCGGGCGGATCGCACGCGCGGCGATGGTGGCTGCCGTAGCCTACGGGGTGGATTACCACGTGGTGCCGCGGCGGCTGAGTCCCGGCTTTGAGCACAAGGTCGGGCCGGTCGGCATGGCCGCGGTGTATGCGTCATTCGCGCTGGGCCTGGTGATGGCCACCACGATCGCCACGCGCCCACCACGCCGCTGTGATCTGGCGCAGCAGCGGCAGCCCGCACAGCAGCAGCGCCGCCGCCCATAGCGATGCCGGCAACGGCGGCGCACGCGACTCGATGCGCCTTCTTCGCCAGCGCCGGCACCTCAGGCCCATCTGCAACAGATGCAGCAGCTCGGGCAGACCCGAGGTGTGCGCCAGGCGAAATCGGCGCAGCTACCGGCCAACCGCAGCAGGTAGCCGGCGTGGGCCCAGCCACCCGTACCGGTCATGGCAACGGATCGTCCGCGCCGTCTTCCAGCGCGAAGGGCCGCAGCGGCTCGCTGGCCGGGCCATTGAGGATGGCACCGGTGGCCGCGTCGAAGCGCGAACCGTGGCAGGGACAATCCCAGGATTTCTCCTCGCTGCTCCAACGCACCACGCAGCCCATGTGGGTACAGCGTGCGTTGTGCGCACGCAGCGCGCCATCGCCGCCGCGGTACACCGCCACCCGATGCAGGCCGCGGCGGACCACCACGCCACTGCCGCGGGCAAGGTCGGCCAGCTCGTCTTCCTGCGACGGCGCCAGCCAGTCGCGGTATTGCAGAACGGCGTTGGTGTTCTCGCGCAACCAGGCGGGCATGCCCCCGAGCCG
Organism: uncultured Stenotrophomonas sp.; assembly: GCA_900078405.1. Classification (NCBI taxonomy): domain Bacteria; kingdom Pseudomonadati; phylum Pseudomonadota; class Gammaproteobacteria; order Lysobacterales; family Lysobacteraceae; genus Stenotrophomonas; species uncultured Stenotrophomonas sp. The sequence continues at coordinate 2,642,208 of FLTS01000001.1, read as the reverse complement.
GTGCCGGCCCGGTGCGTAGAGTGCCTGCCACGGGTTGTCCCGGCCCTGGATCAGGTCGGCCAGCAGCAGCGCGGCCAGGGTGCCGTGGGTGAGGCCGTTGCCGGAGTCGCCACTGACCAGGTAGACGTTCTCGTTGTCCGGGTCGGCGCCGATGAAGCCCAGCCCGTCGTCCGGTTCCAGTATCTGCCCCGACCAGGCATGGGTGTAGCGGCTGATGGCCGGAAAGCGGGCGGCGGCCCACTGCTGCAGGCGCGCATAGACCTGCGGATCGTCGCCCTGCCCGGTCTTGTGGTCGCCGCCGCCAACCAGCACCAGCACCTCGCCCGCCGCCGCGCCGGCCGGGCACAGGCGCACGTAGTGGTAGGGATCGCCGTCGTCCCAATACAGGGCATCGGGAATGCTGCCCGCCGGCGCGTGCCCGGCCACCACGTAGGTGCGGTAGGCGGCTTGCTTGAACCAGGTCGCACCGGTGTGGTGGATCGGCACATTGGTGGCCACCACCACCGCACCGGCATCGAAGGTGCGGCCGTCGCGGCATTCCACCCGCGGCCATGCACCGCCGGTGACCGCCACCACCTCGCCCCGGACGAACCGCACGCCCGCATCGCGTACCTGCTGCGCCAGCGCCAGCAGGTAATGCCCGATGTCCACGCGCGCCTGCTGCTCGAAGCGCAGCACCGGACCGAGCGCCGGCAGCGCATCCAGCCCGTCCGGCAACAATTCTGCGCGCAGCCCGGCGGCCACCGCCGCGGCACATTCGCGGCGCAGGTCGCCCAGGTCCCGCGTGCATGAAAACAGGTAGGCCGGCACACGCTGGAATCCGCAATCGCGGCCGGCCGCGTCCACCACCGCCGCCACCCAGTCGATCGCCGCGGCATGGCTGGCCGCAGCCTGCCGCGCACCCTCCTCGCCATGATGGCGGGCCAGCACGGTGAAGCGGTCATCCAGCGCCGAGGCCAGGTGCGCGCTGGTGCGCAGCGTTTCGCCGGCGCCGATGCCGTCGCGCTCCAGCAGCATCACCCGGCGGCCGGCGCGCGCCAGTTGCAGCGCGGTACTCAACCCGGCCACGCCGGCGCCGACCACGATCACCTCGGCGGCGCCGGCCGGTTCCCGTCGCCACCAGGCGGCGGTGACTTCGGCCACGTCATTCCAGACGGGGTGGGTGTGCGCGCTGTGCATTGGCCTGCATCCGGCAAGGATCGATCTGTCGACGCTAGCCAGCGCCCGGTAAGCCTGTCGTCAACCGCAGGCGCATGGCCGTCACGCGTCCGTGACCGGCTGCGGCGATGAAGGCCGCGCCCGTGCCGCGTGACGTTCTCTTCATCTCCAGGCCACCACGCTGGTCGCGCACACGTAACCGATCCGAGGAATCCCCATGACGACGACAACCCGGGAAAGGCTGGTCAAATGGCTGGAACACGCCTATGCGATGGAGAAGGAAGCGGAAACGATGCTCACCGTGCAGGTGAACCGCCTGACCCACTATCCGGTCCTTTCCCAGCGCATCCACGAGCACGTCACCGAAACCCGGCAGCAGGCCGATGCACTGGCGCAGTGCCTGGAGCGGCATGACGCCTCCAGGCCGGTAATGATGGGTGCGCTGGCCAGCACGATGGCCGCAGTGCATGCCGTGGAAAACGCGGTCATGTCCGACGAAGTCATCAAGGCCGTGGTGACGAGCTATGCGTTCGAAAACATGGAGGTCGCCGTCTACAAGGCCCTGGTGCTGGCGGCACGGCGGGCCGGCGATACCGAAACCGTGGCCGTATGCACGGCCATCCTCGAACAGGAACAGGCGATGGCCGACTGGCTGCTGGAGCATCTGGAGCCCACCGTGCAGCAGTTCCTGGAACGCGAGCAGGCCGACGCCCCGGCCAAACGCTGAGCCGACCGCGCCACGCCAGCGCCGCAGCAGCGGTGGCAGTCACGCCCGGCCCTCGCCACCGGCACACCCGGCGGCGAGGACCCGAACCGCACGCCGCGCGTCAGAGGCACAGCATCGCCGGCTCGCGTTCCGGGTAGCGGTGCCGGGCGATGGCCGCGGCGAAGGATTCGACGACACCACGGGTGTCGGCCTCGGCGAACAGCAGCAAAGGATCGCTCTCCAGCGCGGCGACGCCGGCGGCGTCCCATACGCGGCGGCCTTCACCCATGAACAGCAGCGGCTTGCCGTGCCGATAGGCATCGCGGATGTGTTCCAGCGCCCGTGCGTCGGCGGCCAGCGCGGCGGCGGCGGTTTCGCCCCCGGCCACGGCCAGCGCGTCGAACAGGACGCCGGGTTCGTTCTCCAGCGAGGCATCGGCATCCAGCAACGCGCCATCGGCGTCATGCAGGGCGCCGACGTGCGGGCCGACCAGGCGCACGCCGGCACCCTGCGCGACGAGCCCCTGCCGGAGCAGGGCCACGTCCACCGCGCGGCTGCCATTGGCAACCAGCAATGCGATCCGGCGCGTGTGGATGCCCTTGCCCGGACGCGCCAGCAGCGACAGCGACGGTGACAACGAAACCTCCGGCGACGGCTTGCCCTTGAACGCCCGCGGCATCTTCGGCGGCAACGGCATGCCCAGGCCCCTGGCGATTTCGGCGGCCAGCTCCTCGGAGGCGTTGCGCAGCATCGACACCACCCGCTGGCGCACCGCGGGCACCGTCACCTTGCTCAGCTCGAAGCGGAAGGCATCGGCGATGTGGCGCTTCTCGGCCGGGCTCTGGCTGTCGTAGAACAGCGTGGCCTGCGCGTAGTGCTCGGCAAACTTCTCCGGCTTGGCCCGCACCTCATCGCCCTGCGGCGCTTCGGGGAAGGACACGAAGCCGGCGTCGCCGGCCTGGAACGGGCAACCGCCGGCCAGCGAGTTGGGCTCGTAGGACACCCGCCCGCGGTGGATCGCCTGCCGGTGCATGCCGTCGCGCTGGTTGTTGTGCACCGGCGCGATTGGCGCGTTGATCGGCAGCTCGTGGAAGTTCGGCCCGCCCAGGCGGCTGATCTGCGTATCCACGTAGGAATGGATGCGCCCGGCCAGCAGCGGGTCGTTGCTGAAATCGATGCCGGGGACCACGTGCGCGGCGCAGAACGCCACCTGCTCGGTCTCGGCGAAGAAGTTGTCCGGGTTGCGGTTCAGCACCATGCGCCCGACCGGCTCGATGGGCACCAGCTCCTCGGGCACGATCTTGGTGGCGTCGAGCACGTCGAAGCTGAATCCTTCCGCCTCCTCCTCGGTGAATACCTGGATGCCCAGTTCGTACTCCGGGTAATCACCGGCCTCGATCGCCTCCCACAGGTCGCGGCGGTTGTAGTCCGGGTCGGCGCCGGAGATCTTCACCGCCTCGTCCCACACCAGCGAATGCGTGCCCAGCTTCGGCGTCCAGTGGAACTTGCAGAACACCGACCTGCCGCGTGCGTTGACCAGCCGGAAGGTATGCACGCCGAAGCCCTGCATCATCCGGAAACTGCGCGGAATCGCGCGGTCGGACATCTGCCACATCAGCATGTGGGTGGACTCGGGCATCAGCGACACGAAGTCCCAGAAGGTGTCGTGCGCCGAGGCCGCCTGCGGCATGGCGTGGTGCGGCTCCGGCTTCACCGCGTGCACCAGGTCCGGGAACTTGATCGCATCCTGGATGAAGAACACCGGCATGTTGTTGCCCACCAGGTCCCAGACGCCTTCGTCGGTGTAGAACTTCACCGCGAAGCCGCGCACGTCGCGCGCAGTGTCCTTGGAGCCGCGCTCGCCGGCGACGGTGGAGAAGCGCACGAACACCGGGGTGATCTTGCCGGCCTGCTGGAACGGCGCGGCCCGGGTCAGCCGCGACAGGTCCGCGTAGGCCTCGAAATAACCGTGCGCGCCGGAGCCACGCGCATGCACGACGCGCTCGGGGATGCGCTCGTGGTCGAAATGGGTGACCTTTTCGCGCAGCAGGAAATCCTTCAGCAGCGCCGGCCCGCGCAGCCCTGCCTTGAGGCTGTTCTGGTTGTCGGAAACCGCCACGCCCTGGTTGCTGGTCAGGCGCTGCCCGGCGCCGTCGTTGCGCACCCGCGACAACGGCGCCGCTGCCGGGTCCTGCCCGGGCGCGGCCGGCGGGCCGACCTTGCGGCTGTCGTTGGCCTCGCTCGTGGTGCTGGCGCCGGCGGCGGCCGAAGGTGCAGCGTAATGCTCGCCTTGCGGCGGCCGCAGGCCGTTGCCTGCGCCGTGTTCGGCGCGCTTGTCGGCATTGTGCCCACGCTGTGCGGCCCACGCGTCCACCTGCCCGGGTACCTCGTCCTGCGGGCGCATGGGCGCGCGCGAACGGGCATCGGCCGGCCCGCTGTCGGTACGGGCGGCGGACTTGGCGCGCGGCGTGCGCGCGGGGGAATGCTTGTTGCCGGCCATGTGCAACTCCTGCTGGGGAGGGAAAACCCAACATAGGAGCGCGCGGTAAAACAGGCGTGATCCGCGCGGGCCGGCAACTCACGATGCCTTGACTGACGGTGACGCGCTGCGCATTCGCCCGTGCTCAGGTGCCGGTCTGCGAATCGGGCGCCTGCAGCGGCTTGGACTGCGGTGACTTGTCCTGCCGCAGCCAGATGCTCAACACGACGATGGACAGCACTGCGAGAAATTCGCTTTGCCAATTCTGCATCGACTCGAACCAGAACCGCGCGCTGCACAGGTGCTCGAACAGGCCGATCGCGGTCCGGCCCTGCACGGCCCGCTGTTCGTTCTCGTGCAGCCAGCTGCCGCAGACGTGCCCGGCGAAGCTCAGCAGGAACAGCAGCGCATACGCCAGCGACAGCGAGTTGGCATACAGCACCTTCCAGACACCTCCCCTGCGCAGCGGCCACGGCCGCGTACCGGCTTCCACCCGTTCCTGTTCCTCGCCCGGGTCAAGCGGCCGCGATTCGGCCGACCCCTTCTGCCGCAGGACCACGGTCAGCAGCACGTACATGCCCATCTGCAGGAACTCGCTCTCCCAGTTCTCGAAGGTGGCCGACAGGAAGTGCCCGCTGGCCAGATACCGGCGCAGCGACTCCGGCGCGGCGCCGGCATCCAGCAGTTCCGCGTTGTGCACCAGAAAGCCGGACCACACCTGCCCGGACAGAAACAGGGTGAACAGCGCCAGCAGGACCAGCGACAGGCCATTGCGGCGGAAAAAGGCTGGATGTCGGTTTCCCATGTGCGCTCTCCAAGGTGCCGGCACACGCTGGGCGCCCGTACTGCAAGGCGGCGTAAAGAAATTGCGGCGGATGCGGGCGTCCGAGTCACATCCATGAACCGGCGTGCGGAGACGATGGCGTGAATGCAGGTGCCGCCGGCTTCACATGCGGATCAAGCCGCGGCCGGAACAATCATCACTACATGTCAGGAGGCTGTGCCATGTCCAGAGACCGCAAGGATCCGCCGGATCCGTCCGAAGACCGCCAGGGTGGTGAAACCCGCAGGCAGCACCACGAGCGCAAGCAGCATGAAAGCGCCAACCACGACGAGGCACTGGAGGAGACGTTCCCCGCCAGCGACCCGGTGTCGCCCTTCGTCCCGGCCAAGACGCCCGAGTAGGTCGCGTGCCCGGCCACGTGCATTGCGCCGCGTGGCCGCCGCGCTAGAACCAGCGACGGTGGCGGCCGAGTAAAAAGGCGCCGGCGGCCAGCAGCAGCAATCCGCCCATCACGGTGAAGAACCCCATGTCGTCGGTCTCGAAGAAGCCGGCGCGGAAGTTCATGCCCAGTGCGCCGACGATCGTGGCCAGCAGGCCGGTGACCACGGTGACGAAGGTGAGCACGCGCATGGCATCGTTGGTGCGCAGCGCGGTCTGGTTGCTGAACAGTTCGAAGCTGCCCAGCACCAGTTCGCGCGCGTTCTCGACCATGTCCATCGCCCGCTCGAAGCGGGTGTCGAGTGCGACGAAATGGCGCTCGGCGGTGCGGTTCTCGTCCGGGCGGAAATCCGGCCGCGACATGGCGCCGAACACGCGGCGGTGCGGCGCCAGCATCCGCCGCAGCCGCGAGGCCCAGCGCCGCAGCCGCTGCAGCTCGGGCAGCATGTCGCGTGCGCTCTCACCGAGGATGCGGACCTCCAGGCGCTCGATGGCGATTTCGTAGTCGTTGATCGCCTTGAAGTAGCTGGCCAGCTGGCGATCGAGCAGGGTGGCCACGAAGCTCTCGGCGCACAACACGCCCAGTGCGCCGTTGCCCCATTGCCGCCCGCGCATGTCGTCGACGAAATCGATCGGCTGCCGGTGGAAGGTGACCACGCGATTGTTGCCGGCGATGCACGACAGTACGCTGCCGGCAAGCTTCTCGCGGTTGCCGCTGCCGTCGGCGACGATGACCCGCGCCCAGAAATGCCCGCCTTCCTGCCCCACCTCCGGCGCAGTCCCGCCTTCCATGAAGGCCCGCGCCGCCTGCGGCAGCTCCCACGCCCGCCATACCGCATCCAGCATTGCGGGCGGGGCATCGTCCAGGTCCACCCAGGCCAGCGCGTCATCGGTGGGGCAGCATTGCGCCAGCACCTCCAGCGCAACCGCGCGGGAATGGCCCTCGGCATCGAACACGCGGCAGAAGAAGGCCTCGCCTTCCGGGGGATCGTGCGCCTCGCTGGCCGCCACGGTCGTCACGCCCGGTTACAGGTAGTCCTTGCGTGCGTTCTCCGCCCGCGCCGCGCCGATGGCGGTCTCCACGTCCTTGCGTTCCTCCGGCGGCGGCAGCACCGCCGGCATGCCCAGCTGCTGGATCCACAGTTCCCGTGCCCAGCCCTTGGTGTGGTAGAGGTGGTGGTCTTCCTGCTTCTCCACGGCCTCATGGGCCTGCGCCAGCACCTTGGCATGCGGGCCGCGCCTGCCGGCGACCTTGCCGATCAGCTCCCAGTTCAGGTGGTCCTTGGTTTCGGCAAGGACCACGCATTCGGCCGCCACCAGCTCCGCCTCGGCGGGTCTGGCGTTGGCCAATGCCATGTCGATCGCGGCCACCAGCGAGGCCCCCAGGTGGGCGACGACCTCACGGCCGGGGCTGGCGGTTTCCGTATCCAGGCCGATCTGCTCGAACACACGGGTCAGGATCTCCTCGTGGGTGCGGGTTTCGTCCAGGTAGCCCTGCCACTCCTTGCGCAGGTCCTCGTTTTCGGTGGCGCGCAACGCGGCGGTATAGACCTGGATGCCGCCGCGCTCGGTTTCCAGCGCCTGCAGCAACAACTCGGTGATGGATGCTTCATCTGCTTTCGTGGCCATGCCTGCTCTCCTCGTCGGGAATGGCCGGTATAGCCGGCCATTCGCGAAGCACGCGTGAGCCGGCGTGAACGGCAGGTAGTCGTCGTGGCGGGCCTCCCGTACAGGCAGGCCCCGCTCCGTCACCCGACCACCAGCGACCAGGGGATTTCCGACCCGTTGAACTTGAACTTGAACCCGTCGCAATCCACCTGCCTTGCGAGGTTGCCGCGCTCATCGACCAGCGTGCTGACCTCTATCCGCGTATCCGCCGCGGCGGGCCCGCTCCTGCTCGGGATGCCGGCCGTCCTGATATCGGCCATTTCCGTGGAAACGATCGTGACCGGGCGCAGTTCCCGCCCCGGGCCCTCCAGATAGAATTGAATGCCTTTCACGGTGCGATGTCCTCGAGATCATTCCCCCATCCAGCGCCACCTCTTCTACAGGCGACGGAGTTAAGGCGCCGGGTACGGCATGCCTTGCATTCGTTAAGCAGCGAAATGGATCACGGCCTGAATGGCGACATTCCCTTCACGCCGGCGCGCCACCGCCGCGATTCCGCGCCAGCCGCCCTCCACGCCTTCCTCACCAATGGCTGCATGGTCTTAATCCACACCCCGACACGATGACCACGGAGCATTCCTGCTCCTCACGTGGAGAATCGACATGAAGACGCGCACGCTCAAGCAGCTCCTGTTCGCCACCGTGGTCCTGGCCGGTTGCGCGGGAACCGCCATCAGCGTCCAAGCCGCCGGCCAGGCCGCGGCCGGGCAGGAATCCGTGCAGCCCGGCAGCGACACCTGGATCACCACCAAGGTCAAGGCAGCCTTCGGTGGTTTCGACGGCGATGTCCAGCGCGCTGAGCGTCTCATCGGCCACGAAGGCTGCCATGATCACCACCAAGGTCAAGGCCGAACTGCTCGCCACCAAGGACGTTTCCGGCATGGACATCAAGGTCGAGACGGTCAACGGCGTGGTCTCCCTGAGCGGCACCGTGGACACGCAGGTCGAGGCTGACCGCGCGGTGGCAGTGGCGCGGGCCATCGAGGGCGTCAGCCGCGTGGACGACAGCGGGCTGGTGGTGCGCAACAAAAGCTGAGCATGCCGCCCGCAGGGGTCCGCTGGCCATGCCGGCCGGCGGGCCTCGTGCGCCGGTCATCCGCGCCGCTTGCCGGCCAACAGCGCCGCGGTCCTGTCCAGATCCTGCTTGATAGCGGCGATGTCGCCCCACGGATGCGCCTTCATCCGTGCCATGCGCCGGGGCGCGGAAGTCAGCGTGTAGGCGTCGCTGCGCTTCACCCTTCCCAGTTCCTCCCAGCGCAGCGGCATCGCCACCGGCGCCACCGCCCGCGCACGCAGCGAGAACGAGGCCACGCTGGTCGCGCCGCGGCCGTTGCGCAGGTAGTCGATGAAGATGCGCCCCTTGCGCAGCGCCTTGCTGGCGGTGGCCACGTACGACAACGGATCGGCCGCGGCCATCGCCTCGGCGAAGGCGCGCGCGAATTCCCGCACCTGCGGCCACGGGCAGGCCGGCCGCAGCGGTACCACCACGTGCAGGCCCTTGCCGCCGGAGGTGCGCACGAACGATTCCAGGCCAAGCTCGCGCAGACGGTCGCGCACCTGCCGCGCGGCCGCCACCACCCGCGACCAGGCCACATCCGGCGCCGGGTCGAGGTCGAACACCATGCGGTCGGCCTTGTCCGGAGCGTCGGCCAGCGCGCCCCACGGGTGGAATTCCAGTGTGTTGAACTGCACCAGCTCCAGCAGGGCATCGGCATCGCGCACGACCAGGTAGTCGGCACGGGTGCCATCCTCTTCCTCCAATGGCAGTGCATCGACCCGCACCATGCCGGCCAGCAGGTGCTTCTGGAAGAAGCACGGCCGCTGCGCGCCCTGCGGGCAGCGCACCACCGACAACGGACGGTCGGCGATTTCCGGCAGCAGCCAGGGCAGCATGCTGCGGTAGTAGGCGAACACATCGCGCTTGCGGATGCCCGCGTCCGGGTACACCACGCGGGTCGGGCTGGTGAGCGTCACCGCCTCCGCGTTCGTCGCGGCTGCGGGGCTTTTCGCTCTGGTGGTGGCTGCATGCATGTCCGGCTCCCGGTGAATGTCCGCCGCCGCACGCAGGTCGGCGACCGTCTTGTCGGCACGGATCGTCTTGAACGCGGCCTGCCGCAGCAGGCCCTGGTTGCCGGTGCCGTGGTGGTACACCTCCACCACCAGCTCCGGCCTGACCCAGTGCACCTGCCCGAGCCCGGCGACATCGGCGCCGGTGCGCACGCAGGGTGTCCGGCGCGTCATCCCCGCCAGCCGTTGCGCCAGCGCGTCGAGCAGCTCCCGGCCGAAACCGGTGCCCACGCGGCCGGCGTAGCGCCAGCCGGCCGCGCCTTCCGGTGTGGCCAGCAGCAAGGCGCCGAAGCCCGTGCGGCTGCCCTTGGGCGCGGTATAGCCCACCACCGCGAATTCGTCGGAGGCGCGCTGCTTGACCTTGCGCCAGTCGTCGCCGCGGCCGCTGCGGTAGGGCGCGCCGGCGCGCTTGCAGACGATGCCCTCCAGCCCGCGCTCGACGGCCAGCGCCAGCGCGCGCTCGCCATTCCCGCTCACGTGCGAGCTGTACACAAGGTGCTCGGGCGCTGCCTCCAGCAGTGCGGAGAGCAGCGTCTTGCGCGCCAATTGGCCACAGCCGCACAAATCGATGTCACCCAGTTGCAGGATGTCGAATAGCACGTAGGCGAGCGGTGCCGCGCGCGCGCCGGACAGCGTGGCCTGCAGCAGGCCGAAATCCTGCTGGCGCCCGGCGCCGGCCACCAGTTCACCATCCAGCACCGCATCGACGTCCAGCGCCTGCAGCGCGCGCACGATCGCCGGCAGCCGAGCAGTCCATTCCAGCGCATTCCTCGACCACAACCGCACTGCTCCGCGTTCGAGCTGCGCGACCAGCCGGTAGCCATCCCACTTCGCCTCATGCAGCCATCCTTTGCCGCGCGGCACCGCGTCGGTAGGCGTGGCCAGTTGCGGGGCATGGAACGCCGGTGCACGGCGGCTGCGGCGGGCACCGGGCAGCTTCGCCGCCTTGGCCAGCAATTGCCGCCGGTTCCGCACCGGCTTCTTCGTGGTGGCGCTTGCCGACTGTGGCGGGTGAACCGGAACAGGCTTGCCGGTGGCGTCGAGCAGGTCGTCGGCTTCCTTGTCCGCGGCGTATTCGTCGCGCGCCTTGAACAGCAGCCACTGCGGCCGCCGCGATTGCCCGCCGGAGCGCACCAGGTGCCAGCCGCCCTTGAGCCTGCCGCCATGCAGCCGGAAGCGCAGGTGCCCCTTGGCCAATTGCTGCTCCGGGTCGCCGTCGGTGCCCCAGGTGCCGCGGTCGAAGATCGCCACGTGGCCGCCGCCGTACTGGCCCTTGGGGATTTCACCCTCGAAACCGGCATAGTCCAGCGGGTGGTCCTCGACCTCGGCCGCCAGCCGCTTCACCGCCGGATCGAGGCTGGGGCCCTTGGGCACCGCCCAACTGCGCAGGACGTCGCCCACCTGCAAGCGAAAGTCGTAGTGGCGGTGGCTGGCGTGGTGCAGCTGGACCACGAAGATCGGCTGCGCGCCATGCCGGCGGCGCGCGTCCGGTGCCGGTTCCGGCGTCCGTTCGAACCGGCGTTTCCTGCGGTACTCGTGCAGGCTCATGCGCGTGCCTTTGGGTAAGGCATGGCCATCACCACGGCACGGAACTGTTGCGGCGGTGCCAAGTGCGCAACTCGGCAGGCACGGCGTCGGCCAGCGCCACGTCCAGCACGGCATGCGCATCCAGCAGGTCACGCAGCCGCGCCAGCGGCACGCAGCCTGCCGCCGCCGGCCATTCCTCCGGCGGCCCGAAATGCCCGACCAGCGCCTGCACCTCGTGACTCCAGCGCTCCTGCCGTGCCTGCAGGCGCGTGCGTACCCAGTCACGCAGCGGCGCATGCGCGACGAAGCCCTGCGCCACCCGCGCCTCGCGCCATTGCGCCAGCGCCGGCAACGCGCCGCGCAGCCATTCGGTGCGGCCGCCGGCGCGGTCGGGCACCAGCAGCGGCGCGGGCGCGGCATGCGGACGCAACTGCCGCTTCAATCCTGTTTCCCAGTCGCGCGCCTCCTTGCCGGTTTCCGCTTCCGCTTCCAGCAGCCACCCCGCATCGAGGTCGAAGAATTCGAAGTAGCGCGTGGAGAACGCCTGCATGCGCGTCATCGGGTCGGTGGCGATGCCCAGCTTGGCGTGGTCCTCGTGGGCGCAGGGCAGGACGTACAGAAATGTCCGGCCCTGCACGCGGCGGCCGCTGCTTTCGACGGCGATGATCCGGCGGCTGCCCGGCATCGTCAGGACGCGATCGTCTTGCGCGCGGCCTTGCCTGTCTTCTTCGCAGCCTTGCGCGGCTTCTTCGCGGCGGCGCGCTTGCCGGCAGGGGTTCGCTTTTTCCCGTCCAGGCTCTTCTGCAGCAGCGCCATGAAATCGACCACGTTGGTGGCCGCGCCTTCCGGCTCGGCCGCCTGCTCGTCGATGATGCGGGTGGTGGCGCCTCTGGCCTTCAGGCGCTTGCGGATGATCGCCTCCAGCCGCTTGCGGAATTCGTCCTGGTAGTCCTCGGCACTCCAGCCCACCGACATCGAGCCGATCAGGCTGGCAGCCATCTCCGCCTCGCGCTTGCTGATGCGGTAGTCGGCGGCCTTGCCGGCGGGCAGTTTGTATTCCTCCGGGTCCACCAGCTCCTGCGGGTAGCGCAGCATCAGCAGCACCAGTGCGTCGCCCTCCGGCACCACCGCACACAGGTATTCGCGGGTGCGGATGACCACCCGTGCGATGCCCGCCTTGCCGGTGTCGCGCAGCGTCTCGCGCAGCAGCACGTAGCCCTTCTCCGCCTTCTTGCCCGGCACGATCACGTAGGGCTTTTCGTAGAAGCGCAGGCTGATCTCTTCCAGCGCCACGAACGCCTCCACGTCGATGGAATCGTGCGTCTGCGGCGCGGCCGAGGCGATGTCCTCCTTCTCCACCACCACATAGCTGCCCTTGTCGTATTCGAAGGCCTTGACGATGTCCTTCCACGGCACCTCCTCGCCGGTGTCGGCGTTGACCCGCTCGAAACGGATCGGCTTGCGGTCACGTGCGTCGAGCATGCGGAAACTGATGTCCACCCGCCGCTCGCCGCTCATCAGCGAGACCGGGACGTTCAACAGGCCGAAGGACAGGGTTCCACTCCAGACCGGGCGCGCCATGACATGTACCTGCGGGGGACGTCCGCAAACGCTGGCCGGCGTGGGCGAAAGCAAGCGTGAAAATGCGCCGGGGCGGTTTCACGGCGGTGCCGGGAACAGGCCGGGCACCGAGCGCGACGAACGGGTGTCACCGCCCAGCGACTGCGCGACGATGGCCAGCGCGGCGCGCTTGCGCTGCGGCGTGATCGCGGCCACGCAGTCGCCGGGCACCCACAGCGCGAACTCGCGCATGTTGGCGTCGTGCGCGGTGGCCAGCACGCAGGAATCGGCGGCCACGCCGGTCAGCACCAGCCGCCGCACCTGCAGCTTGGCCAGCAGGATCATCAACGGCGTGGCGAGGAAACCCGAGTGCTTGGGCTTGAGCACGTGGTAGTCGTGCGGGCGCGGCGCCAGCTGCCGCACCACCGTCGCCGCATGGCCGCCGGCATCGGCGCAGGCCATCACCAGATCGCTGAACTGCCCCTGCCAATGGGCGAAGTTGTCGTTGACGTGGATGACCGGCGCCCCGGCAGCGTCGAACCGGCGGCGCAGGCGCACGATGCCCGTGCAGGCCGCTTCGGCGGCGGCGCCGAGCGCGTCGCCGCCAACGAAGTCGAACAGGTTGATCATGTCCATGATCAGCAGCGCGGTCGCATCGTCGCGCCGGGAGGCAAGGGCTTGCCCACCGCCGTCACCACCTGCTTTGCGCCTCCCATCCATGACTGGCCGCCGCCGCTCAGCCGCGCGGGCCGCCCATCACCGGCAGGATCGCTCCGCTGATGTAGCTGGCGGTCACCGGCGAGGCAAGGAAGACGTAGGCCGGCGAGAGTTCCTCCGGCTGCGCCGGCCGACCCATGTCGCTGTCCTTGCCGAATTTGGCGACGTCCGGGGCCTGCTTGTCGGCCGGGTTCAGCGGCGTCCACACCGGCCCCGGGGCGACGCAGTTCACCCGGATGCCGCGGCCCAGCAGCTGCGCCGCCAGCGCCTTGGTGAAGGCGTGGATGGCGCCCTTGGTCGCGGTGTAGTCAATCAGCGACGGACTGCCGAACAACGCGGTTTCCGAACCGGTGTTGATGATGCTGGCGCCCTCGCCGAGGTACGGCAGCACCGCGCGCGCCATCTGCACATAGCCGGCGATGTTGGTCTGCAGGGTTTCCTGCAGGTGCGCGTCATCGAGGTCCTCCAGGCGGTGGCAGTGCAGCTGGAAGGCGGCGTTGTTGACCAGGATGTCGATACCGCCGAGCGCCTCGTTCACCTGCTCGGCTGCCGCGTTGCAGAACGCAGGGTCGCGCACGTCGCCACTGATGGCGATGCAGCGGCCACCCTCGTCCTCGACCGCCCTGCAGGTTTCCTTCGCATCCTCGTGTTCGTCCAGGTACAGCACCGCCACGTCGGCGCCTTCGCGCGCGAACAGCAGGGCCACCGCGCGACCGATGCCCGAATCGCCGCCGGTGACCAATGCACGCATGCCCTGCAGCTTGCCGCTGCCCCGGTAGTCGGGCGCGAGGTAACGCGGCTGCAGTCGCAGTTCGTGCTCATTGCCCGGTTTCTTCAGGTTCTGCGCGGGCAGTTTCGCCGGCTGGCGGCGCGTGCCCGCCTGCACCCCGCCGGATGCCGCCGGCTTCGGCTTGCCGGCGTCCTGCTTCTTCGCTTTCTCCTGCATGCGACGCTGGCGCTCGGCCGTCACCGTCGCTTTCGTCCGGGTGCTGGCGGACGTAGCGGTCTTGCCGGCGGCCTTGCGGGCAGGGACTTTCTTGCTGGCGGTCATGGGCTGGGTCTCCGGGAGTGGGTTCGCATACGGGTCATGGCACGCACTCAGCCCGCGGATGCGTGGCGGGCGCAGTGTTCGCAGCAGAAGACCACCTTGCCGACCTCCACGCCGTGACCGATGACGACGCACTCGCAGTGCGCGCAGCGCGGCGCCAGCGCATGGATGGCGCACTCGAACGAATCGAAGGTGCGCGTCACCGCGCCCTGGGTGACGGTGAAGCTCCTGTCGTAGTTGTTGCCGCAGACCTCGCAGGTAGACATGGCGTTCCTCGGGTTCATGGCGTGCCGGGCAGCCGATTCTTCGCGGGCCGATGCTGCGAGGCGGTGAAAAAACGTGGAAGCACCGTGTAGACGACAGCTCTTTCAACACGGATGCGGGCAGGCGCGCAGCAGCTTCAGCGCCGCCCGCTCCCACTGGCGGACGCCACGCAGCGCATGCAACGGCTGCAGTGCGCCGTCCTGCCACGCACGGAACACGCGCGGGTCGATATAGGACTTCCGGCAGACCGCGGGGGTGTTGCCAAGCGTCGCGGCGACCGCGGCAACGACCTGGTTGCGCAGCGGCGCCAGCGCGCGTTCGTCCGCACTGGCCGGCGGCGGCAGCCGCGCCAGTTCGATCATCGCGGTCAGGGTGGCGCCCCAGGTGCGGAAATCCTTGGCGGTGAAGTCGCTGCCGGTCAGCCGCTTCAGGTAGGCGTTGACGGCGCCCGAATCCACCGGGCGCGCCCGGCCCGCGTCGTCGCGGTACTGGAACAGCGGCTTGCCGGGCAGGTCGTGGCAGCGCCGGATCAGCGCCACCAGCCGCCGGTCGTCTATCCGCAGGTGCTGGGAGCGGCCGGATTTCCCGGCGAAGCGCATCTCCGCGCGCGCGCCCGCGCACAGGCTGAGGTGGCGGTTGCACAGCGTGGTCAGGCCGTAGGAATGATTGCTGCGCGCGTAGGCATCATTGCCGATGCGCGCGTAGGTCCTGCCCATCACCGTGACCACCAGGGCCAGCACCTTGTCGCGTGGCAGGCCGGGCAGCGCCAAGTGCCGGCGCAGCTTGCCGCGCAGCGCCGGCAACGCCCTGCCGAACGCGAGGATGCGGGCGAACTTGTCCGCGTCGCGCCGCCGCATCCAGTCCGGGTGGTAGCGGTACTGCTTGCGTCCGCGCGCGTCGCGGCCGGTGGCCTGCAGGTGCCCATCGGCGCGCGCGCATATCCACACGTCGGTGTAGGCCGGCGGTATCGCCAGCCGCCGGATCCGTTCGAGCACCGCACCGTCACGTACCGGCACCCCGTCGCTGTCCACATAACGGAAGCCACGCCCGGCGCGGCGCCGGGAAATCCCCGGCTGCCGGTCATCGCTGTGGCGCAGGCCGGCGCCGCGCAGCGTGCGCGATAGCGCTTTCCGGGCGTTGGCGCGTGGCATCAGGCAGGATTCCCCTGCACTCGGCAGGGCATGGCATCACCAGGGCGGCACGCTCAGCACCACCGCCAGCGCCAGGACGACGATGCCGATGACGACGATCCATCGACGGGGAAACCTGCGGCGCTGCTTCATTCGCCAAGCCCTCCGGGCTGCTGTCGATGGCCCAAGGGTGCGGCATGCGGCGTCAAGGCCGCGGGAAACGAGGTGTCATCGACGATCCGGGAACAAACGGTCGCAGCCGCGATATGGGAAGAGTGCGGTTATGCCCTCGGTCCGGCTCGGCCCGCCCCCGCGACGAGAGCGACGAACGCCTCGATTCCCACCGGTCGCGCCAGCGCATAGCCCTGCCCGTAGCGCACCCCCGCCGCCAGCAGCAGTTGCACCTGCTCCATCTTCTCGATGCCCTCGGCAACGGTCTGCGCCTCGACGGCGTGGGCGATATTGACGATTTCGGGGATCAGGTTGGAGCGCACCGTGGCGTCTTCCAGCTCGTAGACGAACGAACCGTCGATCTTCAGCAGGTCGGGGGAAAGCTGGGTGACCGACCTGAGGTTGGAATAGCCGGTGCCGAAGTCGTCCACCGCGATCAGGAAGCCCCGGGCCTTCAGCCGCTGCACTTCCGGGATCAGCTCGCTGGACAGACTGTGCTCGGTGATCTCGATGCAGACTTCGAGGTCGTCGCGGCCGGTGGCCCGCAGGGCCTGTTCCAGCAGCGGAATCAGCACGTCCGGCTCGATGCTTTCGGGAAAACAGTTCAGGGCGATGCCGAACCTGCCCTCCCATGCCGGCAGGTGCGCCGCCAGTTCCCGGATCGCCTTGCGCGCGACCGCATGATCGAAGCGGCGCTGCAGGCCGGCGCCGCGGATGGCCGGGATCATCCGGCCGGGCGCCCACGTCGTTTCACCCTCCCGCAGGCGCGCCAGCACCTCGCAGCCGACCGGGCGCAGCGTCGCCAGGTCGAACACGGGCTGGTAGACCAAGGCCAGATGGGCTTCGTCGCAAAGCAGGCCGATGCGGTTGCGCAGGCTGCCGAGCCGGTACACGAAGGGCGTGACCGTCCCGATGACCAACCCGGCGATCAGCAGCGATCCGGCCAGCAGCACCGGCAGCAACGCGTTGCCCTGCACGATGGCCGGCAGGTTGCGCCGCGTCTGCAGCACCACGTCCTGGCCGGGCGCCATGCTGACCCGCTCGTAGCCCAACCCTTGCCACGAAAGGCTGGAGCCCTCCAAGCGGCCGGCACGCGCCTGCATCGCCGGCAGGGCCCGGGCCTCGATGCCGTTGGCATTGAGCAGGAACAGCCCGTCCGTGGTGCGCAGCCATACCGCGTCGGCGCTGGCGTACAGGTCGTCGGTGGCATAGGGGCTGACGACGACGTTGACCGGCGGGCGCTGGATGATGGTGGCGGCCACCTTCCTGCCCGCCATCGTCAGCGGGACGTTGGTCAACAGCTCCAGCCCCGACCGCGAGACATGGACCGGGTAGTCGTCCTTGATCGGCACGGACAACCGCCCCAGCGCCGTGGAGCAGATCAGCTGCCGGTTTTCGTCCAGCACGCCGATCTCGCGCAGGTAGCGGGAGCCCAGGAGTTCGGCATTGAGGTCGACCAGGCCCTGGTCGCTGCAGTTCAGCCGGCCCTTGCGGGCCAGGCGGTCCAGCAGCCCGCTGCCTTCCGCGGTGACCTTCTGCATCAGCTGCAGGGCCGCGTCGTGGCGCTGCGCCGTCCGGCTCTGGTCGAGCCATGCAACGGCGGCCACCGAGGCCAGCATCAACACGAGGGAGACGAATATCCCGATGCCGCAGATGAAGACCCTCGGCATCCTGGCGATCTTCAGCAGCAACCAGTGGCGCACCTTGTGCAAGAAGCCTCCCGACCTTGCCGCGCGGCTCGAAGCCAGCCGTTGGAATCGTATGCGCTGTTCAACCGGGCGACAACGTCGGCTGGACGGCCATGCGCCAACCGCAGCCGATGACGACCGGGAAATGGTTTGGAAGATGGCGCGCCCGGAGGGATTCGAACCCCCGACCAATGGCTTCGGAAGCCACTACTCTATCCGGCTGAGCTACGGGCGCGTTGTCTGTTGCGGCGGGAGCGTTGCACTCCCGGACCGGCCGGCATCGCCGGGCGGAGGCGCATTCTAACGGCAAATGCCTGCGCAGGTCTGCCCCCGTGCGCCGAGGGCGGCGGGGGCTGCTGGTAATCTTCGCGCATGGGTTACGAACGACACGAACCGCCGCCGGCTCCGGCACCGTCGCGGCTGCTGCCTTACTGGAAGCTGATGCGCGCCGACCGCCCGATCGGCACCCTGCTGCTGCTGTGGCCCACGTGGTGGGCGCTGTGGCTGGCGGCCGGTGGCCTGCCGCCGCTGTGGACGCTGTTCGTGTTCACCGCCGGGGTGTGGCTGACCCGCTCGGCCGGTTGCGTCATCAACGACTACGCCGACCGCTGGCTGGACCCGCACGTCAAGCGCACCCGGGACCGCCCGCTGGCTACCGGCGCGGTGTCCGGGCGGCAGGCGCTGGCACTGTTCGCCGGGCTGATGGGGGTGGCGTTCGCGCTGGTGCTGACGATGAACCGGCTGACCGTGCTGCTGAGCTTCGTCGGCGTGTTCCTGGCCGCCACCTACCCGTACCTGAAGCGCTACACCCACCTGCCGCAGGTCTACCTGGGCATGGCCTTCGGCTGGGGCATCCCGATGGCGTTCGCCGCGGTGCAGGGCGAGGTGCCGCCGCTGGGCTGGGTGCTGTACGGCGCCAACATCCTGTGGTCCACCGCCTACGACACCTGGTACGCGATGGTCGACCGCGACGACGACCTGAAGGTCGGCTCGCACTCCACCGCCATCCTGTTCGGCGATCTGGACCTGGTGATCCAGGGCATCCTCTATGCGCTGTTCCTCGGCGCGATGGCGCTGGTCGGACAGCGCGCGCAACTGGGCGCGTGGTACTGGCTGGGGCTGCTGGTGGCCGCCGTGCTGGTGGCCTGGGAGTTCTGGCTGGCGCGCAGGCGCGAACGCGAACCGTGCTTCAAGGCATTCCTGCACAACAACTGGGTGGGCGCGGCGCTGTTCGCCGGTATTGCGGCCAGCCAGTATCTGGATTGATTGGGGTAGCTGGCATGATGCCGGTGATGCGCCTGTCGTGAAGGTTCCGCGGCCGGTACTGGTGCCAAGGGTGGTGGTGAGGGCATGCGGGGCGAGCCCCGCATCTACGGCTTTCGAGCCGACCGGCGCGGGCGCGGGTCACTGGCCCACGGGCGGCTCCCACAGCTCGACCTTGTTGCCGTCCGGGTCGATGACCCAGCCGAACTTGCCGAAGTCCGAGGACTCGGTGGCGTCGAGGACGTCGCAGCCCTCCGCGCGCAACGCGGCCAGCAGCGCGTCGAGGTCGTCCACGCGGAAGTTGACCATGAAGGTCGCCGAACCCGGTTCCATCTTCTTCGTGTCGCGCGCGAACACGCTCCAGATGGTCATCCCCGGCGCGCTGCCGGGGCCGCCCCACGGGAACACCGCCCCGCCCCACTCGCCCACGTCCAGCCCGAGGTGGTCGCGGTACCAGGCGCCAAGGCGCACGGGGTCCGCGGACTGGAAGAAGATGCCGCCGATGCCTGTCACGCGCTTCATTGACCTGTCTCCGGATTGGCTCGCGCCCGTGGTCCGGCAGCATGCCACGGCGCCATTGCCGCCCGGCATTCACGGCACCCGCGCGCAGACCCAGGCATCGACACGCGTCACGCCGGCCTGGCGCAGCGCACGGGCGGCCGCGTGCAGGGTGGCGCCGGTGGTCATCACGTCATCGACCAGCGCCACGTGCGGCGGCAATGGCCCGGCGGCGACGAAGGCCGCGCGCAGGTTGCGGCGGCGCGTGGCTGCATCCAGCTCCGACTGGGCGGCGGTGGCGCGTACCCGGCGCAACCCGGCCAGCAGCGGCAACTGCAGGTGGCGGGCCAGCGGCCGCGCCAGCTCCAACGCCTGGTCGTAGCCCCGCTGGCGCAGCCGCGACCGGTGCAGCGGTACCGGCACCAACGCCTGCGGCGGGTCGGCGGCGGCCAGCCGCTCGCCCATCAACTGCGCCAGCAGGCGCCCGGCGGCAAGGTCGTGGTGGAACTTGAAGCGGCGCAGCAGGCCATCCACCGGCGCGGCGTACAGCAAGGCGGCGTGCACCTGTTGCAGCGGCGCGCGCGCCTGCCGGCAGGCGCCGCACAACGTGCCGGCGCTCTCCGCGGCCGGCAGCGGCAAGGCGCAGCGGCGGCAGGCACTGTCCAGCCACGGCAGGCCGGCGGCGCAAGCGGCACACAGGTCGCGGCCGGCGGCCGCCGGTTCGGTGCAGACCAGGCAGGTCGGCGGGAACAACAAGCCGGACAACCGGCTACCCCATATGTAAACCCGCTCTGAAATCGATTGGTTGACAGGGGTGACCATGCTCACCAGACTGCCGCGTTTCCCCTGCCCGAATCTGTCAGGAAACCACGATGTCCGCCGTCATCCGCCACGACTGGAGCCGCGAGGAATTGCTGGCGCTGTTCGACCTGCCGTTCCCCGAGCTGCTGTTCCGCGCCGCCAGCGTGCACCGCGAACACTTCGACCCGACGCAGGTGCAGGTGTCCACGCTGCTGTCGGTCAAGACCGGCGGCTGCCCGGAAGACTGCGCGTATTGCCCGCAGTCGGCGCACTACGACACGGGTCTGGCGGCCGACAAGCTGATGCCGCTGGAAGAGGTGTTGCAAGCCGCGCGCGCCGCCCAGGCCGGCGGCGCGCAGCGCTTCTGCATGGGCGCGGCGTGGCGTTCGCCGAAGGACCGCGACATCCCCAAGGTGGCGGCGATGATCGCCGAGGTGAAGGCGCTGGGCCTTGAAACCTGCGCGACGCTGGGAATGCTCGAAGGCCATCAGGCCAAGGCGCTCAAGGACGCCGGGCTGGACTACTACAACCACAACCTCGACACCGCGCCGGACTACTACGACTCGATCATCCACACCCGCCAGTACCAGGACCGGCTGGACACGCTCGAACACGTGCGCAACGCCGGGCTGAAGACCTGCTGCGGCGGCATCGTCGGCATGGGCGAATCGCGCCGCGAGCGCGCGGGCCTGACCCCGCAGCACACGTTAAGTCCGGCATCGTCGGCATGGGCGAGACCCGCGAGCACCGCGCCGGCCTGCTGCTGGCGCTGGCCAACCTGCCGGCGCACCCGGATTCGGTGCCGATCAACCGGCTGGTGCAGGTGGCCGGTACGCCTCTGCATGGAAGTGCGGAGCTGGACCCGTTCGAGTTCGTGCGCATGATCGCGGTGGCGCGCATCGCGATGCCACGCTCGATGGTGCGGCTGTCGGCCGGGCGCGAGAGCATGAGCGACGAATTGCAGGCGCTGTGCTTCGCCGCCGGCGCCAACTCCATCTTCTACGGCGAAAAGCTGCTGACCACCGGCAACCCGGACACCGAACGCGACCAGGCGCTGTTCGCGCGGCTGGGCATCCGCCCGATGCAGGTGAACGTCGATGCCGAGGACCATGACCACCCGAACACGGTGCACCTGGACATCGCCCCGCAATGCGGCTGCGCGCAACCGGCCTGACGCCCGCCGGGCGGGCATCCCGGTAGACTCGTCGCCACCGGATCGGGACAGGGGAGTCGGCGGATGATGGGGCGCATCGGGCTGTTGGCGTGCGTGCTGGCGCTGTGCGCGTGCACGGGCATCCACCGGGATTTCACCCAGTCGTTCGTGGATGCCAACCGCGGCCTCGACGACGACGCGTGGGCGGCGGCGTATTCACCGGAGATGAAGCTGCTGGCCGTCGGCCGCGATTCGGGCCGGCTGGAACTGTGGGACGCAGACAAGCCCGACGCGCGGATCGCGGTGCAGGCGCACGAGCTGCGCACCCAGGGCTTCGCCTTCGGCCCCGAGGACGGCATCGTCATTACCCAATCGGCCAGCGGCAACATCGACATCGGCGACATCGTCCAGCTCGAGAACGGGCCGAAAATATGGGACGCGCGCAGCGGCAAGCTGCTGCACGCCTTCCGTGAGCCCGACTGGCTGCCCGGCGCGGTGTCGGCCACGCCGGAACGCGGCCTGTACCTGCTGGCCAGCAGTGATGAGTTGCGCATCTACGACCACGCCAAGCGCGCGCTGGCCGGCGAGCCACTGCGGCTGCAACAGGACGGCAGCGTTACCTGCATCGACTGGGACAAAGCATCCGGCCTGATCGCCGTCGGCACCGCCAAGGGCGTGGTCCTGCTGCTCAGGCTGCACCGCGACGCGGCGGGGCCGCGGCTGGAGATCGTGGACCGTCGCGCCCTGCACGAACCGGGGCCGCGCAGCGACCTGCTTGCGGTGATGCTGCTGGACCAAGGCACGCGGTTGGTCACGGTGCAGCATTCGCCCGAACGGGCACGAGCGCTGCGCGACGGCGTGCCACCGCTGTACCGCGGGCTGCAGCACGAAACCGTGCGCTGGAACCTGGCCGGCTGGCAGCGCGAGCACGTGTATTCCAGCACCTTGGTCGGCGTGCACCAGGCCGGCTTCACCCGCGGCGAGGACTGGCTGGTGCTGGCCGGGGTGGCCGGCGGCACCGCGCGGATCGAGGGCAGGATCGAGCTGGTCGACCTGCGCAGCGGCGTGGCCTGGCGGTACAAGGCCAATACCACCCACGCCACCGCGGTGCTGCTGCCGGCCGCGCGCGAGGGGCTGGTGCTGGGCAGCGGCCGCGCCACCCGCGTCAAATACCTGGATCAGGCCGACGACGTGCCGTGGTCGGCGCCGCGCTGAGCGCGGCGACCCGGCGGTTCAATCGGCCGACACCGTGCGCCCGCGCGCCCAGTCGCGCAGCGCCTGCACCTGCTCGGCCATCAGTACCGACAACGGCCGCGTGTTGCGGATCTCGGCCATCAGCAGGTCGGTATCCAGCGGCTTGCGCTCGGCGTGCGCGGCATACAGGCCGGCGACCACCGCCTGCTCGATCTCGGCGCCGGAAAACCCATCGGCCGCCGCGGCCAGCGCCGGCAGCGCGAACGCCTCGGCATCCAGCCCGCGCTTGCCCAGGTGCAGGCGCAGTAGCTCCACGCGGGTGTCCGGCGCGGGCAGGTCGACGAAGAAGATTTCGTCGAAGCGGCCCTTGCGCAGCAGTTCGGCCGGCAGTTCGTGCACCTGGTTGGCGGTGGCGACGATGAACACCGGCGCCTTGCGCTCGGCCATCCAAGTCAGCAGGTAGCCCAGCACCCGGCGCGAGACGCCGCCGTCCTCGCCGCTGCTGGCCAGCCCTTTCTCGATCTCGTCGATCCACAGCACGCATGGCGCCAGCTGCTCGGCCGAGGCCAGCGCCTGGCGCAGGTTGTTCTCGGTTTCGCCGTGGTACTTGTTGTAGAGCGTGCCGAAGTCCAGCCGCAGCAGCGGCACGCCGAAGCCGGCGGCGGTGGCCTTGGCCAGCATCGACTTGCCGCAGCCCTGCACGCCGAGCAGCAGCATGCCGCGCGGCGGGTCCAGCCCCGGCGGCGCGTCGCCGGCGACGAACACCGCGCGGCGCTGCTCGATCCAGCGCTTCAGGCGCGCCGCGCCGGCCACCTCGCCGAAGCGCGCGCTGTCGTATTCGTAGTGCAGGTGGCCGCTGCGGTTGAGCAGCTCGAACTTCAGCTTGGCCAGCTGCGGCAGGTCGTCGGCATGCAGCGCGCCGTCGCCGTGGATCAGCTGGCGGGCGATGCGCCGCGCATCGGTCAGGCTCAGGCCCTGCAGGTTGCGCAGGATCTGCCGCACCGCGTCCTGGTCCACCTCCACGCGGCGGCCGCCGTTCTCGCCGGCATAGGCCGCCGCTTCCTCGCGCAGCATCTTCAGCAGCGCGTTGGCGTCGGGCAGGCGCGGGTTGAAGCGGGTCGCCAGTGGTTCCAGTTCGGCCGGCAGCTCGACCTTGGCGCCGACCAGCACCAGCACGTGCGGCTGGCTGTGGCGGCGCTGCACGATGTCGCGCAGCAGCCGCTGGTGGCTGGCGTAGCCGAGGTAGGGGTGGAAGTCGAGCAGCAGGTAGATGCCGCGCTGGTCGGCCTCGTGGATCATCCGCAGCACCGAGCTGGCGTCCGGCGGGCCGCTGGCCTCGTCCTCGCGGTCCATGTCGATGCGACGCAGGCCCTCGGTGATCGACCAGCGGTACAGCGCGCGCCACACGTTCATCAGCGCCTGCCGGAACAGCTCCACGATCCGCGCCTCGTCCCGCGTCTCGATGACGATCAACGGCGTGCTGGCGCGGATCAGCGCGGTCAGGTCCTGCAACTCGCTCATGGGGGCTCCGGCGGCGGGGCCGACAAGATAGCAAAGCGGCGGCCCACCCACGCGCCGGCACCGGTGGACATGGCGACTACCGCGGCCATCGCTTCGCGGTGTACGCTGCCGGCCAGTCCCGCGCAAAACGAGGCGTGCATGAAGACGATCCTGGTGGCCGGTTCCAAGGGCGGTGTCGGCAAGACCACCATCGCCACCCATCTGGCCGCGCATTCGGCGCTGGCCGGGCAGGCGACGGTGATCGCCGATGCCGATCCACAGGGGTCCAGCACGCGCTGGGCACAACGCCGCGCCAGCCTCGAGAGCGCGGTGCTGCCGGTGGACGTGCACCGCAAGAAGAACTGGGAAAGGCTCATTCCCGAGGGCGCCGAGCAGGTGATCGTCGATGCCCCGGCCGGCGCCTACGCCGAGGACCTGGAGCGCTTCATCGACGTGGCCGACGCGATCGTGGTGCCGGTGCTGCCCTCGGCGCTGGACATCGAGGCCATCGTCGGCTTCCTGAACAGCCTGTCGAAGATCAAGCGCGTGCATTCGCGCGCGCTGCCGGTGGGGCTGGTGCTCAACCGCACCCGGCCGTGGACGCAGACCTCCCAGCAGGCGCGGCAGATGCTGGCGCAATGGCCCTACGAAGTGGTCGCGCAGCTGCGCGACAGCCAGAGCTACGTGGTGATGGTCGGGCTGGGCCGCAGCCTGTTCGACTACCACTCGGCGATGGTCCGCGAGCACCAGCAGGACTGGGCGCCGCTGCTGCAATGGTTGAACAAGGCCTGATATCCCGGAGTGATGCCCCGCCATGCGTGAACTGATCCTGCTGCGACATGCCCATGCCGAACCGGCCGACAACGGTCTGGCCGATGTCGATCGCCCGCTTTCCCCGCACGGCCTGGCCGAGGCCGAGGCCGCCGGGCGCTGGCTGCTGGAACAACGGCTGGTGCCCGACCGGGTGCTGTGCTCGCCGGCGCGGCGCACCCGCGAAACGCTGGAGGCGGTGCTGGGACTGACCGGCTACGTCGAACAGCGGCTGGACCCGCGCATCTACGACGCCACCCCCGGCGCACTGGCGGCCCTGGTGGACGAGCACCGCGAGGTCGACCGCCTGCTGCTGGTCGGCCACAACCCCGGCCTGGAGCAGTTGGTGGCGTTGATGCACAGCGGCCAGTCCGGCGATTACCGCGGCATGCCGCCGTCGGCGGTGGCGGTGCTGGCGCTGCCGAAGGAAGCGACCATCGAGCCGGGTGTGGCCCGGTTGGCGGCATTCTGGTGGCCCTGAGCCCATGCCGGCAGTACGCGGCATCCTGCTTGCCCTGCTGTTGGCGGTAACCGGCACTGCGTCGGCGGCGCAGCCGCTGCCCTTCGACACCACCAACTCGCGCTTCGGCTTCGAGATCCGCACCCGCTTCGGGCAGCGCATCGAGGGCGAATTCCCGCACTTCGAGGGCTGGCTGACGATACTGCCGGATGGTCGCCACCAGGTGCGCCTGCGCATGTATTCCCGCTACGTCGAGATCCCCGGCAAGCCGCGCTACACCAGTTGGATACGCGGCGAGGATTTCTTCGACGCCGCCCGCTATCCGTTGATCGAATTCGAATCCGAGCCGTTCGAGCCGGACCTCGTCCACCAGGGTGGCGACGTGCAGGGACAGCTGTCGATCCGCGGCATCAGCCGGCGCGAGACGCTGCACGTGGGCGAACCGGAATGCGCCCGGCCCGGCTATGATTGCGACCTCGTCAGCCGGGGTACCGTCTTGCGCGGCCGTTACGGCATGGACAACTGGCAGTTCGCCCTGAGTGACCGAGTGACCTTCATCCTGCGCACGCGCCTGTCCGGCGCGCCCCAACCGTGACCCTGCCCGCACGCCTGCTGCTGCTGGCCGCCGCCGTGCTGGCCGGCGGCTGCGCTTCGCTGTCGCCGCAGCAGCGCGAGCGCGCCGAAGGCATTGCCGTGGCCGCGCGCTCGACCGTGGTGGACTGCCGCCAGCCGGATCGCTGCGCGCTGGATTCACCGCTGCGCGCACTGGGCGGGCAGGCGATGGCCGAGACCGCCGCCGCCGGCGCACCACGCCACTACGCCACCCTGCTCGATGAAGGCGAACTGTCACTGGTGGCGCGGCTCAACCTGATCCGCAGCGCCACCCGCGGCATCGACCTGCAGACCTACATCTTCGACACCGACGACAGCGCGCGCATGGTCATCGACGCGCTGCTCGACGCCGCCCGCCGCGGGGTGAAGGTACGGGTGCTGATCGACCAGCTCTCGGCCATTTCCAACCTGCAGATGCTCGGCGCGCTGGCCGGCGCCCACGCCAATTTCGAACTGCGCATCTACAACCCCACCTTCGGCAAGGCCGTACCGAACTATTTCGACTACGCCGGCAGCGTGCTGTGCTGCTTCCGCCGCTTCAACCAGCGCATGCACAACAAGCTGCTGGTGATCGACGACGTCATCGGCGTGGTCGGCGGGCGCAACTACCAGGACGACTATTACGACTGGGACGCCGAGTACAACTTCCGCGACCGTGACGTGGTGGTGGCCGGCCCCGAGGTGCGGGAGATGGCGGCCAACTTCGACGCATTCTGGAACGCGCGCCGCAGCGTGCCGGTCGAGCGCCTGAACGACGTCGGCCGCAACCTGCTGCAGCAGGGCGTGCCGCCGCTGCCGGACGCGGCGTCCCTGCGCCCGGAACGCATCGCGCGGGTGGATGCCGAGGCCAACGATGCGGCGTTCGTCGCCAGCCGCTTCGTGGATACCGCGCTGCCGGTGCGCGCGGTGAGCTACGTCGCCGACCTGCCACGCAAGCACCGCCGCGAGCGCGCCGGGCAAGCACCGCCGCCGCACCTCACCGAACCACGGCTGGACGCGCTGATCGCCGGCGCGCAGTCCGAGGTACTGCTGCAGACGCCATACCTGGTGCTGTCGCGGCCGGCGCGGCGCCTGTTCAAGGACCTGCGCAAGCGCGAACTGCCGCCACGCGTGGTGGTGTCCACCAACAGCCTGGCCGCCACCGACAACCCCATCGTCTATGCGATGTCCTACAAGTACAAACGCCGCAACCTGCGCGAGCTGGGCTTCGACATCCACGAATACAAGCCGTTCCCGCAGGATGCGCCGGTGGACTATGCCAACCTGCTGCCGCCACCGCCGGGCACGGCGGCGGCGCCGTCTGGCAGCAACCCGCTGCTGGGCGCCAGCGCCGCCGGCAGCAACGCCCGCGGCAGCACCCGCCCGCCCGCCGGCAACGAGGTCGAGCGCGAAGTGCTGCGCACCGAGACCCGGCCCTCGTTCCTCGGCAGCAAGGCGGTCAACCGCCCGTTGCCGGTGACGCGCGAGGGTGCGCGCATGGGCCTGCACGCCAAATCGCTGGTGGTGGACCGCCGCATCGGTGTGGTCGGCACCCACAACTTCGATCCGCGCAGCGAGAACTACAACACCGAGGGCGCGGTGATCATCGACGACCCCGCCTTCGCCGAGGCGCTGGCGCAGAGCATCCTGCGCGACATCCACCCGGACAACGCCTGGGTGGTGGCACCACGGCAGAAGCCGCCGGTGCTGTCGGGCCTGAACTACAGCCTCGGCAAGGCCTCCGAAGCGCTGCCGGTGCTGGATTTCTGGCCGTGGCGCTATGCCACCAACTACGAGTTCCGCCCCGGCCCCGACTGCCCGGCGCCGCTGCCGCGCCAATCCCCGGACTTCCATCGCTGCTACGTGGCGGTGGGCGACTTCCCGGAAGTGGCGGTCGGCCCGAAATGGCTGCTGGTGCGCATGCTGACCGCCTTCGGCGCCGGGTTGGTGCCTATCCTGTGAGCGCCGCCGGTGCGGCATGCACGGCGCATGGACGGCGGCCGCGCTGCAATGGCCGCATCGCCCGCAACCGGAGACCCGCCATGCCCCACGCCTTCAAGGTCGGCGACCACGTCCGCTGGAATTCCGAGGCCGGCCACGTCAGCGGCCACATCACCAAGGTCCACACCCGCGACACCGGGTACAAGGGCCACATGCGCCGCTGCAGCGCGGACGACCCGCAATACGAGATCCGCAGCGACCGCACCGAGCACATCGCCCTGCACCACGGCGCGGTGCTGGAGAAGATCGACTGAGATGGGCGATGTCGCCGCCCTCTGGACCATCGGCCATTCCACCCGCGGCTGGGAGGAATTCCTCGCCCTGCTGGCGACGCGGCACATCGAGGCGATCGCCGATGTGCGCCGCTTCCCCGGCTCGCGCCGCTACCCGTGGTTCGCCGGCGAAACGATGGCCGCGAACCTGCCCGCGGCCGGCATCGACTACCTGTGGTTGCCGCAACTGGGCGGCCGCCGCCGCACCGCGCTGATGTGCGCCGAAGCGGTGTGGTGGCGCTGCCATCGCCGCCTGATCGCCGACGTGCTCAGCGAACGCGGCATCCCGGTCCTGCACATCCTCGACGCGGGCCACGTGCAGCCGCATGCGCTGACCGGAAACGCGCGGGTGGTCGATGGCTGGCTGGTCTACCCGCCCGAACAGCAGGATCTGTTTGCTGCAACGTGATTGCCCCGGGAGAAGGTACCCCGAGGAGAGTGGGAACGACCCTGTAGAGCGGGGCTTGCCCCGCTGAGGCCTTCCCGGTGGAGCTTCAGCGGGGCAAGCCCCGCTCTACAAGAACCGCATGCCCCGCAAAGAAACCGAATCAGCCCGCAGCTATAAACTGCCGCTTTCCCCAGCATCCATTCCACACATGGCCTTCCGCGCCCCGGTCTCCCTCGAAGAACTCAACCGCCTCAGCCAAGGCACCTTGATCGACCACCTCGGCATCGTCTTCACCGCTGCCGGCGACGACTGGCTGCAGGCCACCATGCCGGTGGACCAGCGCACCCGCCAGCCCTACGGCCTGCTGCACGGCGGCGCCTCGGTGGTGCTGGCCGAAACCCTCGGCAGCAGTGCCGGCAACCTGTGCGTGGACACCGCCACGCAGGTCTGCGTGGGGCTGGAGATCAACGCCAACCACCTGCGCGCGACCCGTACCGGCACCGTCACCGGCACCGCCCGCGCCGTGCACGTCGGCCGCACCACCCAGGTGTGGGACATCCGCATCGAGAACGAGGCCGGCAAACCGGTCTGCGTCTCGCGATTGACGCTGGCGGTGGTACCGGCCTGAACCGGCATGGCGCCACACGGAAACGCCTCTCATCCATCTGGCGGAAGCCGGACCGCATCCGGTATCGTGCGCGGATGACTTCCCCCCGTCCCGCCCGCCAGGGCCGCGTGGCGCGTGCCTTCCGCTACCTGTACCGCGTGCCGCTGCTGCTGGTCCACATCCTCGTGTTCCTGCCGCTGATCCTGCTGCTGATGGCGCCGCCGTTCGGCCGCCTCGGCGCGCCTGCCGACCCGCTGGAACACAAGGTCGTGCGCTGGTGGTCGGGCGGGCTGATGTGGATCTTCGGCTTCCGCCTGCAGCGCCGCGGCCAGCCGCTGCCGGGGGCGGTGCTGTTCGTTGCCAACCACGTCGGCTGGGTCGACATCAGCATGATCCACAGCCAGAAGATGGTCGGCTTCGTCGCCAAGCGCGAGATCGCCAGCTGGCCGCTGGTCGGCTGGGTGGCCAGCCGCGGCCACACCATCTACCACCAGCGCGGCAACACCGAGTCGCTGGACGGGGTGATGGGGGAAATGGCCAAGCGCCTGCGTGAAGGCCGGCCGGTGGCGGTGTTCCCGGAAGGCCGCACCCGCGGCGGCCACGAGGTCGGCCCGTTCCATGCGCGCATCTTCCAGGCCGCGGTGGAAACCGGGGTGCCGGTGCAGCCGGTGGCGCTGCGCTACGGCGTGCATGGCGACGCGCAGACGATGGTGGCGTTCGCGCCGGGCGAGAGCTTTGCCGGCAACTTCCTGCGCCTGCTCGGCGAACCGGCGCGCCGCGCCGAGGTGCACTTTCTCGCCCCCATCGGCAGCCACGACGGCGAAGGCCGCCGCCACATCGCCGAAACCGCGCGCACGCGCATCGTGGCGGCAATGGCGGGTACGTGAGGCGATGGCGGTGGTCCGCGCCATATCCCGCATGCATCACCCGGCATGGCCGCCATGCTGAACGCCGTCCAGTACCGGCCGCCGCGCTGGCTGCGCAACCCGCACCTGCAGTCGATGCTGGCCTCCAGCAGCGTGCGCCTGCGCCGCGGCCAGCGGCTGCTGGCCGGCAGCGGCGCGGTCACCCGTGAGCTGATCCTCGGCGGCGGCGGCGATGTGCGCCTGCAGGCCTGGCACAGCCACGTGCCCGGCATCACCCCGGTCGGGCTGGCACTGCTGCTGCACGGCTGGGAGGGCAGCGCCGAATCCAGCTACATGCGCATGGCCGCCGCGCGCCTGCTCGGGCAGGGCTTCGACGTGGTGCGGCTGAACTTCCGCGACCACGGCGACACCCACCACCTCAACCCCGGCATCTTCCACTCCTGCCGCATCGGTGAGGTGGTACACGCCGCCGCCGACGTGGCCAGCCGCTTCCCCGGCCTGCCGATGGTCGCCGCCGGCTACTCGCTGGGCGGCAACTTCGTGCTGCGCCTGGCCCTGCACGCGCCGGACGCCGGCGTGCCGCTGCAGCACGTCGCCTCGGTCTGCCCGGTGCTGGACCCGGCGGTGACGATGGAGAGCATCGAGCGCGGCCCGGCGATGTACGACTGGTATTTCCGTCGCAAATGGACCGGCTCGCTGCGGCGCAAGCGCGCACTGTTCCCGGAGCTGGCCGACTGCGACGACGACGTGCTGCGGCTGGACATCCGCGCCCTGACCGGCTGGCTGGTGGACCGGCATACCGACTTCGCCAGCCTGCAGGACTATTTCGACGGCTACTCCATCGCCGGCCAGCGGCTGGCCGGGCTGCGGGTGCCGGCCAGCATCCTGATGGCGCAGGACGACCCGGTGATCCCGTTCGCCACCTTCGAGCACTGGCAGCTGCCGACACACGCGCAACTGGAAACCGCACGCTGGGGCGGGCACTGCGGCTTCCTCGAGAACCTGCGCGGCGACGGCTTTTCCGAACGCTGGGTGGCACAGCGGCTGGCGGCGGCCATCACGTAGGGGCGGGGCTTGCCCCACCCGGCCACATCGTCGCCGAAGGCATGCGGGGCAAGCTCCGCATCTACAATGCGCGTTTGTGCTCTCACGCCGGACCGCCATGCAAGACACCATCATCGAAGCCCTGCGCCGCAATGCCACCGACGAGGCCGTGGCCACCGCCCGGCAGTGGGTCGCCGCCGAACCGCAGCGGCCGCAGGCCCACCGCTGGCTGGCGCTGGCGCTGCAACAGCACGGCGATGCAACCGCCGCACAGGCCAGCCTGGAGCAGGCACTGGCGCTGGCGCCGGACGATGCCGCCCTGCACCTGCAGCACGCCGGCCTGCTGCTGGCGCAGCGCCAGCTCGACGCCGCCGGTGCCGCGCTGGACCGCACCACCGCGCTCAACCCCAACGAATTTTCCGCCTACCTGATGCAGGCGCACCTGGCACTGGCGCGCGAGGACATCGACGAGGCCGACCGCCTCGGCCGCCTTGCCGCACGGGTGCAGCCGGACAGCCCCGAACTGGGCGCGGTCGAAGGCATGGTCGCGCTGCGCCGCGGCGACGTGGACCGCGCGCTGGCGGTGCTGTCGGCCGCCAGCCAGCGCCTGCCCGAGGACCCGCGCGTGCTCTACGCACTGGGCCTGGCCTACTTCGGCAAGGGCATGCTGGCCTTCGCCGAGCAGGCGTTCCGCCGCGTCCTCGAACTGAACCCGGCCAACCACGCCCTGCGCGGCCTGCTGGTGCAGCTGGCGCTGCGCCAGGGCCATGCCGACCGGGCCGCCGAAACCATGCGCCAGGTGCTGGCCACGCCGCAGGGCGACAGCCCCGGCATGCGCCGGTTGGCCGGCGAACTGGAACTGGCCTCGGGCCAACCACTGCAGGCGCTGGAACACCTGCGCCCGCTGCTCGCCCAGCTGCCCGGCGACCGCGCCACCCTGCAACTGCTGCTGGTCGCATGGCAGCGGCTGGGCCGCGACGACGAAGCACGCAGCGAACTGGACGCCGCCCTCGGCAACCACCCGCAACTGCACGACCTGTGGCTGGCGCGGCTGGCGGTGGCCGCGGTCGGCAGCGACGAAGCGGTGGACGTGGTCGAACGCTGGCTGGCGGCGATGCCCGAACACCTGCCGGCGCTGGAAGCACGCATGCGCCTGCACGACATGAGGGACGAAGCCGACGCCGCCGAAACCGTGGCCAAGCACATCATTGCGCTGGAACCGGGCCACACCGGCGGCGAGCAGCGCATCGTCGAAGCCCTGCTGGCACGCGACCCGGCCGCCGCCATCGCCCATGTGCAGGCCCTGCTCGACAACGCCCCGGCCGCCGCCAAGCCAGCATTGCGCGGCTGGCTGGGCGCGGTGCAGGACCGCGCCGGCGAACCGGCGGCGGCGCTGGCCACCTGGCTGCAGCAGCACGCCGACCAGGCCCCCGCACGGTTGCCGCTGCCGCCGCAGGCCAAGGCCCCGGGCGAATGGCCGGCACTGGGCGATGTGGCGCAGGACAACCCGGCGCGGCCGATGTTCGTCTGGGGCGCTCCCGGCTCCGGCGTCGAGCGCGTGGTCAGGGCGATGGCGGCGGCCAGCCCGGTGCTGCGCGGCGACCGCTTCGGCCCCACTCCGCCGGACGACGCCTTCCAGAATTTCAACACCCTGCAACGCCTGTCCGACGGCAGCCTCGACCCCGTCCAGCTCGTGCAACAGTGGCGCGATGGCCTGCCGGCGCGCGGCATCGCCGACGGCAACGTCATCGACTGGCTGCTGTGGTGGGACAACGCCCTGCTGTGGGCGCTGCGCCCGCAGCTGCCGGAAGGCCGGCTGGTGGTGGCGCTGCGCGACCCGCGCGACATGCTGGTGGAATGGCTGGCGCTGGGCGCCCCGGCGCCGCTGGCACTGGCCTCGGCCGACGAGGCCGCGCGCTGGCTGGCACGCGCGCTGGAACAGGTGGCCGACCTGCACGAACAGGACCTCTACCCGCTGCTGATCCTGCGCACCGACGCCGCGGCCAACGACCCGGCGGCAATGGCCGCGCTGCTGGAACAGGCCTTCGGCCTGCGCTTCCCGGCGGCGCGCACGCTCGGCCCGGCCACCATCGGGGCCGGCCACTGGCGCCGCTTCGCACAGGTACTGGCCGCCGAATTCGCCAAGCTGACCCCGGTCGCGGTGCGGCTGGGCTATCCCGAAGCCTGACCCGCAGGAGGACACGATGAAACTGAGCAGCCAGAGTTTCGGCAACGGCCAACCGATCCCCGCCGAATTCGCCGCTGGCGGCAGCGACGGCTTCGCCGGCAACCGCAACCCGCAGCTGGCGTGGAGCGAGGTGCCCGATGGCACCCGCTCGTTCGCGCTGGTCTGCGTGGACCCGGATGCCCCGACCGTACCGGAGCTGGTCGGCCGCGACGACGCGAGCATCCCGCTCGATCAGCCACGCGGCCACTTCATCCACTGGGTGATGGTGGACATCCCCGCATCGCTGCGCGAACTGGCCGCAGGCAGCTGCAGCGACGGCTTCAGCGCGCGCGGCAAGCAGCCACCACCCGGCCCGGCCGGCGCCCGCCAGGGCCTGAACGACTACACCGGCTGGTTCGCCACCGACCCGGACCTGTCCGGCAGCTACCGCGGCTACGACGGCCCCTACCCGCCGTTCAACGACGAGCGCGTGCACCGCTACTTCTTCCGCCTGTACGCGCTGGACGTCGAACGGCTGCCGCTGGAAGGCGACTTCAGCGCCGCCGATGCCCACCGCGCCATGCACGGCCACGTGCTGGCCGAAGCGGCGCTCCACGGCACCTATACGCTGAACCCCGCGCTGGGCGACGGTTCTCCCGTCACGGCTTGACCGCAGACGGCCGCCAATGCCAGCGGCCCGTCTCGTCGATCACCAAACAGTGCCGCGCACTGGCAGGGCATTGCGTTGCCACCCGGATATCGCCGGGGGCAATGCCGAGGCGCCACGCAAGCCCCGCTTGCCCCAGGGCGTAGAAGCGGTGTTCGTCGCGCATGGCGACATGCATCGGCACCGGCACCGGCTGGCGTTCCAGGTCCTGCAACAGCGATTCGGCCCAGCGTGCGCGGCCTATCAGGCCGGGGTGGTCCAGCCGCCGACTGCCCTCCACCGCGATCCACGAAGAAAGCGCGATCAGAACGGCGATGGCGAACACGTGCGCATCGTCGGCGACGCAACGCGCCAGCGCGATCACCGGGAAGATGACTGCGATAGCAGCGTAATAGGCGTAACTGTTCCATGAGAACAGGAAATACGGGCCATAGGCGAGCCCGGCGAACACGACCACCGCAACCCACTGCCGGCGCAGCAGCCGCGACCGCCCGCGCCACGACGCGATACCCCAGGCGGCCAGCATCGGCAGCGCGGTGGCGGCAATCCAGGCCAGGGCCTGCACCCGGTCGCCGGTGAGCGCCATGCGCAGCGCTTCGCGTGGCACGTTCGACATCCAGGCCATGAAAGAAAGCGTGTTGCGGACGAGATTGCCGCCCACGGTCAGCTCGTAGGCCGCATCGGCGCTGGCGGTGAAACGCGCGCGCAGGACCAGCCATGCGGCCACCACGCCGACACAGGCCAGCCACGCCACGAGCGCACCTCGGCCGGGCCGGCCGGCACCGACGAACCACGCCACGGCCAGCATCAACGCCGGCGTCAGCGCTGCCGATTCCTTGCTCAGCAGGCCCAGCGCCAGCAGGAGCGGCGTCGATGCCAGCAACAGGACGCGGCGTACCGGCCCCGCGTCGCGGGCGCTCACCCAGGCGGCCAGCAGCAACGTGGTGAACAGCGCCAGCATGGCGTTGTTGGCGGCGGCGGCCCAATGCAGGGGCAGCAGGTGCATTGCCAGTGCGGCGTACACGCTGCCGGCGATGGCCGCGATGCGGCCGGCATGCGGCCAGTGGCAGGCACGCGCCAGGCGGAACCCGAACAGCGCCACGCCCAGGCTGGCGGCCATGTGCAGGACCAGGCTCACCACGTGCGCGGAATGGGCGTTGCCGCCCAGGACCGCCTCGACCCAGCGCCAGTAGCCTTCCTGCGACAACGGCCGCCAGAACAGCAGCGGCGAGGTGGGCCAGAAATCCGACCACCACGGCATGCCCGCGGCATTGGTCGCGCGGGCAGCCAGAAGGAAAGCGTAGTCGTCGCCCCAGAACGGCGTCTTCAGCGCCGGCAGCCACATCGCCAGTGCGGATACGACCAACACGGTCACCGCCGCCCGGGAAAAAAGCATGCCGTTTCTCGCGTGGTGGCTCATCGGTGGCAGGCATGGGTCCGGGAAGCGCGGCATCGTACCAGCCGAGGATGCTGCGCCACCGGAAACCCTGTCCCGCAAGCGGTTCCGCCTGCAACCGGTTAACCTAGCGGGCCGCCACCCTGCCACCGATGTCATGGCCCGTCCCGACCTCCACGACCGCATCCAGAACCAGCGCCGCCTGCGCGAGGCGCAGGGGCGCGTGCGCGTGCGCCGCACCGTGGGCCGCCGCGACGGCGTGCGTGTGGAAGTCGGCGGCAAATGGCTGACCGGCTTCTGCAGCAACGACTACCTGGGCCTGTCGCAGCAGTTCGAGGTGACCGCCGCACTGCAGGACGCCGCCTCGCGCGAAGGCGCCGGCGGCCACGATGAGGCGCTGGTCTGCGGCCACCATGTGCTGCACGAGCAGCTGGAACGGGAAATGGCCGACTGGCTCGGTTACCCGCGCGCACTGCTGTTCGACAGCGGCTTCATGGCCAACCTCGCCGTGCAGCAGGCGCTGCTGTCCGAGGACAACGACGTCTGCGTGCAGGACCGGCTCAACCACGCCAGCCTGCTCGACGCCACCCGGCTGGCCGGCTGCCGCCTGCGCCGCTACCCGCACCTGGACAGCGAAGGCGCCATGCGCCAGCTGAAGAACGCCGCCGACGGCGCGGCCATGCTCGCCACCGACGGCGTGTTCAGCATGGACGGCGACATCGCCCCGCTGCGCGACCTGCTGGCGCTGGCCGAACGCCATGGCGCGTGGCTGGTGGTCGATGACGCGCACGGCTTCGGCGTACTGGGCGAACACGGCCGCGGCAGCGTCGCCGACGCCGGGCTGGGCGTGAACGAAGTGCCGCTGCAGCTGGCCACGCTGGGCAAGGCGCTGGGCAGCCACGGCGCGGTGGTGCTGGGCGGGGAAAATCTGATCCAGCACCTGGCCGAAACCGCGCGCCCCTACATCTACACCACCGCATTGCCGCCGGCACAGGCTGCGGCCTCGCTGGCGGCGGTGAAGCTGGCGCGCCGTGACCACTGGCGCCGCGACAAGCTCACCGAGCTGGTCGCCGCCTTCCGCGAGCGCGCGCGCCACCACGGGCTGGAACTGATGCCTTCGTCCACCCCGATCCAGCCGTTGCTGTGCAGCGACGATGCGACGGCAGTGGCCCTGGCCACCGCGCTGGAGCAATCCGGCTACCTGGTCGGCGCGATCCGCCCACCCACGGTGCCCGAAGGCAAGTCGCGGCTGCGCGTCACCCTGTCGGCGCTGCACGGCGCCGAGCAGGTCCGGGCGCTGGTCGACGCCATCGCCCGCGCGCGCGACCTGCTGGCCTACGAGCAATCGCTCAACACCGCCAACGCCTGAGCGGAACACCATGCATATCCACGTCACCGGCCACGGCCCGGCACTGGTCCTGATCCACGGCTGGGCGCTGCATGGCGGCATCTTCGCGCCACTGCTGGAGCGGCTGTCGCCACACTTCCAGTTGCACGTCGTCGACCTGCCCGGCCACGGTTTCAGCCGTGACGACACCACCCCGCTGCGCTTGCCCTACCTGGTCAACGCCATTGCCGCGGCCACGCCGCCGGCGGTGTGGTGCGGCTGGTCGCTGGGCGGGCTGGTGGCGCTGCACGCGGCGGCGACGCTGCCCCAGGTGCACGGGCTGGCGATGCTGGCCGCCACGCCGCGCTTCGTCCGCGACGACAGCTGGCCCGATGCGGTCGAGCGCAGCGTGTTCGAGCAGTTCGGCCACGACCTGGAACAGGACTACCGCGGCACGCTGGAGCGCTTCCTCGCGCTCGACGTGATGGGCTCGCAGCACGCGCGCAGCGAGCTGCGCGCGCTGCGCGACGCCTTGGTCGAGCGCGGCGAGCCGGCCCCGCGCGCCCTGCACGAAGGCCTGGCCCTGCTGGAACGCGGCGATCTGCGCGGTGCGCTGCCCACCCTGCGCAAGCCGGGCCTGTGGATCGGCGGCCAGCGCGACCGGCTGGTGCCGGCCAAGGCCATGCACACCGCCGCCGCCCTGGCGCCGGCCGGCCTGCACGTCGCGCACACCATCGACGGCGGCGGCCACGCGCCCTTCCTCGGCCATGCCGACCACGTGGCCGAGCTGATGCGCGCCTTCGTCGACCGCTGCTCCTGAATCCCGTTCCACGCCGCCAGACCGCCATGCCCTTGTTCGATCCCAAGCACGTCCGCCGCGCATTCTCGCGCTCCGCCGCCAGCTACCACGCCGCCGCCACGCTGCAGCAGGAAGTGGCCAAGCGCCTGCTGGAGTCGCTGGACTACCTGGACGACAAGCAGCCGCAGGTGGTTCTCGACGTCGGCAGCGGCCCGGCACACGCCAGCGCGACGATGAAGAAGCGCTGGCCGAAGGCGCAGGTGATCGCGCTCGACCTCGCCCTGCCGATGCTGGCCGAGGCGAAGAAGCAGGCCGGCTGGTGGCGGCCGTTCTCGCGCCTGTGCGCCGATGCGCGCGCGCTGCCGCTGGCCGACAACAGCGTCGACCTGATCCACAGCAACCTGTGCCTGCAATGGGTGGAAGACCTGCCCTCGGTGTTCGCCGGGTTCCGCCGCGTACTCAAGCCCGGCGGCCTGCTGCTGTGCTCCACCTTCGGCCCGGACACGCTGATGGAGCTGCGCGAAGCCTTCGCCCAGGCCGACGACCGTGCGCACGTCAGCCACTTCGCGGCCATCGCCCAGTTCGGCGACGCGCTGATGATGGCCGGCTTCCGCGACCCGGTGCTGGACCGCGACCTGTTCACCCTCACCTACGATGACCTGCCGGCGCTGATGCGCGAGCTGAAGGCGCTGGGCGCCACCAACGCGATGAACGAGCGCCGCCGCACCCTCACCGGCCGCGGCCGCCTCGCCGCCGCGAGCCGCGCCTACGACGCCATGCGCCGGCCCGACGGCAAGCTGCCGAGCAGTTGGGAGGTCATCTATGCCCACGCCTGGGCGCCGGAACCGGGCGCGCCGATCCGCGAGCACGGCCACGACATCGCCGCGGTGCCGGTGTCGGCAATTCCGATAAGGCGGAAGAGCTAGGAACGAGTGGAGAGGAACGAGGAACAAGTGACGGCAAAAGCAGCGTACTGCCGGCTCGCCATTGTCTCGGGCCTTGCTTTTACTCGTTCCTCGTTCCTCTTCCACTCGCTCCTGAATCAACCGCCGACCTGCGTGATCCAGTCCTGCAGGTTGTAGTAATTGCTGACCCGCGCGATCGCACCGCCGCGGACCTCGAAGAACGCACCGCCGGGCAGCACGTAACGCTGGCCGCGGGCCGGCGGCAGGCCTTCGTCGGTGTGGTGGTACTGGCCATGCACCACGTACTCGGCCGCCACCCGCGTGCCATCGTCGCTGGCCATCACCACCACGTCGTGCAACTGCTCGCGGTAGCTGGCCTGCATGCGCTGCAGGAAGGCGGCGAACGCCTCGCGCCCGGTTTCGCGCGCGCCCTGGTTCAGGTCGTGGACGACGTCGCCGGACAGGCAGCGCAGCATCCCGTCCCAATCACCACGGTTGAAGGCGGCGTAGTAATCATCGACAAGGGCAGCGGCCCGTTGCCGGGCGGAGGACGCATCGTGGTTCATGGCGGGTTCCGGAAGTGACGCGGCTCAGGCGCCGTGGACGAACAGGTCGCGGTGGAAGAAATAGATTTCCTGCGCGAGGAAGCGCCAACTGGTGTGGAAGCTGCGGAAGCGCGTGCTCGGCGTGGAACTGGCCAGCGCATCGATGCCCAGCTCGTCGGACAGGCGCAGCGCGCGCGCCATGTGCAGCGGGTCGCTGACCAGGATCACCCGCCGCATGCCGTGCGCGTCCATCAGCCGCTTGGCCTCGATCAGGTTCTGGCGGGTGGTGCGCGAGCGGCTTTCGATCAGGATGTCCCGCGCGGGAACGTCCTGCTTCATCGCGTAACGGCGCGCCACCTGCGATTCGGAAAACCGCGCGCCGGCACCGCCGAAGCCGCCGGTGAAGATCAGCTTGGGCGCGTAGCCCTGCCGGTACAGGTCCAGGCCGTGGCGGATGCGCTCCTCGAACACCGGCGACGGCTTGGCGTCGTAGGCGGCGGCGCCGAGCACGATGATCGCGTCGGCCGGCGCTGCCTGGTCGCGGTCGCCCACCCAGATGATCCATGCCGCCACGCCCAGCAACCACAACAGCAGCAGCACGAGCAGCCGCCACAGCCAGCCGAGCACACCGCGGGAACGCCTGCGGCTCACGCGCGGGCCCACGGCAGCGCGTCCAGGTCGACGTTGCCGCCGGACAGGATCACGCCCACGTTGCGCCCGGCGAAGCGCTGCGGCTGCGCGAGGATGGCCGCCAGCACCGTCGCCGACGACGGCTCCACCACCTGCTTGAGTACCTGCCACAGCAGCCGCATCGCCGTCACGGTGGCGGCATCGTCCACGGTGATGATCGTGGCGCCGCCATCGAGCAGCGCGAAGTTGGGCTCGCCCAGCGCCGCGCGCAGGCCGTCGCACAGCGTGTCCGGCACGAATTCCACCTGCCGCGCATGCGCGGCCAGCGAGCGCGCGGCGTCGGCCGCACCGGCCGGCTCGGCCAGCACCAGTTCGCACCCCGGCCGCGCCTGCCGCAACGCCAGCAGCGTGCCCGCCGCCAGTCCGCCGCCGCCAACCGGCGCCACCACCACGTCCAGCGGCGTGCCGGCCTGCTGCAGCAGCTCCAGCGTCGCCGTGCCCTGCCCGGCGATCACCCCGGCATCG
Source organism: uncultured Stenotrophomonas sp. (assembly GCA_900078405.1). Classification (NCBI taxonomy): domain Bacteria; kingdom Pseudomonadati; phylum Pseudomonadota; class Gammaproteobacteria; order Lysobacterales; family Lysobacteraceae; genus Stenotrophomonas; species uncultured Stenotrophomonas sp. Next base: position 2,602,394 of record FLTS01000001.1, on the reverse strand, counting down.
GCATAGGGATGGACCAGCGTCGCCCCGCTTTCCACCTGCACCCGCGCGCACTCGGCCTCGCGCGCGGCCTGGGTCGACGCGCAGCGCCACAGCGTGGCGCCGTGGCGGGCGATGTTGGCCAGCTTGGCCGCCACCGCGCCCTCGGGCACCACCACGTGGCAGGGAATGCCGCGCGAACGCGCCGCCAAGGCCAGCGCCGCGCCGTGGTTGCCGGAGGAATGGGTGACCACGCCGCGCGCGGCGCGGGCATCGTCCAGCAGCCACACCGCGTTGCAGGCACCGCGGAACTTGAAGGCGCCGCCACGCTGCAGGTGTTCGGCCTTGAAATGCAGGCGGGCGCCGGCCAGCGCATCCAGTTCGCGCGAACGCAGCACCGGGGTGACCGTGGCATGGGGCGCGATGCGGGCGGCAGCGGCCAGTACGTCGGCCGTGCCCGGCAAAGTAAGTTCAGGCATGGAGAAAGGTTAACGTAGGCCTGCCATGTCGGACCATCGCACCGCGACCGCGGGAAAGTTAAGGGCCGATTCAACGCACGGGCCGGAAGCTGCCCGCATACCTTGACTGGGGGGATCTCCATGAAAACACGCCTGATCCTTTCGGCCGGCCTGCTGCTGGGCCTGTCCGGCTGCGCCACCTACGATTACGTCGGCAGCGGCTCCGGCGGTTACTACCACGGCTCCCCGCAGGTACAGCGCACCTATCCCTATGGCTATCCGTATGGCGCCTATGGCCACGGAGCCTACGGGTATGGCGGCTATTACGGTGGCTACGGCAGCTACGGGTATCCGTACCCGGTCTACCGTCCGCCGCAGCGCCCGCCCCACAACGGGCACCGCCCGCCGCCGCAGGGCAACGGCCATGTCCCACCGCGCCCCGGCAACGGACAGCCGCCGCCGGCCAGCGGCAGTGGCAAGGCGCCGTGGCGTGATCTGGACCGGCTGCAGCGGCCGCAGCCCCGCCCGGGCAAGGCTGAGTCGCAGCCGGTACGGCGGCCGGTGCCGCAGGCGATGGCCCCGGCGCGCCCGGTGGTACCGCAGCGCGCGGCACCCGAGCGACGGCCGTCACAAACCCGGAACAGCCGCAACGTGCGCCAGGTGGAGCCGTAAAACACTTGCATTTGCGGAAAATACAGGCATTCTCTGCAGGGTCCGGTGACCGATCACGTCATCTACTGACGCGGATCGGCATCACCTGAAACTTTCCATGTCGATGTCCGTCGGGAAATCTGGATCCCCCCTGTTCCGGCCCTGCCGGGCATCGGCGCCTACGAAGAACGAAGCCCCGGCCAAGCCGGGGCTTCGTTCTTTTCGCAGCGCGGGCAACATCGTCCCGGGCAAGCGCCACCCGTGGTTTCCGCAAAGAAAAGGCCGACGAGTCCTGCGACCGTCGGCCCATGCTTCCCCGTTGTGCGCGTTGGCCGGCCCCTGTTCCAATTCCAGCCGCATGCGCTCGCGGCGCATTGCCACAACGGGTGCAAGGACGTTAGCTGCACATGACGTGCCAACTTTAGGGCGCGATGGCCGATGGCGGTAAAATCACCACGCCGTCATCACCGCGCATCACACGCCCGTGACGACGGACTTCACACTTTCGACCCCCTGCCCATGAACGACTCCTTCCATCGCCACGATGTCATCGTCATCGGCGGCGGCCATGCCGGCACCGAGGCCGCGCTGGCCGCGGCGCGCGGCGGCGCGCGTACCCTGCTGCTGACCCACAACGTCGAAACCATCGGCGCGATGAGCTGCAACCCGGCCATCGGCGGCATCGGCAAGGGCCACCTGGTCAAGGAGATCGACGCGCTGGGCGGGGCAATGGCGCATGCCGCCGACCAGGCCGGCATCCAGTGGCGCACGCTCAACGCCTCCAAGGGTCCGGCGGTGCGCGCCACCCGCTGCCAGGCCGACCGCAACCTGTACCGCATGGCGATCCGCCGCATCGTCGAGGCGCAGCCGAACCTGACCGTGTTCCAGGCGGCGGTTGACGACCTGCTGGTCGAAGGCGACGCGGTGCGCGGCGTGGTCACCCAGACCGGGCTGAGCTTCCACGCCCCGGCCGTGGTGCTGACCGCGGGCACCTTCCTGGCCGGCAAGATCCACATCGGCGAAACCCAGTACACCGCCGGGCGCATGGGCGACCCACCGGCGACCACGCTGGCCACGCGCCTGCGCGAGCGCCCGTTCGCGATCGACCGGCTCAAGACCGGCACGCCGCCACGCATCGACGGCCGCTCGCTGGACTATTCGGTGATGGAGGAACAGCCCGGCGACGATCCGCTGCCGGTGATGTCCTTCATCGGCGACGTGGCCGAGCATCCGCGCCAGGTGAGCTGCTGGATCACCCATACCAGCGAGCGTACCCACGAGGTGATCCGCAACGCGCTGCACCGCTCGCCGCTGTATTCCGGGCAGATCGAGGGCATCGGCCCGCGCTACTGCCCGTCGATCGAGGACAAGGTGGTGCGCTTCGCCGAGAAGGCCAGCCACCAGATCTTCGTCGAGCCGGAAGGGCTGGACGTGGTGGAGATCTACCCCAACGGCATCTCCACCTCGCTGCCGTTCGACGTGCAGCTGGAACTGGTGCGCAGCATCCGCGGCTTCGAACACGCGCACATCACCCGCCCCGGCTATGCCATCGAATACGACTTCTTCGACCCGCGCGGGCTGAAGAATACGCTGGAAACCCGCCAGGTCGCCGGCCTGTTCTTCGCCGGCCAGATCAACGGCACCACCGGCTACGAGGAAGCCGGCGCGCAGGGCCTGCTGGCCGGCGTCAACGCCGCGCGCTTCGTGCAGGGCAAGGATGGCTGGTGCCCGCGCCGCGACGAGGCCTACATCGGCGTGCTGGTGGACGACCTGATCACCCACGGCACCAACGAGCCGTACCGCATGTTCACCAGTCGAGCCGAATACCGGCTGCAGCTGCGCGAAGACAATGCCGATGCGCGCCTGACCCCGGTCGGCCGCGAAATGGGCCTGGTCGATGACCGCCGCTGGGACGCGTTCTCGCGCAAGCAGGCAGCCGTGGCCGCCGAGACCGAACGCCTGCGCGGCCTGTGGGCGACACCGGCCAACGCGCTGGGCCGCGAGGTACAGGAAGCCACCGGCGTGGCCGTGAGCCGCGAAACCAATGTGCTCGACCTGATCAAGCGCCCGGAGCTGGACTACGCCCGGCTGATGCAGGTCCCCTCGCTCGGCCCCGGCGTGGATGATGGAAAAGTCGCCGAGCAGGTGGAAATCGGCATCAAGTACGCCGGCTACCTCGGCCGCCAGCGCGATGAGATCGAGCGCCAGCAGCGCCACGAGAACACCGCCATCGCCGACGGCTTCGACTTCGCCGCCGTGCGCGGCCTGTCCGCCGAGGCGCTGCAGAAGCTCGAACGCGTGCGCCCGCAGACCATCGGCCAGGCCCAGCGCATCCCCGGCATGACCCCGGCGGCGATCTCGCTATTGCTGGTGCACCTGGAACGCGCGCGGCGCGGGCGGGTGGCCTGAGCCACGGCGGATGTTCACCGCGGCAGCCGGTACGGGCGGTTCCCGTCGCAGCCACCGTTCCAGATTCCCGTGAAACCCCAAATGCAGGCGTGCCGCCTCACGCGCGGCACGTCGTCGAATCAGGGCCAGGCCGGCGGATTGGCCGCCCACGCCTGCAATACTTCCGCCAGCGTGGCGCGTTCTTGGTCCTTCCATTCCGGCAGCAGCTGCGGGAAGCGCGCGGCGTCGTTCCATTGCTGCGGCTCGGTACGCACAGCCGCGGCATACCAGGCGATGGCTTCATCGCGGCGGCCCAGTTTCCACAGCGCCAATGCCAGCGTCGGCGGCACCCAGCCTGCATTGCCGCGCACGCCCTCGGCAGCGATGCCCCAGTGCGTGAGGGCGGTATGGGCGTCGCCACTGCGGTACAGGTCCCAAGCCTGGTTCCAGTGGATGCTGCGCGCCTGCATGGAATTGGCCGATACCGATGACAGCGCCTCGCCGTAGAGCTGGGCACCCAGTTCGGCGCGGCCTTCCGCATAGGCGATTCCGGCCAGTTGCACGGTGGCATCGACGCCCTTGCGGCTGCGTTCGCGCAGTTTCATCAGCTGGTCGACCAGCCCCTCCTGCTCCGGCGGCAGGGCCAGGACCGGCTTGGCGGCCATGTCCTCGTCGAAATAGAACTCGGCGATTTTCGGCAGGTTCTGCGCCTGTGCTGATGACAAGAACAGGCCCGCCAGCAGCACCAAACCGGCAGCCACGGACTTCGTTGTACCCATACCCCACTTCCCCATCATTAGAAGCTGTTGCCAAGCCAACGATCCTAACGGTTCGGCGCACGGACCGCGACTTTGCCGGAATATCGCCGAAATCCGCACTGTTACAATCGCCCGCCGCGCGCCGCCCCGGTGCGGCTGCGGATGCCAGCCGTTCCTGCTTTGGGCCAGCCATGACCAGTACCGCCGAACTCACCTCGCCCGCCTCCGCCAACGATCCGTTGCTCGGGGTGCGCGACCGCGACTACACGCTGGAGCACAAGTACACCCGTACCGACGGCCGCATCTACCTGAGCGGCGTGCAGGCGCTGGTTCGGCTGCCGTTGATGCAGCAGCAGCGCGATCTGGCCGCCGGACTGGACACCGCCGGCTTCGTCAGCGGCTACCGCGGCAGCCCGCTGGGCGGCTTCGACCTGGAGCTGTGGCGCGCGCGCAAGCATCTTGAAGCGGCGAAGGTGAAGTTTGTCCCCGGCCTCAACGAGGACCTGGGCGCGACGATGGTGTGGGGCACGCAGCAGGCCAACCTGTTCCCCGGTGCCAACGTCGATGGCGTGTTCGGCATGTGGTACGGCAAGGGCCCGGGCGTGGACCGCTGCGGCGACGTGTTCAAGCACGCCAACGCCGCCGGCACTTCGAAGCACGGTGGCGTGCTGGCGCTGGCCGCCGACGACCACGCCTGCCGCAGCTCGACGCTGCCGCACGGCAGCGAGGAGGAGTTCGTCAGCGCGATGATGCCGGTGCTGAACCCGGCCGGAGTGCAGGACATCCTCGACATGGGTCTGGTCGGCTGGGCGATGAGCCGCTACACCGGGCGCTGGATCGGCTTCAAGACCATCGCCGAGACGGTGGAGTCCTCGGCTTCGGTCGACGTGAACCCGTTTGCGCGGCAGATCGTCCTGCCGGAAGACTTCGAGATGCCGCCAGCCGGCCTCAACATCCGCTGGCCGGACCCGCCGATGGAGCAGGAAATGCGCCTGCACCGTTACGCGGTGAAGGCGGCGCAGGCCTTCGCCCGCGCCAACGGGATCGACAGGCTGGTGATGGATTCGCCGCGCGCACGATTGGGTATCGTCACCACCGGCAAGAGTTATCTGGACGTGTTGCAGGCGCTGGAATACCTGGGCCTGGACGCGCAGGCCTGCGCCGAGATCGGCATCCGCGTCTACAAGGTCGGCATGACCTGGCCGCTGGAGCCGCAGGGCATCGGCGCGTTCGCGCGCGGGCTGGAAGACATCGTCGTGGTGGAGGAGAAGAAGGCCTTCATCGAGCGGCAGATGAAGGAGTATTTCTACAACTGGCCGACCAGCTGGGGTGCGCGCCCGTCCATCGTCGGCAAGTACGACGAGCAGGGCGAGTGGATTCTGCCGTCCACCGGCGAACTGACCCCGGCCACCATTGCTGGCGTCATTGGTCGGCGTATCCAGCGTTTCTTCAATACCGAGTCCATCGAACAGCGCCTGCGCTGGATGGATGAAAAAGAGGCAGAAATGGCACTGCCGCGCGCGCAGTTCCCGCGCGTGCCGCACTACTGCTCCGGCTGCCCGCACAACACTTCGACCAAGGTGCCGGACGGTTCGCGGGCACTGGCCGGCATCGGCTGCCATTACATGGTGACGTGGATGGACCGCGACACCGACACCTTCACCCACATGGGCGGCGAAGGCGTCACCTGGGCCGGGCAGGCCGCGTTCACCGATACCGGACACGTGTTCCAGAACCTCGGCGACGGCACCTATTTCCACAGCGGCTCGCTGGCGATCCGCCAGGCCATCGCCGCCGGCGTCAACATCACCTACAAGATCCTCTACAACGACGCGGTGGCGATGACCGGCGGCCAGCCCGTCGATGGCACGCTGACCGTGCCGCAGATCGCTCACCAGATGCGTGCCGAAGGCGTGCATACCATCGCGCTGCTGTCCGACGACATCATCAAGTGGAAGCGTCGTCGCCACGAATTCCCGGGCGAGGTCGCGTTCCACGACCGCGCCGAGCTGGATGCCGTGCAGCAGAAGCTGCGCACGGTGAAAGGCACCAGCATCCTGATCTTCGAGCAGACCTGCGCCACCGAGAAGCGCCGCCGCCGCAAGCGCGGCAAGCTGGTCGATCCGCCCAAGCGCACGATGATCAACTCGCTGGTCTGCGAAGGCTGTGGCGATTGCGGCGAAAAGAGCTTCTGCGTGTCGGTGCTGCCGAAGGAAACCGAGTTCGGACGCAAGCGCGAGATCGACCAGTCCAACTGCAACAAGGATTTCACCTGCACCACCGGCTTCTGCCCAAGCTTCGTCACCGTGCATGGCGGCCAGTTGCGCAAGGACAAGAAGAGCGGTGCGGCCAACCTGCTTGACAACCTGCCCGACCCGGCGTTCCGCAGCGACCTGTCGCAGCCGTGGAACATCCTGATCACCGGCGTCGGCGGCACCGGCGTGGTCACCATCGGCGCGCTGCTGGGCATGGCCGGGCATCTGGAAGGCAAGGGCGCGACCGTGCTCGACCAGACCGGGCTGGCGCAGAAGGGCGGCGCGGTCACCACCCATATCCGCATCGCCAACACCCCGGCCGACATCCACGCCGTGCGCATCGCCGCTGGCGAGGCCGACCTGGTGCTGGGCTGCGACATGGTGGTGGTCAACGATTACTGGGCGCTGTCCAAGGTGCGCGGCGAGCGCTCGCAGGTGGTGCTCAACACCTACGAGGCGATGCCCGGCACCTTCACCACCCGCCCGGACATGCAGTTCCCGGCCGCCGACATCATCGCCGGGGTGAAGGTGGCGTTGAGCGGGCGCGACCCGATCCTGCTCGACGCCACCCAGCTGGCCACCGCGCTGCTCGGCGACGCCATTGCTTCCAACCTGTTCATCCTCGGCTTCGCGTGGCAGCAGGGGCTGGTGCCGTTGTCGCTGGAAGCGCTGATGCGCGCCATCGAACTCAATGGCGCGGCCATCGAGATGAACCAGCGCGCGTTCGCGTGGGGCCGGTTGGCCGCCATCGACCCGCAGGCCGTGCAGCAGGCCGCCGGGCTGGTGCGCAACGCGCCCACCGAGGCCGAGCGCACGCCGAGTGCATTGCAGGAACTGCCGCCGGGCGAGTGGGAAGGCAATGAAGCCGGTGCGCCCTCGGCGCCGCGCAATCCGGGCAACGAACCGGAAGTGCGCGGCCTGCCTTCCAGCGATGCGCAGCCGGGCGACGTCACCTTCGCCACGCTGGACGACGCGCGTCTGTCGCGCTCGCTGGACGAGCTGATCGCCCGCCGCAGCGCGTTCCTGATCGACTACCAGGACGCCGCCTACGCCACCCGCTACCGCCAGCTGGTGGACGCGGTGCGCAAGGCCGAGCAGCGCGTCGCAGCGGGCAGCACTGCGCTGACCGAGGCGGTGGCGCGCTACTTCTTCAAGCTGATGGCCTACAAGGACGAGTACGAAGTGGCCCGCCTATACACCAGCGGTGACTTCCTAAAGCAGGTGCAGCAGAAGTTCGATGGCGACTACCAGGTGCGCTTCCACCTCGCCCCGCCGCTGCTCGCCAAGCGTGACGAACAGGGCCGGCTGCAAAAGAAGGAATACGGCCCGTGGATGTTCAGGGCCTTCGGCCTGCTGGCGAAGCTGAAGTTCCTGCGCGGTGGCCGTTTCGACGTGTTCGGCTACACCGCCGAGCGGCGCGGCGAACGCCAGTTGATCGCCGATTACGAAAAGACCGTGCAGGAACTGCTGGCCACGCTCGACGCCAACCGGCTGTCGCTGGCGGCGGAGATCGCCAGCATTCCCGAGCACATCCGCGGCTACGGCCACGTCAAGGAACGGCACCTGCACGAAGCCAAGGCGCGCGAGGCCGCGCTGCTGGCGACATGGCGCAACCCGAAGGCGCTGCATATCGTGCAGGCGGCTTGAAATACCAAGTAAGGCAACCCATCCGTTGCATTTCGCAAATGCAATGGATGGGTTGCATGATGAAGTTGAAACCTATCGGTTGCATTTGCCACCGGCAAGGCATACGTTGCCAAGTCACTGCCGGGATACCGATAGGGAACGCATGACATCCACCGCATATACCATTCGCACAGCCCGGCAACTGGGTCCACTGATGCGTGCATTCCGCAAGCAGGCCGGGCTCAGTCAGGCCCAACTGGCCGAGCGCCTCGGTATTTCCCGCCAAGCCATTACCGCCCTCGAGCGCGCGCCGGAGTCCGCCACCTTCGAGCGGTTGATGCGGGTATGGGCCGAATTGGGGCTGGCCGTCTCGCTGCAGCCGGACCTGCGCGTTGCCTCTCCGCCAGCGCTGGAGTGGTAAGCCATGCCTGAACTGCGGGTCTGGATGAATGGTGTGGAAGTCGCCATCTGGCAGGACGAACCGCGCACCGGTTCACGGTTGACCTATCTCTCCACATGGCTGGAATCCCCGTTGCCGCGCCCCTTGTCGCTGTCGCTGCCACTGTTGCCGGCCGGCGAGAGCCACCGCGGCCAAGTCGTCGCCGATTACTTCGACAATCTGTTGCCCGACAACGGCGCCATCCGCAACCGCATCCGTGACCGTTTCGGCACGCACTCCACCGGCACCTTCGATCTGCTGCAAGCCATCGGCCGCGATTGCGTTGGCGCGGTGCAGTTGCTTCCGCCCGGCTACGCCCCTGACGATCTTCACGAAATCCGCTACCGAGCGCTGAGCGATGCACAGGTCGGTGGGCTGCTGCGCAATGTCACCACACCCGCACTGCCGGGGCAGCGCACACGCGACGAGGACGAGTTCCGCATCTCCATCGCCGGCGCACAGGAAAAAACCGGTCTGCTGCGGCACCGCGAGCAGTGGTGCATTCCCACCGGCAGCACACCCAGCACCCACATCTTCAAACTGCCGTTGGGATTGGTCGGCAACATGCGCGCCGACATGCAGTTGTCGGTCGAAAACGAATGGCTGTGCATGCAGATGCTGGCCGCGTTCGGTATTCCCGTCGCCAACACCTCGATCGGCCAATTCGGCGACCAGCATGCGCTGATCGTGGAACGCTTCGATCGCCGGTTGGCCCGCAACGGCCACTGGTGGCTGCGGCTGCCGCAGGAGGACATGTGCCAGGTCTTCGGCCTGCCCTCATCGCGCAAATACGAAAGCGATGATGGCCCCGGCATCGTGCAGATCATGGAACTGCTGCGGCAATCGGAACAGCCGGAAGACCGCGTGACATTCTTCAAGACCCAGTTGCTGTTCTGGATGCTGGCGGCCACCGATGGACACGCCAAGAATTTCAGCATCCACATCGAAGCGGCCGGCCGCTTCCGGCTGACGCCGATCTACGACGTGCTTTCGGTCCATCCGATCCTCGGCCGTGGTCCAGGCCAGCTTGACCCGCACAATGCAGCACTGGCGATGGCGGTTGCCGGCAAGAACCGCCATCGCAAGCTCATGCAGATCCGCCGCCGCCATTGGAACGAAACTGCACGCGCCTGCGGCATTGCCGAAGGCGCCGAACCGTGGATCGCGCAATTGCTGGAACAGGTGGAACCGGCCATTGCCACGGTACGCGCACGCTTGCCGCCCGGCTTCCCCGATTCGGTGGCAACGCCCATTTTCAATGGCCTGCGAAAGTCGGCCGAACGACTGGCGGCAATGCCTGCCGATACCTGAACTCCGGTGCTACGGCGAAAATCCCGCCAAGCGTGCTTCAGCTGCAGCTTGATCCCGGAAAGTGCAGGCCATCCTTGCCCAACTGTTCCGGTATCAGGAGTGCATGCGCTGCCACACCAGCGTGCGGTTGTTGGCCGGCATCGCCATGTCCTCGCGCAGCGCCAGCCCCTGCATGCGGGCCAGCGTATCCACCGCCTCGAAATCGCGGATACCCGAACGCGGGTCGCGCGCCTTCAACCAGCCATCAAACGCGCGGTTGCTGTCGCTGCTGAAATCACCGCCGTAGTTGAACGGCCCGTAGGCAATGAACAGGGCACCCGGCGCCATCAGCGGCGGCAGCCCGGCGAACAGCGCCTGCACGCTGTCCCAGCCCATGATGTGCAGGGTATTGGCGGTGAACACCGCGTCGAAACCGGCCACGCCCTCCGCCTGTGGCAGGGGTGGCAACGGCTGCAGGCCCGGCATTCCGGTGGGCACGGCCTGCAGCTCCAGCGGCGGTGGCGTGTTCGGCAGCGCCGCCTCGTCCAGCCATCGGCCGATGCCGGGCAGGTTGTCGCGGTGATCGCTGGCCTGCCAGCGCAGCCACGGCATCGCCGCGGCGAAATGCACCGCGTGCTGGCCGGTGCCACTGCCGATCTCCAGCACATCGCGGGCAGTGCCGAGGTACCGCCGCAGCACCTCCAGGATTGGTTCGCGGTTGCGGTCGCAGGATTCGGCATGGGGTTTTTCGATCATCGATGCGGCTTTCTTCGGAATCGGCCGATTGTGCGCCAGCACCGGTTCACGCCACGCATGACGATGGTCACTTGTGCCGGTACCGCGCGACGACCGAGATTCGGGGACTTCCGTGCGATGCGTGCATCGCCCTCTGTTCATGGAGCCCCGCATGCACCGCCGCCAGTTCCTCGCACTCTCCGGCCTCGGCTTGGCCGGAATGATGCTGCCCAATGCCCGCCTGATCGCCGCCGAGGAGCTGCTCGCCCCGGCCGATGTGGCAAAGAAAAAGACGCTGGCCGACACCGTACTGGCGCTGGCCAGGCGCGGTGGCGCGAGCTATTGCGACGTGCGCATCGGCCGCTATTTGAATCAGGCCATCATCACCCGCGAAGACAAGGTCCAGAACGTCACCAACAGCGAATCGGCCGGCGTCGGCATCCGTGTCATCGTCGATGGCGCCTGGGGCTTCGCCGCCAGCAGCCAGCCCGGCGAACAGGGCGTGGCGGCGGCGGTGGCACAGGCATTGGCCATCGCCCGTGCGAACGCGAGGATCCAGACCCGGCCGGTGCAACTGGCCCCCACTCCCGGTGTCGGCGAGGTGCAGTGGCGAACGCCGATCCGCCGCAACGCGATGGCGGTACCGGTCAAGGACAAGGTGGAACTGCTGCTGTCGATCAATGCCGCCGCACTCGACGCCGGTGCCAGCTTCATCAACTCGCAGCTGTTCCTGGTCAATGAGCAGAAGTACTTCGCCTCCAGCGACGGCTCGTGGATCGACCAGGACGTGCACCGCATCTGGCTGCCGTTTACCGCCACCGCCATCGACAAGGCCAGCGGCAAGTTCCGCACCCGCAACGGGCTGTCGGCGCCAGCCGGCATGGGCTGGGAATTCCTCGATGGCGACGACGCGGGCAAGTACCAGCTGCCCGGCGGGGTGATCGGCTACGGCCATTCCTACGACCCGATGGAGGACGCCATCGCCGCCGCGAAGCAGGCACGCGAAAAGCTGGCTGCGCCATCAGTGAAGCCGGGCAAGTACGACCTGGTGCTGGACCCGTCCAACCTGTTCCTGACCATCCACGAGAACGTCGGCCACCCGCTGGAGCTGGACCGCGTACTCGGCTACGAGGCCAACTACGCCGGCACCAGCTTCGCCACGCTGGACAAGCGCGACGCCGGTTTCCGCTGGGGCAGCGACATCGTCAACTTCATAGCCGACAAGACCCAGCCCTACAGCCTGGGCGCGGTGGGCTACGACGACGAGGGCGTGAAGTGCCGGCGCTGGGATCTGGTGAAGGACGGCATCCTGGTCAACTACCAGGCCACCCGCGACGAGGTGCATATCCTCGGCGAGAACGCCTCGCATGGCTGCAGCTACGCCGATTCGTGGAGCAGCGTTCAGTTCCAGCGCATGGCCAACGTGTCGCTGGCGCCGGGCAAGGCGCCGCTGACGCCGGCGCAGATGGTCAAGGACGTGGAGAACGGCATCTACATCCACGGCCGCGGTTCGTATTCCATCGACCAGCAACGCTACAACGCGCAATTCGGCGGCCAGCTCTGCTACCAGATCAGGAATGGCGAGATCACCGGCATGGTCGAGGACGCCGCCTACCAGATCCGCACACCGGAATTCTGGAACGCCTGCTCGGCCATCTGCGATGAACGCGATTTCCGCCTCGGCGGCTCGTTCTTCGATGGCAAGGGCCAGCCGGGGCAGGTATCGGCGGTATCGCACGGGTCGGCGACGACGCGTTTCGACGGCGTCAACATCATCAATACGGCGCGCTCGTTGGGGTAAGGCGGATCCAGCCGCTTCCGTTGCCCCGGGCGGATGTATGAAACCGTCTGTCCGGTGCTTTGACTACGCTCCCCCTGCTCCGCGCTTCCGCCGCCCTGCGCGGCAAGGACACGGGCGAGCAGGCAACCACCCCGAGCGGCCGGTTGCCTGCAGCGGTCGCGAGTGTTCGCCAACTGGCCGCGGGGCACGCTGGAGGTGTGGCTGCCCGGGCCTGCACGGCCGAAACCCGCGGCTGCATCGCGCCGACCATGTCTAAAGTCACTACCGCTGCAAACCCGCCGCCGCAAGAATCGAATGGTTCGCAAATCATCGCGAAGACATCGTCGTTCGTTGCCGTACCCGTAACCGGAGAGCAGCCTTGCAAAGACGTGACTTCCTTGCCCTGACCGGGCTCACCGCCGGCGGCCTGATGCTGCCGTCCTTCTTCGGCAAGGCCATCGCCGCCGAACAACTGCTGACCGTGATCGACCCGGCCTTGAAGAAGCGCCTGGCCGACGATGCGATGAACGCGGCCCGCGCCGCCGGCGCAAGCTACTGCGACGTGCGCATTGGCCGCTACCTGCGCCAGTTCGTCATCACCCGCGAAGACCGGGTGCAGAACGTGGTCAATACCGAATCCACCGGCACCGGCATCCGCGTCATCGTCAATGGCGCCTGGGGCTTCGCCGCCACCAACGACCTCAGCCCGGCCGGCGTGGTCAAGGCCGCGCAGCAGGCCGCCGCGATCGCCAAGGCCAACGCGAAGATCCAGACCGCGCCGGTGCAGTTGGCCAAGGCGCCGGGGTACGGCGAAGTGAGCTGGCGCACGCCGATCAGGAAGAACGCGATGGAAGTGCCGATCAAGGACAAGGCCGACCTGCTGCTGGGCGTGAACGCCGCCGCGCTCGACGCCGGCGCCAGCTTCGTCAACTCGATGCTGTTCCTGGTCAACGAGCAGAAGTACTTCGCCTCCACCGACGGTTCCTACATCGACCAGGACGTGCACCGCATCTGGGCGCCGATGACGGTGACCGCCATCGACAAGGCCAGCGGCAAGTTCCGCACCCGCGGCGGGCTGTCCGCACCGATGGGCATGGGCTTCGAGTATCTGGACGGCGCCGCGTCCGGCAAGACCGTGCTGCCCAATGGCGTCACCGTCTACGGCCAGTCCTACGACATGCGCGAGGACGCCATTGCCGCAGCGAAGCATGCGCAGGAGAAGCTGACCGCCACCTCGGTCAAGCCCGGCAAATACGACCTGGTGCTGGACCCGTCGCACACCTGGCTGACCATCCACGAATCGGTCGGTCACCCGCTGGAGCTGGATCGCGTGCTCGGTTACGAGGCCAATTACGCCGGCACCAGCTTCGCCACGCTGGACAAGCGCGAGGCGCATTTCCAGTACGGCAGCGACAAGGTCAACATCTTCGCCGACAAGCTGCAGCCCGGTTCGCTGGGTGCGGTCGGTTACGACGACGAGGGCGTGAAGACCAAGCAATGGCCGCTGATCACCGATGGCAAACTGGTCGATTACCAGGCCATCCGCGACCAGGCCCACATCCTCGGCAAGGCCGAATCGGACGGTTGCTGCTACGCCGACTCGTGGTCGAGCGTGCAGTTCCAGCGCATGGCCAACGTGTCGATGGCACCGGGCAAGACGCCGTTGAGCGTGGCCGAGCTGGTCAAGGACGTGGAGAACGGCATCTACATCATCGGCGACGGCTCGTTCTCGATCGACCAGCAACGCTACAACGCGCAGTTCGGCGGCCAGCTGTTCTACGAGATCAAGGACGGCACGATCACCCGCATGCTGGAAGACGTTGCCTACCAGATCCGCACGCCGGAATTCTGGAACGCCTGCAGCGCCGTGGCCGACGAACGCGACTACCGCCTGGGCGGTTCGTTCTTCGACGGCAAGGGCCAGCCGGGCCAGGTCTCGGCGGTGTCGCACGGCTCGTCCACCGCCCGTTTCGACGGCATCAACGTCATCAATACCGCACGCAGCCTCGGCTGACCGTCCAAGGAGTTCCGAGCAATGAGCATCTTCACCGAACAGGAAGCCAAGGCCATCCTGGACAAAGTCATCGCGCTGTCCACCGCCGACGAGTGCAGCGCCACGCTGGCCGGCTCCATTGATGGCAACATCCGCTTCGCGCTGAACAACGTCTCCACCAGCGGCATGATCGACGACACCGAGCTGGCCGTGCAGGTCGCCTTCGGCAAACGTGTGGGCACCGCCTCGATCAACGAGTTCGACGACGCCTCGCTGGAGCGCGTGGTACGCCGCGCCGAGGACCTGGCCCGGCTGGCACCGGAAAACCCGGAGTTCATGCCCATCATCGGCAAGCAGGACTACACGCCGAGCCCGACCTTCAGCGAATCCACCGCCGCCATCGACCCGGATTTCCGCGCGCGGGTCGCCGCCGATTCCATCACCCCATGCCGCGGCAACGGCTTGGTCGCCGCCGGCTTCCTCGAGGACAGCCGCGGCTTCGTCGCCATCGCCAACAGCAAGGGCAACTTCGGCTACCAGCGCACCAGCAGCTTCGACTACACCTGCACCGTGCGCACCGAGGACGGACGTGGTTCGGGCTGGGTGGGCCGCAACCTCAAGGATGCGGCCGACTTCAAGGCTGGGCAGGACATCGAGATCGCCAAGCGCAAGGCGCTCGAATCGGCCGAAGCCAAGGCGCTGGAGCCGGGCAAGTACACGGTGATCCTGGAGCCGGCCGCGGCTGCCGGCCTGATCAGCTTCATGATGAACTTCTTCGATGCACGCTCGGCCGACGAGGGCCGCAGCTTCCTGTCGAAGAAGGGGGGCGGCAACAAGCTGGGCGAACAGGTCTACGACCCGCAGGTCAACCTGTTTGCCGACCCCTGGCATCCGGAAGCACCGGTACTGCCGTGGGACGGCGAAGGCATGCCGCGCGAGCGCACGGCCATCATCGAGAACGGCAAGGTGATGAACCTCAACTACTCGCGCTACTGGGCGCAGAAGCAGGGCAAGACCGCCAACGCGCGACCCGGAAACCTGCTGATGGGTGGCGGCAGCAAGTCCATCGCCGAGCTGGTGAAAGGCACGCAGAAGGGCATCCTGCTCACCCGCACCTGGTACATCCGCATGGTCGACCCGCAGACCGTGCTGCTGACCGGCCTGACCCGCGACGGCACCTTCTACATCGAGAACGGGCAGATCAAGCACCCGGTGAAGAACTTCCGCTTCAACGAATCACCGGTGATCATGCTCAACAACATCGACGAGCTCGGCAAGCCGGTACGCGTGGCAGGTGATGAATCGAGCTTCGTGATGATGATTCCACCGATGCGGTTGCGGGATTTCACCTTCACCTCGCTCTCCGACGCGGTGTAAAGGCCAGAAGTGAGTAAAAGTGTGAGGAGTGAGGAGTGAGTAAGGGCAACGTCAAACGCAACGGCTCTTGTCGTTCTCCCACTCCTCACTCCTGTTCACTTACTCCTGCCTCATGAACCGCGCCCAATTCCTCCGCCTGATGCTCGGCACGGCGGCAGGCGCGATGGTGCCGCCCGCCTTCGCCCAGGCCAGCCGCCACGACTTCTGGTTCACGCGGCTGAAGTACGACTCCGGCGACTGGGACGTGGACGCGCGCATGCCGTCCAACCTGATCACCTCGCTGATCGACTACACCACGCTGCGCGTCGATCCGACCGAACACGTCGTTGCCCTGTCCGATCCGAAAATGCTGCGCGCACCGTTCTGCTATCTGGCCGGGCACAAGCTGGTCGAGTTCAACCCGGACGAACGCCGCAACTTCGAGCGTTACGTGCGCAACGGCGGCTTCGTGTTCGTCGATGACTGCAACCACGACATCGATGGCCTGTTCGCCACGTCGTTCGAGGCACAGATGCGCAGCATCTTCGGCGCCAACGCACTGGAAAAACTGCCCAACACCCACGCGCTCTACAACAGCTTCTTCAAGTTTCCCGAAGGGCCGCCGGCGACCACGTTCGAGCTGAATGGCTGGGGCGACGACCTGGTGCACGACTACCTCAAGGGCATCGAGATCGATGGCCGCCTCGGCCTGCTCTACAGCAACAAGGACTACGGCTGTGAATGGGACTACGACTGGCGCAACAAGCGCTTCCTGGCCGAGGACAACACGAAGCTCGGCGTGAACATCGTGATGTACGCGCTGACGCACTGACTCCATTGGTGACCGCATGAACGCCCCTACCCCCGATCCGGACTCCCTGCTGCCCCGCCTGAACGAACTGCGCGCCGCGTTGGCGCAGGCCGTGGTCGGCCAACAGCAGGTCGTCGAACAACTGTTGATCGGCCTGCTCGCCGGCGGCCATTGCCTGCTCGAAGGCGCGCCCGGCCTCGGCAAGACCTTGCTGGTGCGCTCGCTCGGGCAAGCCCTGGAACTGCAGTTCCGACGCGTGCAGTTCACCCCCGACCTGATGCCCAGCGACATCCTCGGCACCGAGCTGCTGGAAGAAGACCACGGTACCGGCAAGCGCGCGTTCCGCTTCCAGCAGGGCCCGGTCTTCACCAACCTGCTGCTGGCCGACGAACTCAACCGCACCCCGCCGAAAACGCAGGCGGCGCTGCTGGAGGCAATGCAGGAGCGCACCGTCAGCTACGCCGGCACCACCTACGCGCTGCCTTCGCCCTTCTTCGTGCTGGCCACGCAGAACCCGATCGAACAGGCCGGCACCTACCCGCTGCCGGAGGCGCAGCTGGACCGCTTCCTGCTGCACGTGCGCGTGGATTACCCCAGCGAAACCGAAGAGCGCGACATCCTCGCGCAAACCACCGGCAGCAGCAGCGGCGTGGTACCGAAGGTGATGGACGCCGACGCGGTGAAAGCGCTGCAAGCCCTCGTGCGTGACGTACACGTCGGCCCCGGGCTGCTGACCTGGATCACCCGTCTGGTGCGTGCCAGCCGCCCCGGCGATGGCAGACCCGGCGAGGTGAACAGCTGGATCAAATGGGGCGCAGGCCCACGCGCGGGCCAATCGCTGGTACTGGCATCAAAGGCACGCGCCCTGCTGCACGGGCGCTTCGCTGCCACCCGCGAGGACGTGCAGGCGCTGGTCGCACCGGTGATGCGCCACCGCCTGCTGCTGTCCTTTGCCGCCGAGGCCGAGCAGAAGACGGCCGACGACGTGATCGCCGCATTGCTGCGCGCGGTGCCCTACCCGGCCTGATGTCCGCCACCGCGCCCGTGCTGATCCCGCCCGAGGTGCGCAGCCGCCTGCGCAACCTGCGGCTGCGGCCGCAATGGGCCATTGGCAGTGGCGGCATCGGCCTGCATGCCAGCCGCAGCCGTGGCGCCGGACTGGAGTTCGCGCAATACCGCGCCTACGAGCCCGGCGACGAACCGCGGCAGATCGACTGGAAACTCCATGCGCGCTCGGATCGCCTCTTCGTGCGCGAGTCCGAACGCGAAAGCCCGCTGATGGTGTGGCTGCTGCTCGACACCAGCGCGTCGATGCGGCAGGCCGACCAATCGCGCCACGAATACACGCGCTTGCACGCGGCCAAGTCACTTGCCGCCTGCGTTGCCGAACTGGCATTGCAACAGGGCGATGCCTTCGGTCTGGTCGCCATCGGTGGCGACGGCGTGCAGTTGCTGCCGGCCGGTCACGGCCTGCGCCAACGCGACCGCCTGCACCTGCGGCTGCATGCCTTGCAGGCACGGGGCCAGTGGCCGCCACCGGAGCGACTGGCGCCGGTATGGGAACGCATCGCCGCCAACGATCTGGTGGTGATGATCGGCGACGGCTTCGACGACGCCGCCATCGCCCTGGCCGAGCGCCTGGCCAAGGCCGGCCGCGATGTCGTGCACCTGCAGCTGCTGACCGCCGAGGAACGCGACTTCCCGTTCCGCAACGGCCACCGCTTCCGCGACCCGGAAACCGGCGACGAGCTGCTGGGGGACGGTACGGCGATACGTGCCGATTATCTGGCGCGCTTCTCCGAGGCAAGGCGCGCGCTGGACGCACGCCTGCAAGCCGCCGGTATCCGCCATGACACCGCCTTCCTCGACGAAGCCATCGATGCGCCCTTGCAACGGCTGTCCGCACGCCGTGGAGGCCGCGGCGCATGAGCTTGGTATGGTTGTTCCCGGCGGGCCTGACGGCACTGGCGGCGATGCTGCTGCCGCTGCTGATCCATCTTGCCCGCCGCGACGAACGGCAACCGATCGACTTCGCCGCACTGCGCTGGCTGTCGGCCAGGCCACGCCCGCGCCGTCGCGTCCGCTTCGACGAATGGCCGCTGCTGCTGGTGCGCCTGTTGCTGCTCGCCCTGCTGGCGGTGCTGCTGGCGCGGCCGGCGCTGGATGGCGTCAAGGACACGATGCCACGCGTGGCGGTGGTGCCCGGCGTGGACATGGCCGCCGCCCGCAATGCCATCGCCTCCGAGCAGGCGCAATGGCTGTGGCTGTCCCCCGGCTTCCCCGATTTCGATGCGCAACCGGCGCCTCCATCGGCACAACCCACCGCCAGCCTGCTGCGCGAGCTGGACGCGACGCTACCGCCACAGGCGCCGCTCACCGTGGTCGTACCGGCGATACTCGACGGACTGGATGCGCAGCGCCCGCAGCTGTCGCGCGCGCTGCAGTGGCAGGTGATCGAATCCAGGCCGGCAACCTCCCCTGCCGCCGCCACGAAGCCCCCACGCCTGCACATCCGCCATGACGAAGCCGGCGGCGCTGCCCTGCCGTGGCTGCGCGCCGTGGCCCTTGCATGGAATCCGGCCGCGCCGGCGGAAATCACCGACGACGGCCAGCCCTTCGGCAACGATGACGGCGTGCATCTCTGGCTCTCGGCCAAGCCCGTGCCGCAGGCCGCGCAGGCATGGGCGCGCAATGGTGGCCGGCTGCTGGTGGATGCGCGCACGCCGACAAGCGGGAGCGCGCGGCACGTGCCGCTGTGGCGGGACGACGCCGGCAACCCCGTCATCGAACAAGTGGGCGGCGGCAACGGCCAATGGCTGCGCTGGGCCGCGCCACTGCAACCGGCAACGATGCCGGTATTGCTGGACGCCGGCTTCCCGCGGCAGCTGCGGGCGTTGCTGCAACCGCCACCCGCACCCGCGCGGGCGCTGGCGGCGACGATGCAGCCGGACACCGGTGCCAAGGCACCGCCGCAGCCCGCCCGCGAGCTCACGGCATGGCTGGCGTTCGCCATCGCCCTGCTGTTCCTGATGGAACGCTGGCTGGCCAGCACACCCCGCCGGCGGGGGCAGGCATGAATCCGCAGGCATTGCTGCGCGCTCCACAACGCCGGGCATTGCTGGTCTGGTTGTGCGGCGGCATACCCATTGCCATCGCGCTCGGCTTGCTGGCAACCCGCGCTGCCGGCTTCGACACCGGCAGCATGGTGCTCATCCTCGCACTGCTCGTCGTCGCCGGCCTCGCCACCTGGCGCATGCGCCGGCTGGATACACGTTGGCTGGTCGCTCGGCTGAATGAAGAAACACGTTTCGAGGACAGCGCCGACCTGCTGTTCGCCGCGCCGCAAACCCTCAACCCATTGCAGCGGCGGCAGCGCGAGCGCATCGGACAGCGCCTGCACGAAACGCCGCCCGACCTGCGCCCAGGCTGGCCGTGGCCACGGCTGCTGGCCTGCCTCGGCCTTGCATTGCTGCTCGCCGGCATCGCCGTGTTCTGGCCGTACACCGCGACGGCACCCGCGGAAACCGGCAACGGCGGCAATACCGCGACATCCGCAACAGCCGATGCCCCGGCACTGCGTGGCACGCAGTTGCAGGTGACACCGCCACCTTATACCGGCCAAGCGGCCAGCACCGGCGAAAAGCTGGATGCGCGCGCGTTGCAGGGCAGCCGCCTGCATTGGCGGCTGCACTTCACATCGCAGCCGCAACGCGCGTGGCTGCAATTCCACGATGGCCGGCAACTGCCGCTACAACGCGAAGGCGAGTATTGGCAGGCCAAGGAAACCCTGCAACGCTCGAGCCTGTACCGCATCGTCAGCGAACCTGCGCTGGCCGGCGCCGGTCGTGCCCATCGGCTCGACGTGGTACCGGACCGGCCGCCACAGGTGAAGGTGATCGAACCGGCGCAGACCTTAAGCCAGGCCGCACCGCGCCAACGGCAATGGCAATTGCGCTTCGAGGCCAGCGACGATTTCGGCATCGCCGCCAATGCGCTGCTGGAACTCACCACGGCAAAGGGCAGCGGCGAGAACATCGATTTCCAGCAGCGCCAACTCACGCTCACCGGCAACGGCACGGCCACCGCGCAGCGCTTCGCCCACACCGTCGATCTGGCGGCGCTGGGCGTCGGCCCCGGCGATGAAGTGGTCGCGCGCCTGAGCGTGCATGACAACCGCAACCCGCAACCGCAGCAGGCCCGCAGCCCCAGCCTGATCCTGCGCCTGCCCAGCGGGCAGGAGGTGCAGGCCAGCGACCTGGAAGGCGCGATCAAGAAGGTGATGCCGGCCTACTTCCGCAGCCAGCGCCAGATCATCATCGACGCCGAGGCATTGCTGAAGCAGCGCAATGCGCTCGACGCCGACACGTTCACCCGGCGCTCCGATGCCATTGGCGTCGACCAGCGCATCCTGCGCCTGCGCTATGGCCAGTTCCTCGGCGAGGAGGCGGAAGGCGGCACCAAGCCACCGCCGACCGGCGATGCCCTGCCAACCGGCGATGCAGCCGCCACCGACCACGACCCTGCGCATGACGACGGCCATGACCACGGCCAGGCCGAACGCGATGGCGATGCACCGGCCTTCGGCAGCGCCACCGACGTGCTCGCCGAATACGGCCACACCCACGACCATGCCGAGGCTGCCACCCTGCTCGACCCGCAGACCCGCGCCATCCTCAAGGCCGCGCTCGACCAGATGTGGCAGTCCGAAGGCGAGCTGCGCCAGGGCCATCCCGACAAGGCGCTGCCTTATGCGTACAAGGCGCTGGGCTTCATCAAACAGGTGCAGCAGGCCGAGCGCATCTATCTGGCACGGGTTGGTCCCGAGTTGCCGCCCATCGACATGGCCCGGCGCATGACCGGCAAGCGCGACGGGCTGGGCAACCGCCAACTGCAATTGCCGGCGCGCGAAGCCGGCGACATCACCCCCGTCCACACATGGCAGGCATTGGCCACGGCCGATGCCGACATCGACCTGGACACGTTGTCGCGTTGGCTCGATACCCACCCGCAAGCCGTACCCGATCCACTCGACATTGCCGCGGCCATCGACGAGTTGCGCCAGCAACCGGATTGCCGCGCCTGCCGGCAGCGCCTGCGTGAGCAGCTGTGGCCGGCGCTGCAACGGCCGGTTGGCCCACCCGCGCGACGCAATGCCGCCGATGTGGCAGGTCGCCGCTATCTGGATGCACTGTCTCCCCCTGCGGAGGGTGCGCAATGACGTGGCTGCCCCTGGCCTTCATCCTCCTCGCCGTACTGCTGGCCAGCGTGCGCCTGTGTCTGCCACCGCGTCCCGCGCCCTTGCGGCTGGGCGCGGGGCTGGTGCTGCAACTGGCGGCCGCGGCGCTGTTGTGGCTGACCTTGTTCCCGCCAACGCGTCACGTGCCTGCCGCCACGCTGGTCATCGCCACCGCCGGTGCCACCGCCCCGGAGCTGGCGGCACTTCCCGCGGCCACCCGCCTGCGCCTGCCGGAAGCACCGGCATTGCCCGGCACCACGCGGGTGCCCGACCTGGCCACCGCGCTGCGCCAGCACCCCGCCACGCGCGAACTCGTCATCGTCGGCCAGGGCCTGCCGGCGCGCGACCGCGACACGACGATGCCGGCACTGCGCTTCCACATGGCTGTCGCACCGCATGGATTGGTCGAACTGCAGGCACCATCACCGCTGTCCGCCGGTGCACGTTTCGAGGTGGGTGCCCGCGTACAGGGCCTGCCGCAGGCGCGCGTGGAACTGCTCGATCCGGCGGGCCAGCGCGTCGCCCTCGCCGCACCCGGCGAGGACGGACGGGTACGCCTTGGCGCCAGCGCGCGCGAAGCCGGCGACGTCGTTTTCACCCTGCGTGCGCTCGATGCCGACGGCAAGCTGCTCGACCAGCTGCCGGTACCGGTGCGTGCCCGCGTCGTGCCCGCCCCCACGCTGCGCCTGCTTGCCGGTGCGCCAGGGCCGGAACTGAAGTACCTGCAACGCTGGGCAACCGACATCGGTGCCCCCTTGCAGGTCGGCATCACTGTCGGCGGTGGCGTGCAGCTGGGCGATGCGCCACAGACGCTGGATACGGCCGGCCTCGCCGGGCTCGACCTGTTGCTGCTCGACGAACGCCGGCTGGCCGCGTTGCCGGCGGCGCAGCGCGCGGCCATCGCCACCGCGATGCGCAACGGACTTGGCGTGCTGGTGCGGGTCGGCGGTGCACTCGACGGCAATGCCCGTCGCACCCTGCGCGAATGGGGGCTGGAAACCCGTGGCGATGGACAGACCGCCACGGTGAAGTGGCGCAATGCCGCTGTACACGCGGACGACAACACCACCGCTGCGTTGAACATCGAACGCTTCGATCTGGATTTCACCGGCACCGACGTCGTGCCGCTGCTGCATGCCGCCGATGGCAGCACGCTGGGCGGTTGGCGCGCCATCGGCCAGGGCCGCCTCGGCGTGTTGCCGGTTACCGACAGCTACACGTTGGTACTCGCCGGCCATGCCGACGCCCATGCCGAACTGTGGAATGCGGCACTCGCGACACTGGCCCGGCCATTGCCGGGACCGGCGCTGCAACACCTGCCCGCATGGGCATGGGCCGGGGAACGCACCACGTTGTGCGGGCTGCCTGCGGGCAGTCAAGCACAAGCACCGGATGGCACGCGCAGCGCGTTGCTGACCGATCCGCAGGCCAGTCAATGCAGCGGTTGGTGGCCGCAGCAGGCCGGCTGGCACCGCATCATCGGTGGCGGCGAAAGCGCCGGCGTGCTGGTCATCGACCCTGCCGAGGCACCTGCCCTGCATGCCCAGGCCACCCGCGATGCCACGCTGGCGCTGCACGGCACCGGCGGGTATGCCGCACGCACCACGCATCCCGTGCCCGGCCCGCGCTGGCCCTGGCTGCTGGCCTTCGTGCTGGTGGTATCACTGCTGTGGTGGCTGGAACGCAGGCGCTGATTCCCGCTGCCTCCCGCAAACCATCGCACGTTCCATCGGCAACGCTCTGTGCGGATGCACCTGTGCCTGCAAGTACCTCAAGCCGCGCCCTGCAAGTGCTCGTAGAGGATGCCGCTGCCGACCAGGATCAGGATCACCCCGCCGATGATTTCCGCGCGCTTGCCGACCAGGGCGCCCAGCGCGCGGCCGAGCATGATGCCCAGCGTCACCATCAGCAGCGTGCACAGCCCGATCACCAGCGCCACCACGCCGATATGCACGTCGAGGAAGGCCAGGCTCACGCCCACCGCGGCGGCGTCGATGCTGGTGGCCAGGCCGGTAGCGGCCAACGTCCAGAAACGGTGGTGCCTGTTGCCGTCATCCGGCGGCGGGTCGGCGGCATCCTCGTTTGCATCCGAGCGCAACCCGGCCACGATCATATGCACGCCCAGCGCGCCGAGCAGCGCGAAGGCAATCCAGTGGTCGAATGCTTCCACGTAATGCGAGGCGGCACGGCCCAGCAGCCAGCCCAGCATCGGGGTCAGGGCTTCGATGGTGCCGAAGATCAGGCCGGCGCGCAGCGCTTCGCGCAGGTGCGGGCGGCGCATCGCCGCACCCTTGCCGATGGCTGCGGCAAAGGCATCGGTGGACATGGCCAAGCCGATCAGCAGGATGGAAAGCGGGGACATTCGTGGAAACTTCCAGATCAGGCTGCGACGCATACGGCACGCGGCGCGCCCAACCTGTCGTTGCGCACGCGTGCCGCTGGTCTCGCCAACCGGGTCTGGCTGCACGTGCCACGGCGCAATGGCCGAGTGTGTTGACACGCGCGCTTCCGCTGCCGGAAGCAGGCTACTCCCCAAGGGGGAGCTGATTCTAGCAGGAACGACTGGAGAGGAACGAGGAACGAGCAGAAGCAACGGCAGGTTCCCTTTTCCTGGCCAAGCACTGTCAGCCGGAGTTCCCCGTTGTTGCCTTCGTCTTTTGTCTTTACTCGTTCCTCGTTCCTTCCGCTCGTTCCTGACTTTCAGTCTTCTTCCGGCGGCAGCACGATGCCATCGTCGTCGATGGCCAGCTTGCCGGCCATCAACACGGCCTGGGTGCGGTTGGTGACGCCGAGCTTGCGCAGGATGGCGGTGACGTGGGCCTTGATGGTGGCCTCGGACACGCCCAGGTCATAGGCGATCTGCTTGTTCAGGCGGCCGGCACCGAGCATCTGCAGCACGCGGAACTGCTGCGGGGTCAGCTCGCGCAGGCGCTGGCCGACCTCGCGCTCTTCGTGGTCGGTGGGCGGCACGTTGTGCGCCTCGGCCGGGGCCCAGCGCTCGCCATCGAGGATGGTGCCCAGCGCCTGGCCAATGGTGTCCGAGTCGGCCGACTTGGGGATGAAGCCGAACGCGCCGTGGTCGAGCGCGCGGCGCATCACCGTGGCCTCCTCACGCGCGGACACCACCACGATGGGCAATTGCGGATGCAGCGAGCGCAGGTGCACCAGCGCGTTGAAGCCCTGCGCGCCGGGCATGTTCAGGTCCATCAGCACCAGGTCGGCGTCGGGATGCTGCTCAGCCAGCGCATACAACGCCTCCACGCTGTCCGCTTCCAGCAATTGCACGCCCGGGATCACCCGCTGCACCGCGCCGCGCAGCGCTTCGCGGAACAGCGGGTGGTCGTCGGCGATCAGCAGGGTGGGCATGGAGTTAGAAACGAGTGAAGAGGAAAGAGGAACGAGTAAGAGCTGTCGATCTGGAACGAGTGAAGAGGCACGGGTGGAGGAAGAGTAAAAGCACGCAATCTCCTGGGGTTGCTATTGCTTTTACTCGTTCCTCTTTCCTCTTCACTCGTTCCCAGCTTCACCGCACCTTGCGCTCTTCCACCAGCGAGGCCACCACCGACGGGTCGGCCAGGGTCGAGGTGTCGCCGAGCTGGTCCGGCGCGTTCTCGGCGATCTTGCGCAGGATGCGGCGCATGATCTTGCCCGAGCGGGTCTTGGGCAGGCCCGGCGCCCACTGCAGATGGTCGGGAGTGGCGGTGGGGCCGATGACCTTGCGCACCCATGCGATCAGCTCCTTCTGCAGCTCGTCGCTGGGCGCTTCCTCGGCGACGAGGGTGACGTAGGCGTAGATGCCCTGGCCCTTGATGTCGTGCGGGAAACCGACCACCGCGGCCTCGGCCACCTTCGGGTGCAGCACCAGTGCGCTTTCCACCTCGGCGGTGCCGATGCGGTGGCCGGAGACGTTGATGACGTCATCAACGCGGCCGGTGATCCAGTAATAGCCGTCTTCGTCGCGGCGGCAGCCGTCGCCGCTGAAGTAGTAGCCCGGATAGGTGCGGAAATAAGTGTCGATGAAGCGCTGGTGGTCGCCGTAGACGGTGCGCATCTGCCCCGGCCACGAGTCGCGCATCACCAGGTTGCCTTCGGCCGCGCCTTCGAGGATCTCGCCCTCGGCGCTGACCAGCGCCGGCTGCACGCCGAAGAACGGCAGCGTCGCCGAGCCGGGCTTGAGGTCGACCGCGCCGGGCAGCGGCGAGATCAGGATGCCGCCGGTCTCGGTCTGCCACCAGGTATCGACCACCGGGCAGCGCGCGTCGCCGACCACGTCGTAATACCAGCGCCACGCCTCCGGGTTGATCGGTTCGCCGACGCTGCCGAGCAGGCGCAGGCTCTTGCGCGAGGTGCGCTTGACCGGTTCCTCACCCTCGCGCATCAGCGCGCGGATCGCGGTGGGCGCGGTGTAGAAGATGGTGACCTGGTGCTTGTCGATCACCTCCCAGAAGCGCGACACGTTCGGGTAGTTCGGCACGCCCTCGAACATCACCGAGGTGGCGCCGTTGGCCAGCGGGCCGTAGACGATGTAGCTGTGGCCGGTGACCCAGCCGACGTCGGCGGTGCACCAGTAGATGTCGTCCTCGCGCAGGTCGAACACCGCCTCGTGGGTGTAGGCCGAGAACAGCAGGTAGCCGGCGCTGGTGTGCAGCACGCCCTTGGGCTTGCCGGTGGAACCGGAGGTGTAGAGGATGAACAGCGGATCCTCGGCGTTCATGCGCTCGGGCTCGCACTGCGCCGGCTGGCCGTCCACCACGTCATGGAACCAGCGGTCGCGCGGGGCCTGCATGTCCACCGACGAGCCGGTATGGCGCACCACCAGCACGGTTTCGACGGTATTGGTGCCGGGCAGCTTCAACGCGGCATCGACGTTGGCCTTCAGCGGCACCTTCTTGCCGCCGCGCAGGCCCTCGTCGGCGGTGATGATCAGCTTGCTGCCACAGTCGGCGACGCGGTCGGCGATGGAGTTGGCGGCGAAACCGCCGAACACCACCGAGTGGATCGCGCCGATACGCGCACAGGCCAGCATCGCCACCGCGGCATCGACGATCATCGGCAGGTAGATGGTGACGCGGTCGCCCTTGACCACGCCGAGGTTGCGCAGCGCGTTGCCGAGCTTGCACACGCGCTCGTGCAGTTCGCGGTAGGTCACCTTCTGCGCCGGTGCGTCGGGGCTGTCCGGTTCGAACAGGATCGCGGTCTTGTCGCCGCGGGTGGCCAGCTGGCGATCCAGGCAGTTGACGCTGACGTTGAGCTCGCCGTCCTCGAACCACTTGATGCGGAAGTCGTCCAGCGTGTAGTTGACGTTCCGCACCTTTGTCGGCTTGACGTACCAGTCCAGACGCTCTGCGGCCTTGCCCCAGAAAGCGTCGGGGTTCTCCACCGACTCGCGGTACAGCTTCTGGTAGGTGGACTTGTCGATCCGCGACGTGGCGGCGAACTGCGGGTCGACGGGATAGAGATCAGCCATGACAACACCCTCACCTTTGCACTTGTAACCAATGGGGGAGCCGCATCGCGCGATGCGGCCGGTACTTCCCAAGTGTGCCGCATCCATCCCCGGCCGCGCTGGCTGCGGCGTTAGACGATGGTCGAATGCGGCCATTCCTTCGACTAATGGCGAATAGCCGCTTGCCACGCAGGCCGCGCACCCTGCCGTGAACCGTGCACCGACGCGGCCATCGATGCCAGCCGGAGAGAGGCAGAGCAATGAACAGACACACCACCCGAATGGTCCGTCGCCCGCTTGCCGCCGCGTTGTTCGTGGCGTTGCTTGCGCCGGGCATGGCCTTGGCCGATACGGCGAAGGAACAGGCACTGGAGGCCCGCGTGGCCGAACTGGAGCGGCAGGTGCAATTGCTGCTGTCCACCCAGCAGCAGCAACAGGGCGCCATTGCGCAGACACAGAGCGAGGTGCAACAGACACGCGCCGAGCAAGCGGCCATCACCGCGGCCGCACCGGCACTGCCGGCCGGCAAGCAGCCGATCCAGGCCACCAGCATCACCCCCGGCGCGACGCCGGGCACCACCTTCAAGTTCGGCGGCTTCATCAAGGCCGACTTCCTCGCCACCCGCACCAGCGACGGCCAGCTGGCCGACGACGCCACCGGCCGCGCCCTGTACCTGCCGGGACAGACTCCGGTGCACGGCGCCGGCGGCTCGGGCCAGGCCTCGGACGTGGACTACAACGCGCACGCCAAGTTCTCGCGCTTCAACCTCGGCGTGGACCACGTCACCGAGGGCGGCGACAAGGCCGGCGCGATGGTGGAGATGGATTTCTTCGGCAACGCGCTGGGCAACCAGAGTGCTACCAACACCTACGGCGTCACCCTGCGCCACGCCTACATGTACTGGAACAACTGGCTGGCCGGCCAGACCTGGTCCAACTTCATGGACGTGGCCGCGCTGCCCGAGGCGGTGGATTTCGTCGGTCCCACCGACGGCGTGATCTTCGTGCGCCAGACGCAGGTGCGCTACACCAACGGCGGCTTCAGCGTGGCACTGGAAAACCCGGAGACCACACTGGTCGGCGCGGCCAATTCCGACCGCGGCTCGCTGCCCGACCTGACCGCGCGCTACGGCTGGAAGGGCGACTGGGGCACGTTCGGTGTGGCCGGCCTGCTGCGCCAGCTGAAGGTGGACAACCAGGCCACCGGCGCCGACGCCAGCAAGATGGCCGGCGGCCTGACCCTGGGTGGCAAGTGGGTGATGGGTGGCAGCGACAGCCTGCACTACCAGCTCACCGGCGGCGAGGGCATCTCCCGCTACATCGGCCTGGGCATCACCGGCGACAGCGCCTACGACGCCATTCGCGACGAGCTGGACCCGACCGGGGTGGTCGCCGCCTACGTCGGCTGGCGCCATGCGTTCACGCCGAAGCTGCGCACCAACCTGATCTACGCGCGCAGCGACTACGACAACAACGCCTCGCTGACCGGCAACCTGGTCACCAGGAGCGTGCAGTCGATCCGCGGCAACGTGTTCTACACGCCGATGCCCAAGGTCGATATCGGCGCCGAGCTGATGTACGGCGTGCGCGAGATCGAGGACGGCCGCAAGGGCGACATCAGCCGCGTGCAGTTCACCACCAAGTACAGCTTCTGACGTACCCGCCGCCGGCGCCCGCGCGGCGCCGGCGTTGCAGCACCTCCCTACCCCCACGGGGAGCACTTCATGCCGCTGCCAGTGCACGCGTTGCGCCGTGACGGCCCGTTTCCAACGACTGTTCCTGTTCGGAGGACCCCGAATGAATGCTTCCACCGACCCCCGCGTCGAGCGGATCGCCAACCACCCGGCCTACCAGCGCCTGCGCCGCACCCGCAACCGCCTGGGCTGGGTGCTGACCGTGCTGATGCTGCTGGCCTACTACGGCTACATCGGCCTGATCGCCTTCGACAAGGCGTTCCTGGCCACCCCGCTCTCCGCCGGCAGCATGACCACCATCGGCATCCCGATCGCGATCGGGCTGATGGTGTTCACCATCGCCATCACCGGCTTTTACGTGCGCCGCGCCAACAAGGAGTTCGACCAGTTGACCCATCAGATCGTGGAGGACGTGCAATGAGCCGCTCCCCCCTGCTCCGCTCCGGCGCGTTGCTGGCCCTGCTCGCCGCCAGCGGCGCCGCGCTGGCGGCCGGCGGCGACATCGGCCAGACCGTGCGCCAGCCGACCAACTGGACCGCGATCATCATGTTCGCCGCGTTCGTGCTGGCCACCCTGGGCATCACCAAGTGGGCCGCCGCGCGCACCAAGTCGGCGTCGGACTTCTACACCGCCGGCGGCGGCATCACCGGCTTCCAGAACGGCCTGGCGATCGCCGGCGACTACATGTCGGCAGCCTCGTTCCTGGGCATCACCGCGGCGGTGATGACCAACGGCTACGACGGCCTGATCTACGCCATCGGCTTCCTCGTCGGCTGGCCGATCCTGACCTTCCTGATGGCCGAGCGGCTGCGCAACCTCGGCCGCTTCACCTTCGCCGATGTCGCCGGCTACCGCTTCCAGCAGAAGCCCATCCGCCTGTTTGCCGCCTCCGGCACGCTGGTGGTGGTGCTGTTCTACCTGATCGCGCAGATGGTCGGCGCCGGCGCACTGATCAAGCTGCTGTTCGGCCTGGACTACTGGATCGCGGTGGTGCTGGTCGGCGTGCTGATGATGGTCTACGTGCTGTTCGGCGGCATGACCGCCACCACCTGGGTGCAGATCATCAAGGCCTGCCTGCTGCTGTTCGGCGTGACCTTCATGGCGCTGATGGTGATGTGGAAGTTCGGCTTCAGCTTCGAGAAGCTGTTCGCCACCGCGGTGCAGGTCAAGACCCAGATCGCGGCCAACGCCGGCAAGGAGGCGGGCGAGGCGGCCAGCACCGGCCTGTCGATCATGGGCCCGGGCGGCTTCGTCAAGGACCCGATCTCGGCGATCTCCTTCGGCATGGCGCTGATGTTCGGCACCGCCGGCCTGCCGCACATCCTGATGCGCTTCTTCACCGTTCCCGACGCCAAGCAGGCGCGCAAGTCGGTGTTCTGGGCCACCACCTGGATCGGCTATTTCTACATCCTGATCTTCATCATCGGCTTCGGCGCCATCGCCCTGGTGCTGACCAACCCGGCCTACGCCGACCCGGCCACCGGCGCCATCCAGGGCGGGCCGAACATGGCCGCGGTGCTGGTCGGCAAGGCGGTGGGCGGCAACATCTTCATGGGCTTCATCTCCGCGGTGGCCTTCGCCACCATCCTGGCGGTGGTCGCCGGCCTGACCCTGTCCGGCGCCTCGGCAGTGTCGCATGACCTGTACGCGACGATGATCATGAAGGGCAAGCCGCCGGCAGGCTCGGAGCTGCGCGTGTCGCGCGTCACCACCGTGGCGCTGGGTGTGATCGCGGTGCTGCTGGGCATCGCCTTCGAGAAGCAGAACGTGGCCTTCATGGTGTCGCTGGCCTTCGCCATCGCCGCCTCGGCCAACTTCCCGGTGCTGTTCCTGTCGCTGCTGTGGAAAGACTGCACCACCCGCGGCGCGGTGATCGGCGGCTTCCTCGGCCTGGCCTCGTCGCTGGTGCTGACCCTGCTGTCGCCGTCGGTATGGGAAGCCACGCTGGGCAACCCGGCCGGCAGCGCACCGTTCCCGTACACCAGCCCTGCGCTGTTCTCGATGACTCTGGCCTTCGTCAGCATCTGGCTGTTCTCGGTGCTGGACAAGAGCAGGAACGCGCAGGCCGAACGCGCCGCCTACCCGGCGCAGCAGGTACGCGCCGAAACCGGCATCGGTGCCGGCAAGGCGTCCGGGCACTGAACCCGGCCACCGCATGACGAAAGGAAACGCCGGCCAGTGGCCGGCGTTTCCTTTCATGGCGCCGGACCGATACCGTCGAACACGCTGTCCAGGCCGCGGTACTGGCTGGGGGCATGCCCACGGTGCCCTTGAACTGGCGACTGTTTTCTCTCCAATACCGCCCGCACGAGGCCCCGGCTGCACCAGCTGGCCGCCTCCCCCCGGAACTCCCGAAACTCCTTCGTCACCGATTCCGCTTCCGGAGATCCACCAAGGACTGTTAGATTCGTCACGCCTGCGTGAGCAGGCGCGAGGGTTGCCGAAGATCCGCCAGACCGTGAGAGACGGGGCGTGATCGGATCCGGCCGCTTTCTGCGGTTGGGGGATTTGAAGGATTCATTCTGTGGGCGGGCCGCCGGTGGGTGGGCCGCCCCTTTTCGTAGCCCACAGGGGATTGACATGCCGGCCACTTTCACTCGTTACCTGCTCGGGAAGGTTTCCCGTGCGCTGCGCATGGCACCGTGGATGCTGCTGATTTCCACCGGTTTGGTACAGGGGGTCCAGGCCGCCTCCATACCATCGGCGGTGACCATAAATTTCAATTCGCTCGGGTTCGGGGACACCGTCGATAGCGGATCGCATACCTTTTCAAGCGGCGACTTCCAGCTCACCTATTCCCAGGAGAACTGGTATGAAATGAACCAAGGGGGAGAAGGTGACAGCGCGGCCCTGTTGGCAAGCAGCTCAATTTTCGCCGCACCGGAGACGATCACAGTCAGGACCAGCTCGGGGAACGAGTTCCGGTTCCTGAGTGTATTCGTATATGCCTACGGGGCAGGCGTTTCGAAGATCGAGGGGTTCAGGGACGGCAACCCGACCGGTACACAGTTCACCGGACTGATTGGTGATGGCGGGATGGGTACGATCACCCTAGACAGCAGCATATTCGGCAATGTGGATGAAGTGGTCATCACTTCCACGGCCATCGGCTTCCAGGCGACGTTCGATACATTTGCCTTCGCGCCCGCGATCCTGCCCGACTCCGCACCGCCGACGGTGGCGAGCGTGACGTCGAGCACCGCCGATGGCACCTACAAGGTGGGCGACATCCTCACCATCCAGATCAATTTCAGCGAGCCGGTCATCGTTGCCGGCGGCACGCCACAGCTGACGCTGGAAACCGGCACCACCGACCGCACGGTCAATTACGCCAGCGGCAGCGGCACCAGCGCACTGACCTTCAACTACACGGTGCAGGCCGGGGATACCAGCGCCGATCTGGATTACGTGAGTACCACCGCACTGGCGCTCAACAATGCCACGCTGCGCGATGCGGCCAGCAACAACGCCACGCTGACCTTGCCAGCGCCCGGCGCAGCCAATTCGTTGGGGGCCAACAAGAACCTCGTTATCGACGGCGTGGTGCCCACCGTCACCTCGGTCAATTCCAGCACGGCCAACGGCACCTACAAGGTAGGCGACACCATCGCCCTCCAGGTCAATTTCAGCGAGGCGGTCACCGTCACCGGCACGCCGCAGTTGACGCTGGAAACCGGCACGAGCGACCGCCCGGCCAATTACGCCAGCGGCACTGGCAGCAGCACGCTGACCTTCAATTACACGGTGCAGCCCGGGGACAGCAGCGCCGACCTGGACTACGTGGGCACCACCGCGCTGGCCCTCAACGACGGCACCCTGCGCGATGCGGCGGGCAACACTGCCGTGCTGACCTTGGCTTCGCCGGGGGCGGCCAATTCGCTGGGCGCGAACAGGAACATCGTCATCGATGGCGTGCTGCCCGAGGTAACGAGCATTGCACTGAGCGGCTCGGCGGCGGCCGGCGCCACCTCGGTGGACTTCCTCGTTACGTTCAACGAGCCGGTCGTCAATGTTTCCACCGGTGATTTCGTGCTGGGGTCGACCGGCACTGCCAGCGGCACTATCGCCAGCATGACCGGCGGCGGTGCCAGCTATACCGTCACCGTGAGCGGCATCACCGGCAACGGCACGCTCAAACTCAATCTCAAGGCTTCGACCGACATTGCCGATGGTGCCGGCAACAGCGGCCCGGCGGCCTATACCGCCGGCACTGCCCACACGGTAGCCATCCTCACCGCACCGGATGCGCCGACCATCGGCACGGCCACGGCGGGCGACGGGCAGGCGACGGTGACGTTCACCGCGCCGGCCAACAATGGCGGCTCGGCAATTACCGGCTATACGGTCACCTCCAACCCCGGCGGGATCACTGCCGGCGGCAACGGCTTCACCACCTCGCCGATCACGGTGCCCGGGCTGAGCAACGGCACCGCCTACACCTTCACGGTGACGGCGACCAACGATACCGGCACCAGCACTGCCTCCGCGGCCAGCAACTCGGCTACCCCCAAGGGCAACCAGACCATCACCTTCACCAACCCAGGTACGCAGAACTTCGGTACCACGCCGATGCTGGCGGCCACCGCCACGTCTGGCCTGATGGTGGCGTTCAGCTCGTCCACCACGGGCGTGTGCACCATCACCTCTGGCGGCGCGCTGACCTTCGTCACCTCCGGCAGTTGCACCATCAATGCCGATCAGGACGGTGACAGCGTTTGGAACGCCGCTACCACGGTGCCCCATAGTTTCGCGGTCAGCGCCATCGCCCCGGGCGCGCCGACCATCGGCACGGCCACGGCCGGCAACACGGAGGCGACGGTGACGTTCACCGCGCCGGCCAGCACCGGCGGCGCGGCCATCAGCAGCTATACGGTGACGTCGAACCCGGGCGGGTTGACCGGCACCGGCGCCAGCTCGCCGATCACGGTGACCGACTTGACCAACGGGATGGCCTACACCTTCACCGTGACCGCGACCAACACAGTTCCGCTCACCGGCGCTGCCTCGGCCGCATCCAACAGTGTCACCCCGGCATCGCCGCAGACGATCACCTTCACCAACCCCGGCACGCAGAACTTCGGTACCTCCCCGACGTTGACGGCCACGTCGAGTGCGGGGGGCACGTATCCGGTGACGTTCAGTTCCGGCACCACGGGGGTATGCACGATTACCACCGGCGGCGTGCTGACCTTCCACAGCGCCGGCAGTTGCACCATCAATGCCAACCAGGCCGGCGATGCGTCGTACCTGCCGGCCCCGCAGGTTCCGCAGACTTTCACCGTCGCCGCAGTGGTGCCGGCTGCGCCAACCATCGGCATCGCCACGGCGGGCGACACGCAGATCAGCGTGGCCTTCACCGCGCCGGTCAACACCGGTGGCACCACCATTACCGGTTATACGATCATCCCCTCGCCGGCGGTGGCGGGCGGGCCGTTCATTGGCGCATCCTCGCCGATCGTGGTGACGGGCCTGAGCAACGGGCAGGCCTATACCTTCACCGTAACGGCTGACAATTCCGCGGGCACGGGGCCGGCCTCTGCGGCCTCCAACAGCGTCACCCCGGCAGCGACCCAGATCATCACCTTCACCAACCCGGGTCCGCAGAACTTCGGCACCACGCCGACGTTGACCGCCACCTCGGATTCGGGGCTGACCCCGACCTTCACCTCGTCCACGGTCGGAGTCTGCACGGTCACCCCGGGCGGCGCGCTGACCTTCGTCACCGCCGGCACCTGCACCATCAACGCCGACGAGGCTGGCAACGGCAGCTATCTTCCCGCAGGCCAGGTCAACCGCAGCTTTGCCGTCAACGCGGTGGTTCCGGGCGCGCCGATCATCGGCACCGCCACGGTGACCGGCGCCGGTACGGCGGCAGTGGTCTTCACTGCCCCGGCCTCCAACGGCGGCGCGGCCATCACCGGCTACACGGTGACCCCCAGCCCGGCAGTGGCGGGCGGAACGTTCGCGGGTACAGGCTCACCCATCACCATCAGCGGGCTGGACACCGGTACCAGCTATACCTTCACCGTGACCGCGACCAACGGCGTGGGCACCGGCCCGTCGTCGGCCGCCTCCAACCCGATCACCACGGCGGTGACGCAGGTCATCACCTTCGCCAACTCCGGTGCGCAGGCGTTCGGCACCACGCCGACGCTGACCGCGTCGGTGGATTCGGGTCTGCCGCTGCGCTTCGAGGCATCCACGCCGGCGGTGTGTGCGGTCACGGCTGATGGCGTGTTGAGCTTCGCCAGTGCCGGCACCTGCACGGTAACGGTGCACCAGGACGGCGACGCCAGCCACCAGCCGGCCTCGCTGACGCGCTCGTTCAGCGTCACCGCGACGGCGCCGACGACGCCGGTACCGGGTGAGGTGACCGTGGTCGGTTCGGGCGAGGTGGAAGTGCACTTCACGCCGTCCGCCGCTACCGGCGAGACCATCACCTACACAGTCACCGCGCAGCCGGGCGCCATCACCGCCAGCGGCACGAGCTCGCCGATCACGGTGCGCGGGCTGACCGATGGCGTGAGCTACACCTTCACCATTGCCGCGTCCGGCCAGGCCGGCGGCAGCAGCACGCCATCGGCGCCCTCGGCGCCGGTGGTGCCGCAGGTACTGCAGACGGTGATCTTCGACGAGGTGGGCACGCAGCGCTTCGACCAGGTGCCGGTCCTGTCTGCGCGCGCCGACTCCGGCCTGCCGGTGACGTTCGCCTCGCAGGCGCAGGACGTATGCACGGTCACGACCGAAGGCCAGCTGGCCTTCCTGCAGGCCGGCAGCTGCACCCTGGTGGTGGAGCAAGCCGGCGATGCCACCCATCGCCCGGCCTCGGCCACGCGCACGTTCCGCATCGAACCGGTGCCGCCGGGTGTGCCGGAAATCCAGACGCTGACGCCGGTGGGTACCGGGCAGGTCAGCGTGGCGTTCACGCCGCCGGCGTTCACCGGCGGCGCCAGCATCGACGGTTACCGGGTCACCGCCACGCCGGAAGGTGCGGCGGCACCGGCCCTGCGTGCGATGAGCCTGCGCGCGGCCAGTACGCCGGGTGTGGTCACCGCCACCGGCAGCGGCTCGCCGATCCTGGTGCAGGGACTGGTCGAGGACGTGAGCTACGTATTCACCGTGGCGGCCTACAACCTGGCCGGCGAAGGCGAGCCGGACAGCGCCACGGAGCTGGTGGCCGCCCCGAGCCTGGACTGGATCGGCGACCTGCAGAAGGTGTACGGCGAGGCCGACTTCGAACTGCCGCTGCCGCAGAGCAATAGCCCCGGCGCGTTCACCTTCACCAGCAGCAACCCGGCGGTGGCCACCGTCAACGGCCGCAGCGTGACCCTGGTCGGCGAAGGCAGCACCACGTTGACCGCCACCCAGGCGGCGACCAGCAACTACCTCACCGGCGCGGTGACGCTGACGCTGGTGGTCAGCCCGCGCCCGGACCCGACCTTGGACGCGCAGGTCAGCGCCGGCATCCAGGCACAGGTCGATGCCAGCGTGCGCTTCGCCCAGGTGCAGGGTGACAACATCCGCGACCGCCTGCGGCAGGTGCGCTCGGGCCATAACCCCAACAACTTCAACTTCGCGCTGGCCTACGCCGGCAGCCAGGGCGTGCCGGGCCTGACGATGCCGGTGGGCCGCGTGGCCGACGCGGCGATGCCTGCACTGCCGGAAGGCTGGGGCCTGTGGCTGGCCGGCACCGCGACCTTCGGCAAGACCGGGCGCAACGGCCTGGCCGGCGGCGGCTTCGACTTCAACACCGGCGGCCTCACCCTGGGCGCTGACCGCGCGGTGGGCGAGCACGTGCTGCTGGGCATCGCCGGCAGCTGGGGCCGGCAGGGCACCGACTTCGACGACACCCCGTCCAAGGTCGATGCCGACCAGCGCTCGCTGGCGGTCTACGGACTGTGGCGTCTGGGCGAGCACCTGTTCGTGGACGGCCTGCTGGCCAACGGCCAGCTGGACTTCGACCTGACCCGCTGGAACGAGCTGGCCAATGCCAGCGCCCACGCCACGCGCGCGGGCGACCAGTGGTTCGGCGCGCTGACCTTCGGCTACGAGCACCGCAGCACGTCGGGACTGAGCCTGACCGGCTACGGCCGCTACGACGGCCACCGCGCCACGCTGGACGCTTACCGCGAGCATGGGCTGGACGCCCACGATCTGGCCTATGGCCGGCAGCGGGTGGACAACAGCGCGCTGGCGGTGGGGCTGGAAGGCAGCCTGACCTTCCAGCGCGAGCGGCTGGGCTGGCGCCCGCACTGGCGCATCGAGTACCGCGGCGCGCTGGAGAACCGTGGCGACGTGGCGGTGAACTACGTGCAGCGTCCGCGCGACGCGGACTACGTGCTGGCCATGCGCAGCTACAACGACGACACGCTGTCCCTCGGCGCGGGCATGGACCTGCAGCTGGACAGTGGCTGGCTGTTCTCGCTGCTGCTGGGCCGCGAGCAGGGCCGCAACACGATGCGCAGCACCAGCATCGGGCTGCAGGTGCGATACGGGCAGCAGGGCGGGCACGGGCCGATGTACGGGGAGAACGGCGATGCGTTCAACGCGGACATGACCGGCGATGCGCGCCGCCGCTGCCGGGGGCCGGGGGCGCGCTGTACTGCGCAGGACAATGCGATGGGCGGCACCCAGCCCTGAACCGCACGGTGTGGTTTGACCGGATTGGCCATTCGGCGCAAGCTCTTCCAAGGCATAACCCCGGATCGAGAACCATGACCGCCGCAACTTCGATGAGCGCCCCGGACGGCAAGTCCTCGCCCTCGCACCTGTGGCGCGTGTTCTGGCTGCAGGGCGTGATCCCCAGCAACCTGCTGTGGGCGGCGGCGTTGTGGGCACTGGCACAGGGCCGGACCGAGCTGCTGCTGGGCCTGTTCGCGGCGCTGCTGCTGTATACCGGCTGGATCATCCCGGCCGTGTGGCGCGCCGCACCCGGCGCGCGCAACCCCAACTACGGCGTGGCCGCGCGCGGCCTGACCGTGGCCTGGGGCCTGAACACCGTGCTGGTGGTGTTCTTCCTGACCCTGCAGCTGGTCGCTCAGTAGAACTGCACCGGGTCGCCATCGCGGTCGAAGGCCGCAAAACGGCTGACCTGCCCGTCGTTGATCGCGTTGACCATCAGCCGCAGCGGCTGGGCCGCCTCGTCGGCGGACGGGGCGACACCGGCGCGGCCCTCCAGCGCGGCGACGAACACCAGATCCCAGGACTGGCCGGTACCGGTCGATTCGGCCGCCAGCGCGGCGAACGAGGCAACCTCGTGCGGTGCCTTGTCCACGCACAGCACCGGCGCCAGCGTGCCGCCCTCGCCTGAAGCATGGCGCGCATGCTGGTCGCTGCTGGGGGATTCGGGAAGCTCGGCGCGCACGAACACGAACAGCAGGCGCTGCGGCTCCGGCTGTTGCCCTGCCGCACGCAGCAGCCCATCGAAATCATTCAGCATCATGGCATCGTCACGGAACGGGAATGCGGGGTTGGCATGCTGCCACACCTGCCCGGCACGTGATTGATTCAGGTCATGTCATCGCCGATGCACGACAAGGTAGGCTGGCAACCCATTGACGCAAGTGGGAGTATCCCGGCGTACCGGGCCAGTGGAGACGGTGGAACAGCCATGAGCCAACTCACCGATGGCTTCGGTCGCAGCTTTCCTTACCTGCGGCTGTCGCTCACCGAGGCATGCAACTTCCGTTGCAGCTATTGCCTGCCCGACGGTTACCAGGCCGACGGGCGGCCGCGCTTCCTGTCGGTGGAGGAAATCGCCCGGCTGGTGCGCGCCTTCGCCACCCTGGGCATGCACAAGATCCGCCTGACCGGCGGCGAACCGAGCCTGCGCAAGGACCTGCCGCAGATCATCGCCACCGTCGCGCAGGTGCCAGGGATCCGCAAGGTCGCCATCACCACCAACGGCACCCTGTTGCCGCGCCACCTGCCGGACTGGCACCGGGCCGGGCTGACCGCGCTCAACGTGAGCGTGGACAGCCTGCAACGCGAGCGCTTCCACGCCATCACCGGCCACGACCGGCTGCCGGAAATACTCGAAGGCATCGGCATGGCGCAGGCTCTGGGCCTGCAGTCGGTCAAGCTCAACGCGGTGCTGTTGCGCGGCCGCAACGATGACGAACTGCCGGCGTGGATGGAGTTCCTGCGCGAGCGCGCGCTGAGCGTGCGCTTCATCGAGCTGATGCGCACCGGCGACAACGGCGACTACTTCGAACGCCACCACCTGCGCGCCGACGTGCTGGTGGAGCAGTTGCAGGCCGCCGGCTGGAGCCTGCGACCGCGCGCGGCCGATGCCGGCCCGGCACGCGAATACACCCACCCCGGGTACCGCGGCAGCATTGGCATCATCGCGCCGTACTCGCGCGACTTCTGCGCCGGCTGCAACCGCCTGCGGGTCACTGCCCGCGGCGACCTGCGGCTGTGCCTGTTCGGCGATTTCGGGGTGGCGTTGCGGCCGTTGCTGCAATCCGACGCCGACCGCGACGCGCTGCTGGCACGCATCACCACCCAACTCGGCCTGAAAGCGGCCGGGCATGGATTGCACCAGGGCCGGACCGGGCTGACCCCGCACCTGGCCTCGATTGGAGGATGAGGAACACGATGAGTGGTCAGATGAACGCGGCCTTCCACATGGCCGATGTCCGCGACAAGCGCATCACCCGCCGCCGCGCGGTGGCGGTGGGCGAGCTGCATGCCGGGCCGGTGGCCTACCCGCTGATCGTCGAGCGCCGCCTGCCCAAGGGCGACGCGCTGGTGATGGCCGAGATCGCCGGCCTGCAAGGGGCGAAGATGGCCTCGGCGCTGATGCCGCTGTGCCACCCGCTGCCGCTGGAACTGGTGCACGTGTATTGCGCGCCGGTGCCGGAGCGGCAGGCGATCCGGGTGTGGTGCGAATGCGCCAGCGAGGCCCGCACCGGCGTGGAGATGGAGGCGCTGGCCGGGGTCAACGCGGCCCTGCTGACCCTGTACGACCTGAGCAAGCCGGTGGAGCCGGCGCTGCGCATCGAGGGCATCCGCCTGTTGTTCAAGGAGGGCGGCAAGAAGGGCGTGTGGCTGCACCCGGACGGCATGGACGAGGCCGAGCGCGAGCGCTTCAAGCCGCGCCCGCCGCACGGCCTGCGCGGTGCCGCATGCGCGGTACTGACCCTGAGCGACCGCGCCAGCCAAGGCAGCTATGCGGATGAATCCGGCCCGAAGCTGGCCGCCGGCCTGCGCACGCTGGGCGGCGAGGTGGTCGTATCCGAGGTGCTGCCCGATGGCATCGAACCATTGGCCGGGCGCCTGCGCGCGCTGGCCGCCGATGGCGTGCGCCTGTGCCTGTGCAGCGGCGGCACCGGGCTGGGGCCACGCGATCTTGCGCCGGAAGCCCTGCAATCATTGGGCGGGCGCCGCGTGGACGGGCTGGCGCAGATGCTGCGCGCACTCAGCGCGCAGCACACGCCGATGGCCTGGCTCAGCCGTGCCGAGGTGGTGCAGCTGGACGGCATGCTGGTGTTCGCACTGCCGGGCAGCCCGCGCGCGGCCGCACAGTGCCTGGACATCCTCGCCCCGGTGCTCGGCCATGCGCTGGCGATGGTCGACGGCGGCGGCCACGGGGGCGCGGCATGATCGCCTACGACGAAGCGCTGCGGCACCTGCTGGACGCCGCCGCACCGCTGCCGGCCGAACGCGTGCCGCTGGAACGGGCCGAAGGGCGCGTGCTGGCCAGTGACGTCCTCAGTGCGCAGTCGCTGCCGCCGTTCGACAACTCGGCGATGGACGGCTTCGCCCTGCATGCCGGCGGCAAGGTGCTCGATGCCGGCCTGGAGTTTGCCGTGCAGGGCTGGCAGGCGGCCGGCGATCCCGGCACCCGCGGCGCCGCAGGCGTGTGGGAAATCATGACCGGCGCGCGCATGCCGGTCGGCCTGGACAGCGTGGTACCGGTCGAACAGGTGGCCATCCTCGACAGCCGCGACGGGCAGCCGACGCGCATCGCCCTGCGCGCACCGGTGAAGCCCGGCCAGCACGTGCGCCTGCGCGGGCAGGACGTGAACGAAGGCGAGTGCGTGCTGCGCGCCGGCCAGGTGCTGGACATCAACGCCCGCACCTTGCTGCACGCCATCGGCGTGGGCGAGGTGGCGGTCGCCGCACGGCCGCAGGTGGCGGTGATCACCACCGGCAAGGAGCTGGTCACCGAAGCGACGCAGGCGCTGGAATCCGGGCAGATCCGCGACAGCAACCGGCCCTACCTGGTCGGCCGCCTGCACGCCGCCGGCGCCCAGGTGGCATGGCAGGGCACGGTCGGCGACGACGTGGCCGCCTTCGACGCGGTGCTGGACCAGGCACTGGCCGCCGGCGCGCGGGTACTGGTCAGCACCGGCGCGGTGTCGCAGGGCCGTTACGACTTCATCCCCGACGCGCTGCGCGCCCGCGGCGCACGCATCGTCTTCCACAAGGTGGCCATCCGCCCCGGCAAGCCGCTGCTGTTCGCGGTGCTGGGCGACGGCGCGCTGTATTTCGGGCTGCCCGGCAACCCGGTATCGGCGGCGGTGGGCCAGCGCTTCTTCGTCGAGCCGGTGCTGCGGCGCCTGCTCGGCATGGATCAGGAACCCGCGCTGTACCTGCCGCTGCTGGCCGATGCGCGCAAGCCGCCGGGCCTGCGTTTCCACGCCCGCGCGCGGATCGAGACGGACGAACGCGGCCAGCTCGGCGTGCGACTGCTGGCCGGGCAGGAGTCCTTCCGCCTGATGTCCATGCTGCAGGCCAATGCCTGGGCGGTACTGGAAGGCGACGCCGACTTCGCCGCGGCCGGCAGCCGCGTGCGCGTACAGGGCCTCGGGCACCACGACCCGGTGCGATTGATGGGCGGGGAGCCGTCATGAAACAAGTGAACCTGCAATTGTTCGGCGCCTTCTCCGAGCTGGACGCCTCGCGCGAGATCGTGGTGGAGGTGTCCGGCGACCACGTGGCCGACCTGCGGCAGGCGCTGCGCGGGTTGCTGCCGCAACGCTGGCCGCAGTTCCGCGCCGGCCTGCTGGACTACTCGGTCTTCGCCGACCAGCAGTGCGTGCTGCGCGACCACGAGCGCCTGCCCGAGGATGGCCGCGTGGCGATCCTGCCGCCGGTGAGTGGAGGGTGAGCATGGGCAGCGACGTCTTCATCGGCAAGGTGCTGGACCGCGCCAGCGCCGCCATCGATCCGGCCGAGGCCATCGCCGCGGTGTCCGACCCCGGTTTCGGCGGCATCGACGTGTTCATCGGCAAGGTGCGCGACCTCAACCAGGGGCGTGCGGTGCGCGGCATCACCTACGACCTGTTC
The DNA here is from genome assembly GCA_900078405.1 of uncultured Stenotrophomonas sp. Lineage (NCBI taxonomy): Bacteria > Pseudomonadati > Pseudomonadota > Gammaproteobacteria > Lysobacterales > Lysobacteraceae > Stenotrophomonas > uncultured Stenotrophomonas sp. The sequence continues at coordinate 2,560,206 of FLTS01000001.1, read as the reverse complement.
GAGCCGCTGGTGCTGAACGAGTTCCGGCGGCTGGCCGCAGAGGTGGAAGCCACCTTCGGCCCGCGCGTGAAACTGTACGTGGCCCACGCCAAGGGGCGGCTGGCGGTGGGCGAGGTGGCGGTGGTGGTTGCCGCCGGCAGCCCGCACCGCGATGAGGCATTCCGCGCCTGCCGGCAACTGATCGAGGCGGTGAAGCACCGCTGCCCGATCTGGAAGCAGGAGCATTACGAAGATGGCGACAGCCAGTGGAGCGAAGGCTGCACGCTGTGCCATGCCGACCCTGCCGGAAGCGACGCGGCGCATGGCCACGGTCACGCCGATTAACCACCCGGCCCCGCCGGCCGGCATCGTGCTGGCCGGCGGCCTGTCCAGCCGCATGGGCCGCGACAAGGCACTGCTGCCGTGGCACGGGCGCACCCTGCTGGAACACATGCGCGGGCTGCTGCGCCATGCCGGCGCACAGCGGACCTGGGTCAGCGGCGCCTACCCGGCCTTCGCCGGCATCCCCGACCGGGTCGCGCGCTGCGGCCCGCTCGGCGGGCTGTACAGCGTGGCGATGGCCATGCCCGACGGGCCGGCCTGGGTGGTGGCGGTGGACATGCCGCGCCTGACCCCGACCTTGCTGCGGCGGCTGCACGCCGCCCACCGCGGTGGCTGCACGGCGCTGGCCGGGCACCCGCTGCCGATGCTGCTGGACATCGACCCGCCCTGCCGCACATTGCTTGCGGCGATGCTCGCCGACCCGGACGGCCCGCGCTCGCTGCAGGCGCTGCAACAGCGTCTGGGCGCACGGCGGCTGCCGCTGGCACCCGGCGACGAGGCCTGCCTGTTCAACTGCAATACCCCGGGGCAATGGCAGGAGATTGCGTCATGAAGACCCAGTTCCGGCAGCAGTCGCTGCGCCTGCGCGTGGACGAAGACGAACTGGCGCGCCTGCTGGCCGGCGAAACGGTGACGAACGCGCTGCAGCTCGGCGACGGCGCGGGCTGGTCGCTGGCGTTGCGCCTGCATGCGGACGACGCCCGCCTTTCGGCCACGGCCGGCGACTGCCACGTGACGCTGCCGCTTGATGCGGTGCGGGAACTGCAGGCGCGCCTGCCCAGCCGCGAAGGCCTGTGCTTCGACTTGCCCGCAGGCAGCGGCGGCGTGCAATTGCAGCTCGACGTGGACGTGCGCGACAGCATGCGCCGCCGCGGCCCGTCGCGCCAAGTCAAGCCCGCGGCTTGACATTTGTCAGGCGGAGATCGAAAACCGGCCCTGTTTGATTGAAATCAACACCTGCAAGACCGCCTGCTGGCCTAATCCCGGTTCAGGCAGGCGCTGCCTGAGTCCGCATCCACACGTCGTCATTCCGCACCTGGAGCCATGCATGACCGCCGGTAGCGAAGTGGTACAACGCAGCAACGCAGGCCCCGGGCAGACCATCGGCGACTGGCAGCCGGAGGACACCGGCTACTGGGAGCGCACCGGCCAGCGGGTCGCCGCGCGCAACCTGGTGATCTCGATCCCGGCGCTGCTGCTGGCCTTCTCGGTGTGGGTACTGTTCTCGGCGGTGTCGATCAGCCTGCCGCGCATCGGCTTCGGCTTCAGCACCGACCAGCTGTTCTGGCTGGTGGCACTGCCCAGCCTGTCCGGCGCCACCCTGCGCGTGGTCTATTCGTTCGTGATCCCGATCTTCGGCGGCCGCCGCTGGACCGCGCTGTCCACCGCCTCGCTGCTGCTGCCGACGCTGTGGCTCGGCTTCGCGGTGCAGGACCCGGCCACGCCGTACTGGGTGTTCGTGGTGATCGCGATCCTGTGCGGCTTCGGCGGCGCCAACTTCTCCTCGTCGATGTCCAACATCTCCTTCTTCTACCCCAAGCAGAAGCAGGGGCTGGCGCTGGGCCTGAACGCCGGGCTGGGCAACGTCGGTGTGTCGGTGGCGCAGCTGGTGGTGCCACTGGTCATCACCGTCGGCGCGCTGGGCACGCTGGCCGGGCCGCCGCAGGCGCTGGCCGACGGCAGCGGCCAGCTGTTCCTGCAGAACGCCGGCTTCGTCTGGGTGCCGGCCATCGCGCTGGTCGCGGTCGCGGCCTGGTTCGGCATGAACGACCTGACCAGCGTGCGCTCCTCGTTCACCGAGCAGGCGGTGATCTTCCGCCGCAAGCACAACTGGCTGATGTGCTGGCTGTACATCGGCACGTTCGGCTCGTACATCGGTTTTTCCGCGGGCTTCCCGATGCTGGTCAAGAGCCAGTTCCCGGACGTGAACCCGATGACCTACGCCTTCATCGGCCCGCTGCTCGGCGCACTGATGCGCTCGGTCGGCGGCAGCCTGGCCGACCGCTGGGGCGGGGCGCGGCTGACCTTCTGGGTGTTCGCGCTGATGGTCGCGGCCGTGTTCGGGGTACTGCACTTCCTGCCCGCCAACGGGCAGGGCGGGCACTTCTTCGGCTTCCTGGCTTCGTTCATGGCGCTGTTCGTGCTCAGTGGCATCGGCAACGGCACCACCTTCCGCATGATCCCGGTGATCTTCCGCACCCTGCACGAGCGCCTGTCGGCCGGCGCCGACGCACAGGGCAAGGCCGCCGCCGGCCGCCAGGCCGGCATCGAGTCGGCCGCCGTGGTCGGCTTTTCCGGGGCCATCGGCGCCTACGGCGGCTTCTTCATCCCCAAGAGCTACGGCTCGTCCATCACCTTGACCGGCAGCCCGGACATGGCGCTGTACGGCTTCATCGCCTTCTACATCACCTGCCTGGCCGTAACCTGGTGGTGGTATTACCGGCGCGGCGCCGAAACGCCCTGCTGACGACCGGAGCCCGCACCGCAGCCATGAACACCACAGCCACGATGCAGATATTCGCAAAGGGAGATCCACGATGAGTTATTTCCTCGACCGCTTGCAGTTCTTCAAGCGCGACCCGCAACCCTTTGCCGATGGACACGGGTTCAGCAAGAGCGAGGGCCGCGACTGGGAGAACAGCTACCGCGCGCGCTGGCAGTACGACAAGATCGTGCGTTCCACCCACGGCGTGAACTGCACCGGCTCGTGCAGCTGGAAGATCTACGTCAAGAACGGCCTGGTGACCTGGGAAACCCAGCAGACCGACTACCCGCGCACGCGCCCGGACCTGCCCAACCACGAGCCGCGTGGCTGCCCGCGCGGGGCCAGCTATTCCTGGTACCTGTACAGCGCCAACCGCCTGAAGTACCCGCTGGTGCGCGGCACGCTGCTGCGCCTGTGGCGGCAGGCACGCAAGACGCTGTCGCCGGTGGAGGCGTGGGCCAGCATCGTCGAGGACAAGGAGAAGGCGCGCTCGTACAAGAGCCGCCGCGGCATGGGCGGCTTCGTGCGCCTGCGCTGGGAGGAGGCCAACGAGATCATCGCCGCCTCCAACCTGTACACGGTCAAGCAGTACGGCCCGGACCGGGTGGTCGGCTTCTCGCCGATCCCGGCGATGTCGATGGTGTCCTACGCCGCCGGCGCGCGTTACCTGTCGCTGCTCGGCGGCGCCTGCCTGTCCTTCTACGACTGGTACTGCGACCTGCCGCCGGCCTCGCCGCAGGTGTGGGGCGAGCAGACCGACGTGCCCGAATCGGCCGACTGGTACAACAGCCGCTACATCATCGCCTGGGGCTCGAACGTGCCGCAGACGCGCACCCCGGACGCACACTTCTTCACCGAGGCGCGCTACAACGGCACCAAGACCGTGGCGATCTGCCCGGACTACTCGGAGCTGGCCAAGCTCACCGACCACTGGCTGCACCCCAAGCAGGGCACCGACGCGGCGCTGGCCTTCGCCTTCGGCCACGTGATCCTGCGCGAGTTCCACGTCGATTCGCCGTCGCAGTATTTCCAGGACTACTGCCGCCAGTATTCGGACATGCCGATGCTGGTGCGGCTGGAGCGCCGCGCCGACGGCCGGCTGGTGCCGGGCCACTTCCTGCGCGCCAGCGAACTGGGCGGGCTGGGCGAGGCCAACAACCCGGAATGGAAGACGCTGGCCCATGACGAGGCCAGCGGCCAGATCGTGGTGCCCAACGGCTCGATCGGCTTCCGCTGGGGTGAGCAGGGCAAGTGGAACATCGAGGAGAAGGCCAGCAACGGTGCCGACACCCGCCTGCGCCTGAGCCTGGCCGACGACAACGACGGCATCGAGGCGGTCAGCTTCCCCTACTTCGGCGGCATCGAAACCGACGGCTGGACCGCCGCCCCCGCCGAGGAGGTGCTGGAGCGCAACATCCCGGTGCGGCGGCTGGCGCTGGCCGAGGGCGGCGACGCGCTGGTGGCCACCGTCTACGACCTGCTGCTGGCGCAGTACGGCGTGGACCGCGGCTTCGGCGGCGGCAACGTGGCGGCGAGCTTCGACGACAACGTGCCGGGTACCCCGGCGTGGCAGGAACGCATCACCGGCGTGCCGCGCGCGGAGGTGATCGAGATCGCCCGCGAGTTCGCCCGCACCGCCGACAAGACCCGCGGCCGCAGCATGATCATCGTCGGCGCCGGCATGAACCACTGGTTCCACAACGACATGAACTACCGCGGCCTGATCAACATGCTGGTCATGTGCGGCTGCGTGGGCCAGACCGGCGGCGGCTGGGCACACTACGTGGGCCAGGAAAAGCTGCGCCCGCAGACCGGCTGGCAGCCGCTGGCCTTCGGCCTGGACTGGAGCCGGCCGCCGCGACACATGAACGGCACCTCGTTCTTCTACTTCAACACCGGGCAGTGGCGCTACGAGAAGCTGCAGGTGGACGAGCTGCTGTCGCCGCTGGCCGACGCCTCCAAGTACAGCGGCAGCTTCGCCGACCTGAACCTGCGCGCGGTGCGCATGGGCTGGCTGCCGTGCGCACCGCAGCTGGACCGCAACCCGCTGCAGCTGGTGCGCGAGGCCGAAGCGGCCGGCGTGGCACCAGCCGACTACGCCCTGGGCAAGTTCAAGGACGGCTCGCTGGACTTCGCCTTCGCCGACCCCGATGCCAGCCAGAACCACCCGCGGATGATGTTCATCTGGCGCTCGAACCTGCTCGGCTCCTCCGGCAAGGGCCACGAGTACATGCTGCGGCATCTGCTGGGCACCCGCCACGGCCTGCAGGGCAAGGACCTGGGCGAGATGGGCGCACTCAAGCCGGAAGAAGTGAAGTGGCGCGACGAGGCGCCGGAGGGCAAGCTCGACCTGCTGGTCACGCTCGACTTCCGCATGTGCACCACCGCGCTGTATTCGGACATCGTGCTGCCGACGGCGACCTGGTACGAGAAGGACGACCTCAACACCTCGGACATGCACCCGTTTATCCACCCGCTGTCCAAGGCGGTGGATCCGGCATGGGAATCGCGCAGCGACTGGGAAATCTACAAGGGCATCGCGCGGGCCCACCGCGGCCGACAGCGGATGGACCCGGTATGGGAGTCGCGCAGCGACTGGGAAATCTTCAAGGGCGTGGCACGCACGGTCAGCGACATGGCACCGGGCGTGCTCGGCGTGGAGAAGGACCTGGTGCTGGTGCCGACCCTGCACGACACCCCGAACGAACTGGGCATGCCGTTCGGCGTGGCCGACTGGAAGAAGGGCCAGTGCGAGGCCATCCCCGGCCAGACCATGCCGAGCATGGCCGTGGTCGAGCGCGACTACCCCAACCTGTACCGCAAGTTCACCTCGCTGGGCCCGCTGCTGGACAAGCTCGGCAACGGCGGCAAGGGCATGAACTGGGACACCAAGCACGAGGTGGAATTCCTCGGCAAGCTCAACCACAGCGTGCGCGAGGAAGGCATCAGCCAGGGCCGCCCGGCGATCGACACCGCCATCGATGCGGCCGAAGTGATCCTGCACCTGGCGCCGGAAACCAACGGCCACGTGGCGGTGAAGGCGTGGGAATCGCTGGGCACCTTCACCGGCCGCGAGCACACCCACCTGGCGGTGGGCAAGGAGCACGAGGCGATCCGCTTCCGCGACATCCAGGCGCAGCCGCGCAAGATCATCTCCTCGCCGATCTGGTCGGGGCTGGAGGACGAGAACGTCAGCTACAACGCCGGCTACACCAACGTGCACGAGCTGATCCCGTGGCGCACCGTCACCGGCCGCCAGCAGTTCTACCAGGACCACGAGTGGATGATCGACTTCGGCGAGGCCTTCATGGGCTACCGGCCGCCGGTCAACACGCGCACGGTGGAGCCGCTGCTCAACCAGCGCCCGAACGGCAACAAGGAGATCGTGCTGAACTGGATCACCCCGCACCAGAAGTGGGGCATCCACAGCACCTACAGCGACAACCTGATCATGCAGACGCTCTCGCGCGGCGGCCCGATCGTGTGGCTGAGCGAGGACGACGCGCGCAACGCCGGCATCGAGGACAACGACTGGATCGAGCTGTTCAACGTCAACGGCGCGATCGCCGCGCGCGCGGTGGTCAGCCAGCGGGTGATGCCGGGCATGGCGATGATGTACCACGCCCAGGAACGCATCATCAATGTGCCGGGCTCGGAGATCTCCGGCACCCGCGGCGGCATCCACAACTCGGTCACCCGCGTGGTGCTCAAGCCCACCCACATGATCGGCGGCTACGCGCAGCTGGCCTACGGCTTCAACTACTACGGCACCTGCGGCACCAACCGCGACGAGTTCGTGATCGTGCGCAAGATGGACAAGGTCGATTGGCTGGATGGCGAGACGGCTGCGGTCGCCGCCAAGGAGGTGGTGTGATGAAAGTGCGCGCACAGATCGCGATGGTGCTGAACCTGGACAAGTGCATCGGCTGCCATACCTGCTCGATCACCTGCAAGAACGTGTGGACCTCGCGCGAAGGCGTGGAATACGCGTGGTTCAACAACGTGGAAACCAAGCCGGGCATCGGCTACCCGAAGGAATGGGAGAACCAGGACAAGTGGAACGGCGGCTGGGTGCGCACCCGCGCCGGCAAGCTGGTGCCGCGCGCCGGCGGCCGCTGGCGCATGCTCGCCAAGATCTTCGCCAACCCGGACCTGCCGCAGATCGACGACTACTACGAGCCGTTCGATTTCGACTACCAGCACCTGCACGACGCGCCGGAAGTCAAGCACCAGCCGACCGCGCGGCCGCGCTCGCTGATCAGTGGCCAGCGCATGCAGAAGATCGAGTGGGGGCCGAACTGGGAGGAAATCCTCGGCTCGGAGTTCTCCAAGCGCTCGCGCGACTACAACTTCGACCAGGTGCAGAAGGAGATCTACGGCGCCTTCGAGAAGACCTTCATGATGTACCTGCCGCGCCTGTGCGAGCACTGCCTGAACCCGGCGTGCGTGTCGGCGTGCCCGTCCGGCGCGATCTACAAGCGCGAGGAGGACGGCATCGTGCTGATCGACCAGGACAAGTGCCGCGGCTGGCGCATGTGCGTGTCGGCGTGCCCGTACAAGAAGATCTACTACAACTGGAAGAGCGGCAAATCCGAGAAGTGCATCTTCTGCTACCCGCGCATCGAGATGGGCGAGCCGACCATCTGCTCGGAAACCTGCGTGGGCCGCATCCGCTACCTCGGGGTGATGCTGTACGACGCCGACCGCATCGCCGAGGCGGCCTCGGTACCGGCCGAGAAGGACCTGTACCAGGCGCACCTGGACATCTTCCTCGACCCGGAAGACCCGGCGGTGATCGAAGCGGCGCGCGCGGAAGGCATCCCGGACAGCTGGCTGACGGCGGCACGGCAGTCGCCGGTGTACAAGCTGGCGATCGACTGGAAGCTGGCGCTGCCGCTGCACCCGGAATACCGCACCCTGCCGATGGTCTGGTACGTGCCGCCACTGTCGCCGATCCAGAACGCGGCCGAGCGCGGCCGCATCGGCATGAGCGGCGAGCTGCCCGACGTGGCCTCGCTGCGCATCCCGGTGCGCTACCTGGCCAACCTGCTCTCGGCCGGCGACGAGGCACCGGTGGTGCGTGCGCTGGAACGGCTGATGGCGATGCGCGCCTGGCGCCGGGCCAGGAACGTGGACGGCATCGAGGACACCCGCGTGCTGGAGCAGGTGGGGCTGAGCGTAGCCCAGGCCGAGGACATGTACCGCTACCTGGCCATCGCCAACTACGAGGACCGCTTCGTGATCCCCACCGGCCACCGCGAGTACGCCAACGACGCCTTCGGTGAGCGCGGCGGCTGCGGCTTCACCTTCGGCAACGGCTGCAATGGCGACAGCCCGGCCGACCTGTTCGGGCAGCGCAAGAACACCACCTACGCGGTGCATCCGAACCGGCAGCAGCGCCACGAGGTGGTCGAATGAGCCTGCTCAAGCTGATCGGGGTATTGCTGGATTACCCGCGCGACGAGCTGTGGCAGCACGGGCCCGAGCTGCTGGCCGCCTGCGACGACCCGGCACTGGCGGCATCGCGCCAGCGGCAACTGCGTGGCTTCGTGCAGGAACTGCTGGACAGCGACCCGCTGGACGCACAGGCGCGCTGGCTGGGCAGCTTCGACCGCGGCCGCTCGATGAGCCTGCTGCTGTTCGAGCACATCCACGGCGAATCGCGCGACCGCGGCCAGGCAATGGTCGACCTGGTGGAAACCTACCGCCGCAACGGCTTCGCGCTGGACGCGCGCGAACTGCCGGACTACCTGCCGCTGCTGCTGGAATTCCTCGCCCACCGGCCCGAGGCCGAGGCCCGCGACTGGCTGCACCACATCGGCCACATCGCCGGCATGCTGGCCGCGCGTGCCGCCGAGCGTGAGCTGCCGCATGCGGTGCTGCTGGAAATCCTGGTCGAGACCGGCGACGGCAAGGTCAACCTGGCGCTGCTGCGCCAGCGCGCCAGCGAAGAAGCACGCGACGACACCACCGAAGTCATGGACCGGCTGTGGGAAGAGGAAGCGGTCCGCTTCGGCAGCGACGCTCCCGCGCAGGATTGCGCGCCACCCCGGCGTTCCCCGGCCCGTCCTTCGCATCCAGAGGTGCAGCCATGAACCACTACCTCCACCAGTTCGCCTTCCAGTTCTACCCGTACATCGCCGTGGCGGTGCTGCTGATCGGCAGCTGGGCGCGCTACGACAAGACCATGTACAGCTGGCGCACCGGCTCCAGCCAGTTGCTGTCGGACAAGGGCATGCGGATCGGCAGCAACTGCTTCCACATCGGCGTGCTGGCGATCCTCGGCGGCCACCTGGTCGGCCTGCTCACCCCGCACGCGGTGTACGAGCACTTCATCACCACCCCGCAGAAGCAGTTGATCGGCGACCTGGGCGGCGGCCTGTTCGGCGCGCTGTGCTTCATCGGCATCGGCATCCTGCTGGTGCGCCGGCTGGGCAACCCGCGGGTACGCGCCACCGGCAGCTTCGGCGACACGCTGGTGCTGGTGCTGCTGTTCGCGCAGCTGTGCCTGGGCCTGTACAGCATCAAGGTGTCGGCCGGCCACCTCGACGGCGGGGTGATGGTGCTGCTGGCCGAATGGGCGCAGCACATCGTCACCTTCCGTGCCGGCGCGGCCGACTTCATCGAAGGCGTGCACTGGGTCTACAAGCTGCATATCTTCCTCGGCCTGACCCTGTTCCTGATCGCACCGTTCACCCGGCTGGTGCACGTGTGGAGCATCCCGGTCAGCTACCTGTGGCGCCCCTATCAGGTGGTGCGCCGGCGCCAGGCCACGCTGCGCTACGGGCCGCGGGAGTAAGCGATGAACGTGCAGACGCGCATCCTGCCGATCACCGTGATCGACTCCGCACAGCCGGTGCCGGCCGAGGCCGGCCACCATCACCACGACGCGGACGGCGAGGGCCCGCGCTCGCTGGGGCAGCCGGCGCCGTGCCGGCTGTTCGTGGACGACACCGCGATCAGCGAGGCCGACATCGCCCGCGAAATGCAGCACCACCGTGCGATGCGCCCGGAGCAGTCGCGCGCCGACGCCGCACGCGCACTGGTGGTGCGCGAGCTGCTGCGCCGCGAAGCGTTGCGGCTGGGCCTGCAAGCACCGGCCGACAGCCCGCTCAGCGACGAGGAAGTGTTGATCCAGCAGCTGCTGGAGCAGGCCGTGGAGGACCGCGTGCCGAACGAGGACGACTGCCGCCGTTACTTCGAGCAGAATCCCGGGCGCTTCCGCTCGCCCGACCGGGTCCGCGTGCGCCACATCCTGCTGGCCGCGCCGGCGGATGACGTGGCCGGGCGCCTGGCCGCGCGCAGCGAGGCCGAGCGGCTGCTCGGCCAGCTCAAGGAACAACCGCACCTGTTCGCCGATTTCGCCCTGCGCCATTCACGCTGCCCCTCGGCCGGCGACGGCGGCGACCTGGGCTGGCTGCAGCGCGGCCAGACCACGCCGGAGTTCGACCGCCAGGTGTTCCGCCTGCGCGAGGGCCTGGCCGGCTTCCCGGTGGAATCGCGCTGGGGCTACCACGTGGTCTGCGTTGAGGCCTGCGAGCCCGGGCAGCCACAGGCGTTCGAAGCGGTACACGCGCAGATCCGCGACTACCTGGAGCTGCAGGTGCGCCAGCGCGAAATACAGGCCTATTTGTTGCAGTTGCAGGAACGCTACCCGGTCCGCGGTCTGGAAGAGATAGAAGCCGAGGCCGGCTGACTCCCCCACCTTCCTTCAGAGGATTTCCATGAACCAGGCCCTTGCCCCCGCCAGTGCCGGGCAGCAGCAGCGCGCGCTGTGGCTGAGCACTTTCGCTTTCACCGTGTGCTTCGCGGTATGGATGATATTCGCCGATGCGTTTGCTCATGTCGTTGGACATGTCAACAAAGATAAGCACCTTCGCTTTCACGATCTGCTTCGCGGTATGGATGATCTTCGCGATCATCGGCATCCAGATCAGCAGGCAGCTGGGCCTGAACGACACCCAGTTCGGCCTGCTGATCGCCACCCCGGTGCTGACCGGCTCGGTGATCCGCGTGTTCCTCGGCATCTGGTCGGACCAGTTCGGCGGGCGCAAGGTGATGACGCTGGTGATGCTGTGCGGCGCGGTGGCGACATGGCTGCTGACCTATGCGCAGACCTACCCGCAATTCCTGCTGGCGGCACTGTTCGTCGGCATCGCCGGCGGCAACTTCTCGGTCGGCGTGACCTATGTGTCCAAGTGGTTCCCGCCGGAGAAGCAGGGCACGGCGCTGGGCATCTTCGGTGCCGGCAACATCGGCTCGGCGGTGACCAAGCTGCTGGCGCCGCTGGTGATGGTGGCCTCGGGCTGGATGATGGTGGCCAAGCTGTGGGCGGTGGGGCTGGCGGTCACCGCCATCCTGTTCTATCTGTTCAGCAAGGAAGACCCCTCGCTGGAAGAACGCCGCCGCAGCGGGGTCAAGCCGATGCCGTTCGCCGAGCAGATGGCGCCGCTGAAGAACCTGCAGGTGTGGCGCTTCTCGCTGTACTACTTCTTCGTGTTCGGCGGCTTCGTCGCGCTGGCGCTGTGGCTGCCGCACTACCTGGTCGGCGCCTACGGCATGGACGTGGGCACCGCCGGCGTGCTGGCGGCCTGCTATTCGATCCCGGCCAGCCTGTTCCGGGTGGTCGGCGGCTGGCTGTCCGACCGCATCGGCGCGCGCCGGGTGATGTACTGGACGCTGGGCGTGTCGGCCATCTGCACTTTCCTGCTCGCCTACCCCGACACCCGCTACGTGGTGCAGGGCGTGCACGGCGAACTCAGCTTCCACCTGGCCATCGGCGTGACCCTGTTCACCGTGCTGGTGTTCGTGCTGGGCTTCTTCATGTCGCTGGGCAAGGCGGCGGTGTACAAGCACATCCCCGTGTACTACCCGCAGCACGTCGGCGCGGTGGGCGGCGTGGTCGGCATGATCGGCGGCCTCGGCGGCTTCATCCTGCCGATCGTGTTCGGCGCACTGAACGATGTGGTCGGCATCTGGAGCAGCTGCTTCATGCTGCTGTTCGTGCTGGTGGCCGGCGCGTTGGCGTGGATGCACTTCGCGATCCGCCGCATGGAACGCCGCCGCTTCCCGCAGATCGACCGCGAAACCGATCTGCCGGAAGCCATCGCGGCGGCCGCGGCCGATGGTCACCGGCACGGTTGAGACGGTCGCCACGACGGCGCGCGGTGCGGGGGCCAAGGCCCCCGGCGGTACCATGACCGCGCGCCAGCGTTCCCTGTGAGGCCGAACGCCCTCGGTGTCGCTGCCTTCCTCCCCTCCCACGCGGGCCATGTACCCGGAACCACGCCATGAAAAAACCCTGGATACTGCTGTTGCTGCTCCACGTCCTCCCGGCCACGGCCGCGGAGCTGACGGTTTCGGCGGCCTCCAGCCTGGCCGAAGGCTTCCGCGAGATCGCCGGCGCCTACGGCGCGCGCTACCCCGGCGCCCGGGTCGATTTGAACTTCGCCGCGTCCGGGGCCCTGCTGCAACAGGTCGCGCGCGGCGCGCCGGTGGACGTGCTCGCCTTCGCCGACCAGGAGACGATGGACCAGGCCGCCCAACGCAGCCTGATCGAACCCTCGACGCGCCAGGTGTTCGCGACCAACACCCTGTGGGTGGTGGTGCCGCCACGCGCGGCGTCCGCACCTGCCTCGCTGGCGGCGCTCGCCGGGCCGGCAGTCAGCCGGGTGACCATCGGCAACCCCGACAGTGTGCCGGCCGGACGCTATGCGCGGCAGGCCCTGCAGCAGGCCGGGCTGTGGCCGTCGTTGCAGGCCAGACTGATCCTTGCGCAGAACGTGCGCCAGTCGCTGGACTACGTGGCACGCGGCGAGGTGGATGCCGGCTTCGTCTACGCCACCGACGCGCAGGCCATGCCCGAACGCGTGCGGCGCGCGTTCCAGGTGCCGCTTCCCACTCCCATCAGCTACCCGCTGGCGATGGTCAAGGGCAGCGGCAACGCCGACGAGGCGCGGCGCTTCATCGCCTTCGTGCGCTCGCCCGCCGGCCAGGCCATCCTGCGCAGGCACGGTTTCGGAAGCCCTTGATGCTCGACCTGGACTGGAGCGCGCTGTGGCTGTCACTGAAGGTGGCCGGCTGCGCGACCGCGATCAACCTGGTGCTGGGCATCGCGCTGGGCGGGCTGCTGGCACGGCGGCGCTTCCCCGGCCGCGAACTGCTGGACACGCTGCTGACCCTGCCGATGATCCTGCCGCCCACGGTGCTGGGCTACTACCTGCTGGTGCTGATCGGCAGCAACGGCCCATTGGGCGCGTGGCTGCACCGCAGCTTCGGCATCAATCTGGTATTCACCTGGCAGGCGGCGGTGATCGCCGCGGCGGTGGCCTCGCTGCCGCTGGTGTTCAAGCCGGCGCGGGCCGCGTTCGAGGGCGTGGACAGGCAGCTGGAGCAGGCCGCGCGGACCTTGGGCACCTCCGAGCCGGCGCTGTTCTTCCGGGTCACCCTGCCGCTGGCGTGGCGCGGCATCCTCGCCGGCCTGCTGCTGGCGTTCGCGCGGGCAATGGGCGAGTTCGGCGCCACCATCATGGTCGCCGGCAGCATTCCCGGCCGCACCCAGACCCTGTCCATCGCCATCTACGAAGCGGTGCAGGCCGGCAACGATGGCCGCGCCAACCTGCTGGTGCTGGTGTCCTCGGCAGTGTGCATCGGCGTGCTGCTGGTCGCCGCCCGGCTGGTCGGCCGCCCACCCGGTGATGCGCGCAATGTGGCTTGAACTGGATATCCACTGCCAGCTGCAGGCGGCGGGGCAACGCTTCCAGCTAGACGCCGCGCTGCGTTGCCGGCAACCGCGGGTGGTGGTGTTCGGCCCGTCCGGCGCGGGCAAGAGCCTGACCCTGAAGGCGGTGGCCGGCCTGCTGCGGCCGGACGCCGGCAGCATCCGCATGCACGGGCAACCACTGTTCGATGCCGCTGCCGGCATTCACCTGTCCCCGCAGCAGCGCAGGATCGGCTACGTGTTCCAGGACTATGCGCTGTTTCCGCACCTGAGCGTGCGCCAGAACGTCGCCTTCGGCCTGCGCCGGGGCTGGCGCAACCCGGCCCGCGGCTGCCGCATCGCCGCGGTGGAGCACTGGTTGCAGGTGTTCGGCATCGACCACGTCGGCGACCTGCTGCCCGCGCAGGTCTCCGGCGGCCAGCGCCAACGCACCGCGCTGGCCCGCGCGCTGGTCACCCGGCCACAGGCCCTGCTGCTCGACGAACCCTTCGCCGCCCTCGACCACGCCCTGCGCGCGCACCTGCGGCGCGAGCTGGAAAGCGTGCTTGAGGAAACCGGTATCCCGCTGTTGCTGATCAGCCACGACCCGGAGGACGTGGCGCTGTTCGGCCAGCAGGTCGTGCACATGGCCGACGGCCGCACGCAGGGCTGAAGCCGGCGCCGGCCTGCTCGGCCCGCCCGATGCGAAGGCCGCGCGCTTCATCGGCTGCAGGACCGGGGCGGATAGAATGTCCCCATGAAAATCGCCTCGTGGAACGTCAATTCACTCAATGTCCGCCTGCCGCACCTGGAACAGTGGCTGGCCGCTTTCGCCCCTGACGTGGTCGGCATCCAGGAAACCAAGCTGGAGGACCACAAGTTCCCCGAAGGCCGTCTGCTGGAACTGGGCTACCGCAACGTGTTCGCCGGGCAGAAGACCTACAACGGCGTGGCACTGCTGGCGCGTGACCCGATCGAGGACGTGCAGATCGGCATCCCCGGTTTCGACGACGAGCAGAAGCGGGTGATCGCCGGCACCGTCAACGGCGTGCGCATCATCAACCTGTACGTGGTCAACGGCCAGGACGTGGGTACCGACAAGTACGCCTACAAGCTGCGCTGGCTGGAGGCGGTGCATGGCTGGATCGCCACCGAACTGCAGAAGCACCCGAAGCTGGTGGTCCTGGGCGACTTCAACATCGCCCCGGACGCACGCGACGTGCATGACCCGGCGGTGTGGAACGACAACCACATCCTCACTTCCACCGCCGAGCGCGGCGCGCTGGACAAGCTGCTGCAACTGGGCCTGCACGACGGCTTCCGCCTGCACAACGACGCGGCCGGCGTGTTCAGCTGGTGGGACTACCGCGCCGCCGGCTTCCGCCGCGACCTCGGCCTGCGCATCGACCTGACCCTGGTGTCCGACGCGCTGAAACCGCATGCACTGGCGGCGGGCATCGACCGCGAACCACGCACTTGGGAGCGGCCCAGCGACCACGCACCGGCGTGGGTGCAGTTGGACAGGAACGAGTGAAGAGGAACGAGGAACGAGAGAAAGCCGAAGCGTTCCGGCTCCTTGCCTCTACTCGTTCCTCCCCACTCGTTCCTGCTTCAGCGGATGCTCTTGCGCGTGAACAGGTTGACGATGGCCAGCAGGATCACCGCGCCCAGCAGCGAAAGCAGGAACGAGCGCAGCGTGATCGCGCCATTGATGCCGCCGCCGAACAGGAAGCCGGCCAGCATCGCGCCGATGATGCCGACCACGATGTTCAGGACGATGCCCTGCTGCGCGTCGCGGCGCATGATGATGCTGGCCAGCCAGCCGACGATGCCGCCCACGATCAACCAGATGATGAAACCGATCATGCGAGTATCTCCCTGCGTCAATGCACCCGGGCGGGTGCGGCCTTGCCAGTCAAGCCGATCGGGCGTGAAGCAACCGTGGACCCTCCACGGACGGGGCGGACGGCGATGACGCCGGTGCGCGCGTGGCAATTCGGGCAGGTCCGGGTCTGGCAGCTGCCGCACGTGCCGGGCACCCGCGGCGAGCCGCAGGCGCGCGAGCTGCTGGCCGCCGAGCTGGGCAGCACGCCGCAGGCGCTGCCGCTGACCCGCGACGAGCGCAACCGGCCGTGGCTGATCGGCGAGCTGGCGCATTACGGCACCGGCTGGAGCCACAGCGGCGGGCACCTGCTGGTGGCGCTGGGCGAGCACGTGCGGCTGGGCGTGGACCTGGAGCAGCAGCGCCCGCGCCGGCAGATGCGCGAGGTGATCCGCCGCTTCTTCCATCCCGGCGAGGTTGCGTGGCTGGACACGCTGGACGAGGCCGACTGCGAGCGCTGGTTCTTCCGCGTCTGGTGCGCCAAGGAGGCACTGCTGAAGGCGCATGGCCACGGCATTTCCTTCGGCCTGCACAAACTGCGTTTCGCACCCGGCGACGATGGTGCGCTGCACCTGGCGTGGTGCGACCCGGGCCTGGGCGAGGCCACGCGCTGGCACCTGCACGAGTGGCAGGCAGCGGCGGATTTCCGTGCGGCGCTGGCGTGGTATCCGGTTTGAGGGTCCGTCTCCTCTTCCGGTTTCCCCCACCGTAGGAGCGACGCGAGTGGCGACCGGGGATTTACCGGTAAAAGCGGTCGCGACTCCCGTCGCTCCTATATGGGGAAACCGAGGCCTTGTAGAAGGCTTTGCGAGCGCAGGCCCGCGAAAGCCTCACTTCCTCGCGCTGAAGATCGGCGTCAGGTAATCGGTCGTGCCCTCGATGCGCTGCAACGCCGGATAACGCAGGCCGCCGTGGTAGTCGATGCTCAGGCTGCGGTAGACGTCCATCTCCTTGACCAGCAGGCGGATCGGCTGCTTGCCGTCCTTTGCCGCACGCACCGCTTCTTCCAGCTCGTCGGCGCTGTATTGCAGGTCGTTGACCGCCAGCACCTGCATGCCGCTGCCGAGGCCGGCGTCGAATGCCGGGCTGTCCCAGCGCACTTCGCCGACGCGGCCGCTGCCGTCTAGCGTCATGCCCAGCGAGTAGATGAAATTGGCGCCACGGCCCTTCGTCAGCGCGCGGTAATAGGCGCTGGGCTTGTCGTTGTAGACCAGCTTCCAGCCCGCGGCCTCGATGCCGCCGGTCAGGCCGGTCCGGCGTTCCAGCCGGTCGCGCAGGAACTGCATCCAGTCGCCGGTGGGCTGCACCTGTTCCAGCGTGGCGGCGACATCCTCGAAGGTGTAGGTGTCCGGGCGTTCCCACTGGCCATCGTTCTTTCCGAAGAAGGCGCGGGCGAAATCGTCGAGGCTGCGCCGGCCCTTGCTGAGGCCGCGGATGCGCACGTCGGCCTCCAGCCACAGCATCTGCCCGCCCTGGTAGTAGTCCTCGCTCATCTGGTAGCCGCGGTAGGGCTTGGGCTTGCGGCGGGCGATCACCGGATCGTTGGTGGTGTCGCCGAGCGAGCGCCATGCCAGCCCGGGGCGGTTGTCGGCGTAGGTGGCCGCGACCAGCGCCAGCGCATCGCGCGAGGCGTCCAGCGGGCGGATGCCGGCGCGTGCGGTCAGCACGTTGCCCCAGTACTGGGTCTGGCCTTCGTAGACCCACAGCAGGCTGCCCTGCATCGGCACGTTGTAATGCGGCGTGGCCATGTCGGCCGGGCGCCGGTACTTGCCGTCCCACGAGTGGGTGTATTCGTGGCCGAGCAGGTCGCTGCTGCCGACCTTGGCGTCCCAGCCGCTGAAATAGTCGCGGTCCTCGCTGTTCTCGCTGGAGCGCTGGTGTTCAAGGCCAATGCCGCCAAGCTGGCTGGTCACCGCGAACAGGAAGTCGTAGTGGTCGTAGTGCTCGGCACCGAACAGCCGGCGTGCCTGCGTGACCAGCGCGCGGTGCTGTTCGATGTGCTCGGGCTTGGCTTCGAGATCCTTTGCACGGTCGGCAAACACGTTCAGGCGCACCGGGCGGGTGCCAGCCGGGGCGAGATCGAAGCTGCGGTGGTAGCGGCCGGCGAACACCGGCGAATCGACCAGGATTTCCAGGTTGGTCGGCGCGTAGTGCACGGTGTCGCCGTCGCGGCGCTCCACTTCCAGCGCGCTGGCCGCTTCCCAGCCCTGCGGGTAGCGGACACTGGCGCGGTAGCTGATGGCATGTGCGGCGTGGCCGGCCGGGTACAGCACCATCGCGTTCCATTGCAGGTTGAGCATGTTCGGCGTCATCACCGTGCGGCCCTGCGCCGAATCGGTGGGGCTGAGGAACTGGTAGTCCATGCGCAGTTCGTCCACGCCCTCGGGCACCTGCACCTTGAAGGTGTAGACATCGAGCGGATCGCGCACCCACTCCAGGCGCTGGCCGTTGCCGGTGACGACCAGCCCCGCCAGTTTCTCGATCGCGCCGCTGGGCGAGTGGTTGCCCGGCAACCACGCCGGGTAGTGGAAGCGCTGCAACCCGGCCTGCACCGGCACGGTCTGGCGCAGCTTGAACACGCGTTGGCCGAGGTCGGTGGCATCCACGTCCAGCATGATCGTGCCCGGGTAGGCGGCCTCGCTGATCGCCGTGCCGCGCGCATCCATGACGACCGGTCCGGGCGTGGCATGCGCCAGTCCCGTCGACGCCAGCAAGGCCACGCTCAACGCCGCCAATCGAAATACCCGCATCACGCAGACCTCGTCAGGGAAATGAATGCCCCATCGTGTCCACACGCATGGGCCCGCGCATGGGCCGAAGGGCATGGCTCCGCCTTCCGGCGGATGCCGCCTCAATCGAGATCGGCGGCGCTCAGGCGTTCGAGCTTGCGTGCGCTTTCCGGCGACCGACCACCGCTCCCGGCAAGGCGCCGGGCCAGCGCTGCGGTGATGGCCGCATGCGCCTCGCACAGTACCTGCGCTGCGTCGTGGCTGGCGTCGATCACCTGCTTGTCGGCGATGTCCAGCTGCCGGAAGATCGCGCGGCAGCGCTCCAGGTTCTGTGCCGTCTCGAAGTGGTTGGGCACGTCGCCGCGGGCGCGGATGCGCGCCAGCCCGGTTTCCGGCGGCAGGTCGAGCAGCAGCAGCAGGTGCGGGCGCGGGGCGAAGTCATTCAGGCGCAGCAGCTCGTCCACCGGCAGCCCGGCCGCTCCCTGGTAGGCCACCATCGACGGGAAGTAGCGGTCGAGGATGACCACCGCGCCGCGTTGCAGCGCCGGGACGACCAGTTCCTCCACGTGCTGGCGGCGGTCGCGCAGCAGCAGTTCCACTTCCTGTTCCGGGCTCAGCCGGCCCGTGGCCGCCGAAGCCCTCAACTGCGTGCCCCACGGCCCGTTGGTCGGCTCCTTGCTCAGCACCACCTCGGCGCCGGCCTGCTCCAGGATGTCGGCCAGCCGGCGCGCCAGCGTGGACTTGCCGGCACCATCGATGCCCTCGATGGCGATCAACAGGCCGCCGGGAATGTGCTCTTTCATCATCGCGCTACTGTAGCCGAAGCCGCCCGACGCACCCACCGTTTCCACACAGCCGCAATCGGCATGCGCAGGCCGGACAAACGGTTGCGACCATGCAGGGACGGCACGTGTGCAATGCGGCTTCCACCCGCTGCATGCGGGCTGACCCGGCCGGCAATCGCCGTTATCGTGTGGCGCTTCGCCATCCGCCGTGCCCTCCATGAACCCGACCCGCGACAACCCGCCCGCCGTTGCCGCCGCGCCCGAGCACGGCAGCTGCGAGAACTGCCACGCCGCGCTGCACGGCCACTACTGCCACCACTGCGGGCAATCCGCGCACAACCCGCTCAAGCACTTCGGGCATGCGGTGGAAGAGGTGTTCGAATCGTTCTGGCATCTGGATGGGCGCATCTTCCGCACCCTGCGCGACCTGCCGGTGCCGGGCCGGGTGGCGGTGAACTTCCTCAAGGGCCACCGGGTGGGCTACGTGCAGCCGCTGCGGCTGTTCGTCATCCTCACCCTGTTCACGTTCTTCGTCGGCAAGCTGGCGCTGCACACCGAGGGGACGGGCGTGTTCGACCAGCAGGCCGGGCTGTTTGCGCCGGCGCAGACCGCGGACGAGGTGGAACGGCTGCGGGTGGCGCAGGTGGCGGAGATGGAGCGCGTGCTTGGCGGCTCGCCCGGCAACACCGCGAGCCTCGCCCTGACCATGACCGCGATCAACACGGCCGCCGCGCGGCGCCTGGCCGAGCTGGAAGGCACGTCGCGGGCCGGTACCAGCGACTCGGCCGTGGCACGCGCCGGCAGAGCGGCCGCGCGCGCCAGCGATGGCCGCACCGGGCAGTTGTTCAGCCACGACGTCAACGGCAAGCCGTGGGACCCGCAGACCAACCCGGTGGTGCTGGCCGGCTGGCCGCAGTTCGCCAACCGCTGGCTCAACCAGCGCATGGAGAACACCCGCGCCAACCTCGAACGCATGAACGGCAACCCCGACCTGTTCCTGCAGGCGGTCCTGACCGCGCTGCCCGGCGCGCTGTTCCTGCTGATGCCGGTGTTCGCACTGGTGCTGCGCGTGGCCTACCTGCGGCGGCCGACCGGCTACCTCGAACACCTGGTGGTCGCCCTGTACAGCCACAGCTGGCTGATGCTGGTGCTGCTGGCGACCTTCGCGGTGGCCAGCATCAGTGGTGCCATCGGCAACCCGGTGGTCGGCACCCTCGGCGACTGGCTGTACGTGCTGTTGTGGCTGGCGGTGCCGGTCTACCTGTTCTGGATGCAGCAGCGCGTCTACGGCGGCAACCCGGTGCTGACGATGCTGCGCTACCTCTTCATCGGCGGTGTCTACCTGTTCCTGGTGATCGCCGTGGTGATGTACGCGGTGCTGGCCGGCGTTTCCGCCTGAGGGCAACCCCGCGACGGTGTGACGCGCCGGGCGGGCGACGGGTCAGTCGCCCGCGCTGCAGTCTTGCTGCTGCCGGCAGAAGCGCTGCGCGCGAAGGCGCTGCTGCTCGCTCAGCTCCGGCGGCGGGCGGGCGACGGCGGACTGGATCTGGTCGCGGCCGTTGGTGAGCTTGTGCAGGCCCTTGGCCGCAGCCATCAGGCCGTGGTTGATGCCCATCAGCAGGTAGCCGCCGCTCAGGCTGACCTGCTCCGGCGTCGGCGGCTCGCTCCATGAACGGCTGAAGCGGTTGTCCTCCACCTGCACCGGGTTCCTGAAGCGGTACAGGTCCAGCGGCTGATCGTCCTCGGGCTTGAGCGCGCGCACCTCGCCCAAGGTGGTGACGTCGCCTTCGGCCGGCGTGGGCCGGAATGCATCCTCGGCATCCCCGACGATCGCAGCAGGCTGTTCCGGCAGCGCCTGCTGCGCCGGTACCGCACCGGCCAAGAACGCGCCGGCCAGCGCCATCGACCGCCATCCACCCGCCTTCACCGTTGCCGTCTCCATCCTGCATGCCGGGCCGGCAGTTTACGGATGGCGGATTCGGATTTCGTTGGCGGCCGACCGTCTCACGGGATGAGACGCCGGTGTGCTTCCATGCCGTCCTTTGATCGGCAGTACCGGCATGGCGTTCTCCCTCGCTCCCCGCACCGAAGCCAGCGAACGGGCGCTGGCGACCACCGACGGCCTGCCCTCGCGCGACGGCGCACTGCTCGGCAAGCGGCTGGCAAAACGCTACGGCGACCGGGTGACGGGCAGCTTCACGATTCCCGGCCGCGAGGGCCGTTATGCACCGATTCCCGATGATGTGCCCGAGGCACTGAAAGCGGCATTGCAGGCGCGCGGCATCGAGCAGCTGTATTCGCATCAGGCCGAAGCGTGGGCGGCGACGCAGCGCGGCGAGCACGTGGCCATCGTCACCCCCACCGCCTCGGGCAAGTCGCTGTGCTACACGCTGCCGGTGGTGAGCGCGGCGATGGCCGGCAATGCGAAAGCCCTGTACCTGTTCCCGACCAAGGCGCTGGCGCAGGACCAGGTGGCCGAGCTGCTGGAACTGAACCGCGCCGGCGAGCTGGGCGTGCGCGCCTTCACCTTCGACGGTGACACCCCGGGCGATGCGCGGCAGGCGATCCGCCTGCATGGCGACATCGTGGTCAGCAACCCGGACATGCTGCACCAGGCGATCCTGCCGCACCACACCAAGTGGGCGCAGTTCTTCGAGAACCTGCGCTACGTGGTGATCGACGAAATCCACACCTATCGCGGCGTGTTCGGCAGCCACGTCACCAACGTGATCCGCCGGCTCAAGCGCATCTGCGCGTTCTACGGCGTGCAACCGCAATTCATCCTGTGCTCGGCCACCATCGGCAACCCGCACGCGCATGCCGAGGCGCTGATCGAAGAGCGCGTATACGCGATCACCGAATCCGGTGCGCCCAGCGGGCCCAAGCACGTGCTGCTGTGGAACCCGCCGGTCATCAACCCCGACCTCGGCCTGCGCGCCTCGGCACGCTCGCAGGCCAACCGCATCGCCCGCATCGCGATCAAGTCCGGCCTGAAAACGCTGGTGTTCGCGCAGACGCGGTTGATGGTGGAGGTGCTGACCAAGTACCTGAAGGACATCTTCGACAACGACCCGCGCAAGCCGGCGCGTATCCGCGCCTACCGCGGCGGCTACCTGCCCACCGAGCGCCGCGAAGTGGAACGGGCGATGCGCGCCGGCGACATCGACGGCATCGTCAGCACCTCGGCGCTGGAGCTGGGCGTGGACATCGGCGCGCTGGACGTGGTGGTGCTCAACGGCTACCCGGGCAGCGTGGCGGCGACCTGGCAGCGCTTCGGCCGCGCCGGCCGTCGCCAGCAGGCGGCACTGGGCGTGATGGTGGCCAGCAGCCAACCACTGGACCAGTACGTGGTGCGGCATCCGGACTTCTTCGCCAGCGCCACGCCGGAACACGCGCGCACCGCCCCGGACCAGCCGCTGATCCTGTTCGACCACATCCGCTGCGCCGCGTTCGAGCTGCCGTTCATGAGCGGCGAGCCGTTCGGGCCAATCGACCCGCTGGTGTTCCTGCAGGCGCTGGCCGAGAGCGAGGTGGTGCATCAGGAAGGCGAGCGCTGGGAGTGGATCGCCGACAGCTACCCGGCCAACGCGGTGAGCCTGCGCGCGGTGGCCGACGGCAACTTCGTCGTCGTCGACCGCAGCGACGGCAAGCAGCAGATCATCGCCGAGGTGGACTACTCCACCGCCGCGCTGACCCTGTACGAAGGCGCGATCCACATGGTGCAGAGCACACCGTACCAGGTGGAGCGGCTGGACTGGGACGGGCGCAAGGCCTACGTCACCCACACCCATGTGGACTACTACACCGACAGCATCGACTTCACCAAGTTGAAGGTGCTGGACCGCTTCGATGGCGACAGCGCAGGGCTGGGCGATTCGCACCACGGCGAGGTGCACGTGGTGCGGCGCGTGGCCGGCTACAAGAAGATCCGTTATTACACGCACGAAAACATCGGCTACGGCCCGGTCAACCTGCCCGACCAGGAACTGCACACCAGCGCGGTGTGGTGGCAGTTGCCGCAGGCCACACTACTGCGCGCGTTCGCACAGAAGCAGGACGCGCTCGATGGCTTCCTCGGCGCGGCCTATGCGCTGCATATCGTCGCCACCGTGGCGGTGATGGCCGACGCGCGCGATCTGCAGAAGGCGGTGGGCAACGGCGACGGTGCATGGTTCGCGGTGGCCGACCAGAGCGGCCGCGGCCAGCTGCGCGGCAACGAGGGCGGCGAAGGCGCGGTGGAGCTGATGCAGAGCTTCGTGCCGACCGTATACCTGTACGACAACTTCCCCGGTGGCGTGGGCCTGAGCGAGCCGCTGTGGCAGCGCCAGGGCGAACTGGTGCAGCGCGCGCTGGAATTGGTCGAACGCTGCGATTGCAGCACCGGTTGCCCGGCCTGCGTTGGCCCGGTGCTGGCCGCGCAGGAAGAAGGCCGGGGCGAGACGCCGCGCTCGCTGGCGTTGCGGGTGCTGTCGTTGCTGTCGGACGCGCGTTGCGAACAGGTGACAGCCGCCGCGCCCGCCGACGAGGCGCTCGACCTGTTGCCATGAGCATCAGCCTGGACAAGCTGAAGGCGCTGCGAAAGCAGGCCGGGCATGCGGATGCGCCTGCTGCAGGAGCCCCCGTAGGAGCAGCGTCCGTCGCGAAGCCGACGCATCCGGAAGCCAAGGTGATGCCCGAGTCTCCGGATGCATCCGGCGCTTCACCGGCCTCGGCGGATTCATCGGCTTCGCGACTGATGGCCCGAGGCCACCCAGCATCGCTCCTACAAAAGCCGGAGAAATCCACGCGCGAAGAGTCGGCCTTCGGCTGGGCCGATCAAATCCGGCACAAACCCGCCTCCGCCAAACCTCGCGCACCGGATGGCGACGCCCTGCGCCGCCTGCTGGCCACCCGCAACCGCGCCATCGCGCCCGCGCCGCGCGCCGAACGCGGCCCGCTCGACCGCGACCTGCCCGGCACCGAGATCGCGCCCGGCCTGCACCTGATCGAAGCCTTCCTGCCGCAGCCCATCCCCGCGCAGCCGCTGTCGCTGGCCTTCAGCAAGCGCCCGGACGAAAGCGTGCAGCCACGCGACCTGCTGTTCTTCGATACCGAAACCACGGGGCTGGCCGGCGGCACCGGCACCCGCGCCTTCATGATCGGCGCGGCCGACTGGCAGCGCGACGCCACCCACGGCGAAGGCCTGCGCGTGCGCCAGCTGCTGATGGCCACGCTGGGCGCGGAACGCACGATGCTGGAGACGTTCGCCGGCTGGCTGACGCCGACCACGGTGCTGTCCAGCTACAACGGCCGCTGCTACGACGCGCCGCTGCTCAAGACCCGCTACCGGCTGGCGCGGCGTGGCGACCCGCTCTCCGCGCTGGACCACGTGGACCTGCTGTTCCCCACCCGCCGCCGCTACCGCGGCACCTGGGAGAACTGCCGGCTGGCGACCATCGAACGCCAGCTGCTGCGCATCCAGCGCGAGGACGATTTGCCCGGTTCGGAAGCGCCGGCCGCATGGCTGGATTACCTGCGTGGCGGCAGCGCGCGCAACCTGCGCCGCGTCGGCGAACACAACCACCAGGACGTGGTGACGCTGGCGCAGCTGTTCCTGCAACTGGTGCGGGCCGAAGCCGACGAGCAGGCATCAATCCTCGCCCGGTAGATGCGACATGCACATTGCCAATGAAGCGCCAGCGGGAACGAATCCCCGCCGGCGACGGAGCATCAACCGCGGACCTGCTGCACCAGACCGTCGCGGATGGCCTGCTGGATCAGCCGTTCGACTTCGCGCCGCGCGCGCGCGCTGGCCTCCGCCTGTTGCCTGCCCAGTTGCGCCTGCTGCCTGCCGAGTTCGGCCTGCCGGCGTGCCAGCGTTTCCATCTCGGCACGCATGGCCGGGCTGTCCATTTCCGCGCGCGCCTTTTCCGCTTCGCGGCGCGCATCCTCGGCGGCCTTGCGCAGGACCGCACCGTCGTCGCGGGACAACGCCAGTTGCGCCTGCCGGGCGGCTATGGCCCCGATGCGGGCGCCGATTTCGCCCATCTGCGCACCGATCTCGCCCTGGCGCTCACCCAACCGGCCCTGCTGCTCACCAAGCCGGCCCTGTGCCTCGCCCAGCCGCGTGGTTTCGGCAAATGCCTGCTGGAAGTGCGACAGCGTATCGGCATCGCGCACGACATACGCCTGTCCGTCGCGGCGCAGCAGCAGCA
This sequence comes from uncultured Stenotrophomonas sp., assembly GCA_900078405.1. NCBI lineage: Bacteria > Pseudomonadati > Pseudomonadota > Gammaproteobacteria > Lysobacterales > Lysobacteraceae > Stenotrophomonas > uncultured Stenotrophomonas sp. Next base: position 2,535,111 of record FLTS01000001.1, on the reverse strand, counting down.
CGCCGTTGCCGTCGTCCAGCTGCCGTGCCTGCTGCAGGTCGGCGCTGGAGCCGTTCATGATGCTGTGGTTGTCCTTCAGCAGCACATAGCCGTTGCGGCTCGCATCGCTGGAGAGGTGGATCACGCCTTGGGCATCGAGCGGCGGAGCCGGTGGCGAGGGTGGTGCGGCCGGGACAGCCGGCGGCGGCGGGGCGGGAATAGCGGCGGGCACGGCACCGGCCGATATCACGGTGTTCAGCACCGATTTGCCGGCAACCGGGGCCGCGGGAGCGGCCGGGGCGACGGGTGCCACCGGCGGTGCCGGCGGGGCGGGCGGTACCGGCATGGCGACCAGGCGCATTGGCAGCACGCCGGCCAGCGCGACCGCGGCAACGATCAGGCCCGCGCCCACGCGCGGAAAGGAAGATGTGTTCTGCAACATGAGCAGTCTCCGCTTGAGGCTGAGGAAGGTCGGCGAGGCGCTGGCAAGGCCGGCACCGGGCCGCGGGACGACGCCCAGCTGCAGCAGCAGGCGTCCGTAGTGCTGGCGGCAATGGCGGTCGCCGGCGACCACCGCCGCATCCACCGCCGCTTCGCGGGCAACCGCGTATTCGCGTGCGGCCAGGTGCACCAGCGGGTGGAAGAAGAACAGGTGCTGGGCCAGGGCCGGCAGCAGCCCCCACCACAGGTCGCGGCGCTGCAGGTGCACCAGTTCGTGGGTCAGAGCCATGTCCAGGTCGTCGTCACCCATGCGCCGCAGGCCGCGCGCCGGCAGCAGCAGCACCGGCCGCCACGGGCCGACCAGCTGCGGCGAATCGATGGCCGCACTCAGCATCAGCCGCGGTGCGCGGCGCAGGCCATGCGCCTCGGCCGCCAGCTGCAACGCGGCATCCAGGCGGCGGTCATCGCAGGGCCGCGCGATGCGCAGCAGCACGCGGCTGGCGCGCCATGCCGAAGCCGTGCGCAGCGCCATCACCCCCACGCCGGCCAGCCACAGCGCCATTGCCACGTACAGCCACGACCAGCCGCTTTCCAGCGGCAGTGGCGTCATCACCACCAGCGGTGCCGCATCAGCGGCTGGCGCCGGCACGGCCTGCTGCGCCAGCTGTGCGGCTTCCACGGCCGGCAGCACCGGCAGTTCCAGCGGCGCGGCCCACAGCAGGCCCAGCACCGCCTGCAACGCCACCAGCCACCACAGGCCGCACTGGGTGGCGGCCGGCAGCCGCCGCACGCAGCGGCACAGCAGCCACACCACGGCGGTCAGCGCCACGGTCTGCACGCTGGTGGCCAGCAGGCGGTTGCCGAGCAGTTCGAGCAGGGTGTTCATGGTTCAGTCCTCGCGGCGCTGCGATTGCAGCCGGCTGACCAGCGCTTGCAGTTCGGCCAGCTCGTCGTCGCTGACCTCGGCCTTTTCCGACATCCACGCCACGAACGGCGAGATCGAGCCTTGCAGAGTCTTCTCGACGAAGCTGCCGACCGCGCTGTTCACCACTTCCTGCTGCCCGGCGGTGGCCTCGTAGCGGTAGACGCCGGCGTGCTGCGCGCGCCGCAGATAACCCTTCGCCCGCAGGCGCTCCATCATGGTCAGCACGGTGGAGCGGGCCAGCCCGCGCGACTCGCCGAAACCGGCGGCCACTTCGCCGACGCTGGCCGGCTGGTTCTCCCCGAGGTATTGCAGCAGGGCCAGTTCCTGGTCCCCGATGGTCTTGCGGCGCATGCCAGACTCCATGACTACATTTGTCGCCACGGTAGCGATGACGACAAATGTAGTCAATAGCCCGGAGGGCAGGGCGACCTTCGTCGCGCCGGCGCCGTCAGGAAACCGCGCTGTCGATTCCCCAGCGGGCGAACTCTTCCTCGAATTCGGCCAGCGTCAGCAGGCCCATGCAGGCATGCGCGCCCACTGGCAGCGGCTCACCGGCGGCCAGCCGGCGTGCCAGCAGCACCGCGGCGAAGATGGGGATTTCCGGGCCATGCAGCATCGGCGCGGTGAGGTCCCAGTGCAGGGTGTGCTCGACGCCACCGCGCAGCCCACGCAGGGTCACGCGCATGCCGCCCAGGTCGGTGCCGAAGCGGTCGAACCAGCGCCCGGCGCGGGCGAACACGCCGGCCAGCGTTGCCATCGGCAGCGGCAGGCCGTGGCGGCGCAGCCATGCGATGCCGGCCAGGCAACGCGACAGCAGCGGCAGTTCCAGCGCGGCGCGGAAGCGCACCGTTTGTACGCCGGGGCAGCGCTGCACCAGCAGGTCGTGGTCGGGCACGTCGCACGGCGAGGCCAGGCGCGGGGCGATGCGCGCGAATGCCACCGGCTGCGGATCGGCCCAGCCGATCACGCGCTGCCAGCGCCCGTCGATCCAGCACTGGAACGGCTGCCCGCAGTACGACAGCACCGCGCGCACCGTGGCCATGCCCAGCGGCGTGGCCTGCGCCGGGGCGATCACGATGTCGATGGCCTGCACCACGTCGAAACGCCCGCACAGCGCATCGACCACCGCGCTGGACAGCGCCGGCAGCGTGCTGGCCCCGCTGATCGCGCAACGCCCGGCCTGTCGCGCCACCGCGTCCAGCTGCGCGGGGAAATCACGCACGAAATCGCGGCCGTCGGCCAGGTCGATGTAGTGCATGCCGGCCTGCAGGCAGGCGCGGGCGACCCCGTAGCCCTGTCCCTGGAACGGCCCGGCGGTGTGGATCACCAGCGCGGCGCCGGTGGCGGCCAGTTGCGCGGGGAAACCGGCGGCGGCGACATCCAGCCGGCACAGCTCGATGCGCGACAGGTCGACGCCGGGCAGGTGGCGCGCGGCCGCCTCGGGGTGGCGCCCGGCCGCAATTACCCGCAGCTGTGGCGTGGCCGCCAACGCACGCACGATGCGCGCACCGAAATGCCCGTATCCCCCCAGTACCAGCACACGACAAGCGTCCGGCTGTGGCATCCCCCCTCCAACGCGACGAATCCAGCGCGATTATCGGCATGCGCCGCACGTTCGCGCACCGCTCCGCGCTCCTGTCCTATCCTTGGGCCATCCCCATTCCGCTGTGGAGCCCTTGATGCATTTTCCATCGAACATCCGCGGCCCGCGCCGCGCCCTCGCCCTGACGGCGGCCACCGCCCTGGCCCTGCTCCTCGCCGCCTGCAACGGCCCGGTCCCGGAAGAGCAGGACCGGGTGCTGGACCAGGCCCAGCAGGCCGCGGCCGAAGCCGCCACGCCCGATCCCGACGCCGCCGCCACGCCGCCACCGGTGGGCAACTGCGACGCCAGCCAGGTGCAGGGGCTGGTCGGCCAGACATATACGGACGAACTGGCCGAGCAGGCCCGGCAGGACGCCGGCGCCGGCCAGGTGCGCCAGCTCAAGCCCGATCAGGTGATCACCCTGGAGTACCTGGGCGAGCGCCTGAACATCGAGGTGGACGACAAGAACCTGGTCAGCGGGGTCCGCTGCGGTTGATGACCACACCGGCCAAAGCCTTGTCGGACAAGGCTTTGGTTGCCGTCGCAACGATGTATTGCGGCGTCGCAACATCCGTGATCTAGTCGAGCGCATCCGGTGGCCTCAACGCTGCGCTCCAGTGACGGGCATGCCGTGCACGTGCAAGCAACACCGCCGTGCATGGCATGCGCGATGGACGAGGGAGAGGTGTCGCCGCTCACCTGACATCGCACTGAGGCACAGATGACCCTCCGCAACCGCCAGGGGCTCTACGACCCACGGGACGAACGCGACGCCTGCGGCTTCGGCATGGTCGCGCAGCTGGACGACCAGCCCTCCCGCCTTCTCGTCGATACCGCCATCGCCGCGCTCTCGCGCATGACCCACCGCGGCGGCGTCGCCGCCGACGGCCTCACCGGCGATGGCTGCGGCCTGCTGCTGCGCAAGCCCACCGCCTTCCTGCGGCGGCTGGCCGAGGAAGCCGGCCTGTCCGTCGGCCCCAACTTCGCCGCCGGCGTGGTGTTCCTGCCGCACGACGCGGGCGAGGCGCAACGCTGCCGCGACGAACTGGACGCGCAACTGCGCAATGCCGGCTGCCAGCCACGCGGCTGGCGCGTGGTGCCCACCGACGACAGCGTCTGCGGCGAGCTGGCCCGCGCCACGCTGCCGCGGGTCGAGCAGGTGTTCGTCGATGCCGGCGCCGGCCAAGGCGCCGAGCCGTTCGCGCTGGCGCTGTTCCTCGCCCGCCGCCGCAGCGAGCAGGCCCTGCGCGACGTCGACGACTATTACGTCACCACGCTCAGCGCCGAGGCCATCAGCTACAAGGGCATGGTGCTGCCGGACAAGCTGTCGACCTTCTACCCGGACCTGCAACGCCACGAACTGGCCTCGTCGGTGGTGGTGTTCCACCAGCGCTTTTCCACCAACACGATGCCGCGCTGGCCGCTGGCGCACCCGTTCCGGCTGCTCGCCCACAACGGCGAGATCAACACCATCGAGGGCAACCGCCACTGGGCGCAGGCGCGCAGCAAGGTGTGGAAGACGCCGAAATTCGACATCGCCGAGTTCGACCCGGTGATCTCGATGCACGGCTCGGACTCGCAGAGCATGGACAACATGCTGGAGCTGATGGTGGCCGGCGGCATGGAGCTGATCCAGGCGCTGCGCATCCTGGTGCCGCCGGCAACCCAGTCGCTGGAGTTCAAGGACGCCGACCTGGCCGCGTTCTACGAATTCCACGGCCTGAACACCGAGCCGTGGGACGGCCCGGCCGGCATCGTCGCCTGCGACGGCCGCTACGCCGCCTGCACCCTGGACCGCAACGGTCTGCGCCCGGCGCGCTGGCTGCTCACCTCCGACCGCCACTTCCTCGTCGCCTCCGAGGCCGGCGTGTGGGAAGTGCCGACCGAGCGCGTGGTGCGCAAGGGCAAGCTCGGGCCGGGCGAGATGATGGCCATCGACCTCAAGCGCGGCGACCTGCTCGACTCGGACGCCATCGACCGCATCAACCGCGCGCGCGCGCCGTACAAGCAATGGCTGCAGCAGGGCGTGACCTGGCTGCAGACCGAGCTGATCGACCCGTCGCTGGCCGAGGAGCCGTTCGACGAGGCCACGCTGCGCAGCTACCACAAGCTGTACCAGCTCACCGCCGAGGAAGTGGACCAGGTGCTGCGGCCGCTGGCCGAGATCGGCCAGGAAGCCACCGGCTCGATGGGCGACGACACCCCCATCGCCGTGCTCAGCCGCAACACGCGGCCGCTGTACGACTACTTCCGGCAGGCGTTCGCGCAGGTCACCAACCCGCCGATCGACCCGCTGCGCGAAGAGTGCGCGATGTCGTTGACCACCCAGCTCGGCCGCGAGACCAACATCTTCCATGCCGGCCCGGAGACGGTGAACCACGTCATCCTCAACTCGCCAGTGCTCAGCCAGCGCAAGCTGCGGCAGTTGCTGAAGATGGAGCAGTACGTCGACAGGAACCGGCTGATCGACCTGTCCTACGGCGTCGAGGAAGGGTTGAAGGCCGGCATCGAGCGCATCTGCGCGCAGTGCGAGCAGGCCGCGCGCGAGGGCGTGGTGATGATGCTGCTGTCCGACCGCTATCCCGTGCCGGAGCGGCCGATGGCGCACGCGCTGCTGGCCACCAGCGCGGTGCACCACCACCTGTCGAAGGTGGGCCTGCGCTGCGACGTCAACCTGATCATCGAGACCGGCACCGCGCGCGACGCGCACCACATGGCCTGCCTGCTCGGCTTTGGCGCCACCGCGGTGTACCCGTACCTGGCCTACCAGACCCTGTTCGACCTCGGCCGCCGCGGCATCCTGCAATTGAAGAAGGGCGGCGAGGTCTCGCAGATCGGCCGCAGCTACCGCAAGGGCATCTACAAGGGCCTGTCCAAGATCATCTCCAAGATGGGCATCTGCACCGTCGCCAGCTACCGCGGCGCGCAGCTGTTCGAGATCATCGGCCTGGACCCGGACGTGATCGAGCTGTGCTTCCCCGACGCCACCGCGCGCATCGGCGGCGTCGGCCTGGCGCGGCTGGACACCGAGGCGCGCGAGCTCACCGTGCGCGCCTGGAACGAGCAGGTGCCCACCGAGGTCGGCGGCCTGCTCAAGTACGTGCACGGCGGCGAGTACCACATGTACAACCCGGACGTGGTGATGACCCTGCAGCGCGCCGCACGCACTGGCGACGCCGCCGACTGGCAACGCTACTGCGAGGCGGTGCACGCGCGCCCGGCCTCGGCGTTGCGCGACCTGCTGCAGCTGAAGCCGGCCGCCGTGCCGGTGCCGCTGGACGAGGTGGAACCGGTCGAATCGCTGTTCAAGCGCTTCGACACCGCCGCGATCTCGCTCGGCGCGCTGTCACCGGAAGCGCACGAGGCGCTGGCCATCGCGATGAACCGCCTCGGCGGCCGCAGCAATTCCGGCGAAGGCGGCGAAGATCCTGTGCGCTACGGCACCGACAAGCGCAGCAAGATCAAGCAGGTGGCCTCGGGCCGCTTCGGCGTCACCGCCGAATACCTGGTCAATGCCGAGGTACTGCAGATCAAAGTCGCACAGGGCGCCAAGCCCGGCGAAGGCGGGCAGCTGCCCGGGCACAAGGTCAACGAACTGATCGCGCGGCTGCGCTACGCCAGGCCCGGCATCGGCCTGATTTCGCCGCCGCCGCACCACGACATCTATTCGATCGAGGATCTGGCGCAGTTGATCTACGACCTCAAGCAGGTCAACCCGGAAGCGCTGGTGTCGGTGAAGCTGGTCTCGCACGCCGGCGTCGGCACCATTGCTGCCGGCGTGGTCAAGGCCGGCGCCGACCTGATCACCGTGTCCGGCCACGACGGTGGTACCGGCGCCTCGCCGATCAGCTCGATCCGCTATGCCGGCGTGCCGTGGGAACTGGGCATTGCCGAGTCGCACCAGGCGCTGGTCGGCAACGACCTGCGCGGACGCACCATCCTGCAGACCGATGGCGGCCTGAAGACCGGGCTGGACGTGGTCAAGGCCGCGCTGCTGGGCGCGGACAGCTTCGGCTTCGGCACCGCGCCGATGATCGTGCTCGGCTGCAAGTACCTGCGCATCTGCCACCTCAACAATTGCGCCACCGGCCTGGCCACGCAGGACGAGCGCCTGCGCGAGCACCACTACACCGGCCAGCCCGAGCGGGTGGAGAACTTCTTCCGGCTGCTGGCCGGGGAAGTGCGGCAGTGGCTGGCCTATCTCGGCGCACGTTCGCTGGACGAGATCGTCGGCCGCACCGACCTGTTGCAGCAGCTGGAAGTGGAGCCGCGCGAAGGCGTCAGGCTCGACCTCTCGCGCCTGCTGGCCCCGGCCCGCTACGACGGTGCGCACTGCGCGGCGCAGCGCCTGTACCAGTCGCCGGACAGCCTGGCCACGCAGATGGACAACCTGCTCGGCGACGCCATCGCCCACAGGCGCGGTGGCGAGCACCGCTTCCTGATCCACAACACCGACCGTTCGATCGGCACCCGCCTGGCCGGCGCGGTGGCCCGCGCGCACGGCAACCACGGCATGGCCGATGCGCCGCTGCATCTGCGCTTCCGCGGTACCGCCGGGCAGAGCCTGGGCGCGTTCAACGTCGACGGCCTGAACCTGGAAGTGGAAGGCGAGGCCAACGACTACGTCGGCAAGGGCATGGCCGGCGGCCGGCTGGTGGTGCGCCCGCCGCGCGGCGCCCGCTTCGAGGCGCGCAACACCGCCATCGTCGGCAACACCTGCCTGTATGGCGCCACCGGTGGCGAGCTGTTCGCCGCGGGGCGCGCCGGCGAGCGCTTCGGCGTGCGCAATTCCGGTGCGCTGGCGGTGATCGAGGGCGCCGGCGACCACTGCTGCGAATACATGACCGACGGTATCGTCGCGGTGCTCGGCAAGGTCGGCCAGAACTTCGGCGCCGGCTTCACCGGCGGCCTGGCCTACGTGCTGGACATCGACCGCGACTTCGTCGACCGCTACAACCACGAGCTGATCGACATCCACCGCATTTCCAGCGAGGGCTTCGAGAACTACCGCCAGCACCTGCACACCCTGGTCGGCCGCCACCGCGAGCTGACCGGCAGCATCTGGGCGCAGCAGATCCTCGACGAGTTCCGCGACTACGTCGGCAAGTTCTGGCTGGTCAAACCGAAGGCGGCCAGCATCGAATCACTGGCCGAGTCGTTGCGGCGCGCCGCGTGATCCGCCCCGGTAGTGCCGGCCGCCGGCCGGCAACCTTCACCATCGTCTTCCAGAGTCCGTCATGAGCCGCAAGCACGCCTTCCAATACCTCGACCTGCCCCGCACCATGCCGCAGCGCATCCCGGTGGAACTGCGCACGTCCGGCGACTGGGGCGAGCTGTACGGCAAGTTCGACAAGGCCGACGCACAGTACCAGGCCGGCCGCTGCCTCGACTGCGGCAACCCGTACTGCAGCTGGAAATGCCCGGTGCACAACGCCATCCCGCAGTGGTTGCAGCTGGTGCAGGAGGACCGCATCCACGAAGCGGCGACGCTGTGCCATTCAACCAACCCGCTGCCGGAAGTCTGCGGCCGGGTCTGCCCGCAGGACCGCCTGTGCGAAGGCAGCTGCACGCTGGAAGAGTTTGGCGCGGTGACCATCGGCGCGGTCGAGAAGTACATCGTCGACACCGCGCTGGCCACCGGCTGGAAGCCGGACCTGCACGCCGTGCAGGCCACCGGCAAGCGCGTGGCCGTGGTCGGTGCCGGCCCGGCTGGCCTGGCCTGCGCCGACCGGCTGGCACGTGCCGGCGTGCAGGCGGTGGTGTTCGACCGCTACGAGCAGATCGGTGGCCTGCTGCAGTTCGGCATCCCCAGCTTCAAGCTCGACAAGGGCGTGATCGCCAAGCGCCGCGAAGTGCTCGAAGGCATGGGCGTGCAGTTCCGCCTCGGCGTGGAGATCGGCCGCGACATCGGCATCGAGCAGCTGGAAACCGGGTTCGACGCCGTGTTCCTCGGCACCGGCGCCTACCGCTATACCGACGGTGGCCTGCCCGGCCAGGACCTGAAGGGCGTGCTGCCGGCCCTGCCATTCCTCGTGCAGAACGGCCGCATCGTCGGCGGCACCGACCCGCAGGGCCGGCCCATCGCCGGCTGGGAAGACCAGATCGCCCTGCCCGACCTGACCGGCAAGCGCGTAGTGGTACTCGGTGGCGGCGACACCGGCATGGACTGCGTGCGCAGCGCCATCCGCCTCGGCGCGGCCAAGGTCACCTGTGCCTACCGCCGCGACGAGGCCAACATGCCCGGCTCGGCGCGCGAAGTTGCCAACGCCCGCGAGGAAGGCGTGCGCTTCCTGTTCAACCGCCAGCCGCTGTCGATCGAGGCCGGTGCCGACGACGAGGTCATCGGCGTCACCGTGGTCGAAACCCGGCTCGGCGAACCCGACGCCAACGGCCGCCGCAACGCCGAGCCCATCGAAGGCAGCGAATCGCTGCTGGAAGCGGACGTGGTCATCATCGCCTTCGGCTTCTCGCCGACCCTGCCGGAATGGCTGGGCGCGCACGGCGTGGAAGCCACCGGCAACGGCCGCATCGTCGCCGGCGGCGGCACCCGCCTGCCCTACCAGACCCACAACCCCTACCTGTTCGCCGGTGGCGACGCGGTTCGCGGCGCCGATCTGGTAGTCACCGCGGTCGCCGAAGGCCGCGACGCGGCCGCCAGCATCATCAAGCTGCTGCTGCACTGACAGGGTCGAACCGCAGGAAACTCCCACCGGGGCTGTGACGACCGCTTGCGAACCATTGGTTCGCGGTCGGCAGAGCGCCCTCGCGGCAACGCGAGGGCCGGGGCGCGGAGCGGGAGTTGGGATGAGGGGCGAACGGAGTCCATGATCGTTCTCCGATCGCCCCTCATCCGTCCTTCGGGCGCCTGTATTCGGCACATCCCTGTGCCTCACCCTCCGGGCGGCTTCGCCCTGCACTGCAGGGCTGTCTCCCAAAGGGCGAAGAAGGACTCCCCAGGATTTACACTCAAACCCCCAACCCCAGCGAGAACCCCATGCGCATCGGCCTGGCCGCCAACCGCCTGCACCACGAGCGCGCCGACGCCGCCCTGTTCCGCTGGCTGCGCGCCAGCGCCAATGGCATCCGCGAACTCGGCGTGGAACTGCACGCCGTCGGTCGTACCCATGACGCCATCGTCGCCGCGCTGCCGGCCGGTGGCCTGCCCGGCCTGACGCGCTACCCGAACGGCCGCGAAGGCGGCTTGATGAAGCTGGTCGCCGAGATCGTCGGCATGGGCGCGCCGGAGCGCACGCTGGACGGCGCGATCTACCTGATCGACCCGGTGGACCCGTCCTCGGTGTTCCCCGAAGCCATCGCCCTGAAACGCCAGTGCGTCATCCACGGCAAGCCCTTCATCTCGACCGTGGCCAGCGCCCGCGACTGGGTCGAGATGGAGCGCATCCACGCCGGCCTGCCCGCCGATCCCGGCGCTGACGACCTGCACGACTTCGCCAACCAGACCCTGGCACTGATCGCCCACGACGCCCGCAAGCCGCAGATGCTGGCCTTCGCCGCCGAGCATTTCGACGTGCTTTCGCGCTTCGCCCGGCGCATCGGCACCGGCACCACCGGGCAGCACTTGAACGAACTGGCATGGAGCCGCGGCTGGCCGCGCGAACAGGAGTGGATCCAGCGCTTCCAGAGCGGTCCGCTCGGCGGCGACGCCCAAATCGCCGACCGCGTGCTGGAGCATCGCTGCCAGCGGGCGATCTTCTTCGAGGACCCGCACGTGGCCCGCCAGCATGAAGCCGACATCCAGCTGCTGGAACGTGCGGTGACCACGGTGACCGACGAAGCGGTCTGCATCACCGCCCCCAACCTCGCCGCCCGCTGGGCCATCGCGGCCCGGCAGCGTCCGCAGCAACGCTGATCTTCCCGGTGACGTGAACAGCAACGGCGCCAATAGGCGCCGTTGCTGTCTGGGCTTTCGGCTTTGGCGATACCAAAACGACGTTGGTGTTTGGCGGGGTGTAAGTACCCGCCGCTCTTGTCCGCTGGAAGCCCCGCTAGCTCGGGCCTTTTGATATGCGGAGGTAGGTCGGGGCCAAGCCTCCGCCGAGTTTTCATATCGCACCCAAAAGCAAACCCCCAGCCTGTTGGCTGGGGGTTTGGGGAAAAAGCCCCTGGCGATGACCTACTCTCGCATGGCTTGAGCCACACTACCATCGGCGCAGCTGCGTTTCACTTCCGAGTTCGGGATGGGATCGGGTGGTTCCACAGCGCTGATTTCACCAGGGAGAGGGTTGGAGGGTCGCTATCCGGAGTATTGGATGAAGCGCCAGCCTCTCGTAGGTACTTGTGACGTAGCGTGCACTTGGATCTATCGACATGTCATGTCGGCCAAGGCAACTTGAGGTTATATGGTCAAGCCACACGGATCATTAGTATCAGTTAGCTCAATGCATTGCTGCACTTACACACCTGACCTATCAACCACGTAGTCTACATGGTTCCTTCAGGGGGCTTGTGCCCCGGGAAGTCTCATCTTGAGGCGCGCTTCCCGCTTAGATGCTTTCAGCGGTTATCGCTTCCGAACATAGCTACCCGGCAATGCCACTGGCGTGACAACCGGAACACCAGAGGTTCGTCCACTCCGGTCCTCTCGTACTAGGAGCAGCCCCTCTCAAACTTCCAACGCCCATGGCAGATAGGGACCGAACTGTCTCACGACGTTCTGAACCCAGCTCGCGTACCACTTTAAATGGCGAACAGCCATACCCTTGGGACCGACTACAGCCCCAGGATGTGATGAGCCGACATCGAGGTGCCAAACACCGCCGTCGATATGAACTCTTGGGCGGTATCAGCCTGTTATCCCCGGAGTACCTTTTATCCGTTGAGCGATGGCCCTTCCATACAGAACCACCGGATCACTAAGTCCTACTTTCGTACCTGCTTGATCCGTCGATCTTGCAGTCAAGCACGCTTATGCCTTTGCACACAGTGCGCGATGTCCGACCGCGCTGAGCGTACCTTCGAGCTCCTCCGTTACTCTTTAGGAGGAGACCGCCCCAGTCAAACTACCCACCATACACGGTCCCCGACCCGGATTACGGGCCCAGGTTAGAACGTCAAGCACGACAGGGTGGTATTTCAAGGATGGCTCCACTGCAGCTGGCGCCACAGTTTCATAGCCTCCCACCTATCCTACACAGACGAACTCAACGTTCAGTGTAAAGCTATAGTAAAGGTTCACGGGGTCTTTCCGTCTTGCCACGGGAACGCTGCATCTTCACAGCGATTTCAATTTCACTGAGTCTCGGGTGGAGACAGCGCCGCTGTCGTTACGCCATTCGTGCAGGTCGGAACTTACCCGACAAGGAATTTCGCTACCTTAGGACCGTTATAGTTACGGCCGCCGTTTACTGGGGCTTCGATCAAGAGCTTCGCCTTGCGGCTGACCCCATCAATTAACCTTCCAGCACCGGGCAGGCGTCACACCCTATACGTCCACTTTCGTGTTTGCAGAGTGCTGTGTTTTTGATAAACAGTCGCAGCGGCCTGGTTACTGCGACCCTCCTCAGCTTTGACCCGCATGGGCCACCAAAGAGGGTGCACCTTCTCCCGAAGTTACGGTGCCATGTTGCCTAGTTCCTTCACCCGAGTTCTCTCAAGCGCCTGAGAATTCTCATCCTACCCACCTGTGTCGGTTTACGGTACGGTCTGCGTAAGCTGAAGCTTAGG